>NZ_CAJXIV010000066.1 GCF_913054185.1 uncultured Shimia sp.
AGTGGCCGATGTTGCCAACAATCGCCATGTCCTTCATCTCGCGCATGTGCTCGATACGGATCACGTCTTTGTTGCCGGTGGTGGTGATGAACAGATCCGCGTCCAGCGACTCTTCCAACAGCACAACCTCATAGCCGTCCATCGCCGCCTGCAAGGCACAGATCGGATCCGCTTCGGTCACTTTCACACGCGCACCCGCACCTGACAGAGAGGCAGCGGAGCCTTTGCCCACATCGCCATAGCCACAAACCACGGCCACTTTACCCGCCATCATTGTGTCAGTGGCACGGCGGATGCCGTCAACCAGGCTCTCTTTACAGCCGTATTTGTTGTCAAACTTCGACTTGGTGACAGAGTCGTTCACGTTGATCGCAGGGAAAGGCAGCTCGCCTTTTTTATGCAGATCATACAGGCGGTGTACGCCCGTGGTGGTTTCTTCAGACACACCCATGATGTCGGCGCGTGTTTTGGTGAACCAGCCAGGGCTTGCCGCCATGCGCTTTTTGATCTGCGCGTGAATGGCTTCTTCTTCTTCCGACGTCGGCACGCCGAGGTCTTCGCCCGCTTCCGCTTTGGCACCCAACAGCACATACAGAGTAGCGTCGCCGCCATCATCTAGGATCAGGTTTGCGCCTTCCGGGAACATGAACGACTTGTCCAAGTAATCCCAGTGCTCTTCCAACGACTGACCTTTGATCGCAAACACCGGAACGCCTGCTGCCGCAATCGCCGCCGCCGCGTGGTCCTGTGTGGAGAAGATGTTGCAGCTGGCCCAGCGCACATCTGCGCCCAGCGCCACCAGTGTTTCAATTAAACACGCGGTCTGAATGGTCATGTGCAACGAGCCAACAATACGTGCACCCGTGAGTGGTTTGCTGTCGCCAAATTCCTCGCGCAGCGCCATCAGGCCCGGCATCTCGGTTTCGGCAATATCGAGTTCCTTACGGCCAAAATCGGCCAGGGAAATATCTTTTACTGTGTAATCGGTCGCCATTGCGCCCAGCTCCTTACGGGTTTGCTTTGGCGACCAGATAACACTCAGAAGGGCTTTCTACAACGTTATCAGATGTGTTTCGAAACGCTGTTGACGTGCTTTAGCCTTCAATTCCGTCAGGCAGCAGCACTGCCTCTTGCTGGAACCAGTCCGTTCCGGCGGCCAAAATGCAAGACAATCCCTGCGCATTGGTCATGATCACCGTAAATGTCCCGGTTTTCTCAGATGACCAAACCTCGAGCATGGTCAACTTGTTGTCGTTGGAGCCTTGTAGCCCACCTGCGACCATCGCTTCGGCGTATTTGCTCTGCAAACGTTCCACAACGATGTCCCGCATCGCACATCCGGCGGCATTGGCCGGTGGCGCTGCTGCGGCCATGCCAAACAGCAAGGCTGCTCCTACTACTCTCTTAAACATAGCGCTCTCCTTTCTCGCGCAGATTGACCCAATTGGATCAATGTCGTTGAGGTTGGAGAGGGGGACACGCGGGAGGAAGCCGATTTGAAAACGTGCCCCCCTCGCTAGTAATGTCGGTATCGCGTCGCGCTTTTACAAAACACGCCTGATCACGTTGTTTTGTGGCAGCACGTGATCCCGACACAATATAGGGTGCGTTCCAAATGTGGCATTTTTGTGACCAGGTAGACAATCTATCCTTCCGCATCGGCACTGCTCTCAGCGGTATAGCCAGAAAATCCCGTTAACGGCTTGCTAACCAAAAGGTTAAGAAATCCCTGCATATTAATAATTTGCACACCAACTCCACCGCAAAAACAGCCCATGTTTCGGTCTGCTTTCTTCATCCCTGCCATCTTGCTGATGGGCACGTTTATCGTGATCACAAATGCGCTGATCACATCTGGCGTGGCCGCAGGTTGACGCCTGCACATCTCCGATCAGACTGACTGTTGCGCATCGCCGCGTCGCTAGCGTACACCGGTTTAACACAACCAGGAGGCACCCCTTTGGCACGAGCATGGCAGCGCATGTTGTCCGGTCGCAGACTGGACCTGCTAGACCCCACCCCCGTGGACATTGAAATCGAAGACATTGCCCACGGGCTGGCTTTTGTGGCGCGCTGGAACGGCCAGACTCACGGGGATTTTGCCTATTCCGTCGCAGAGCACTCTCTTCTGGTCGAAGAGCTCTACGGCCGCATGTACAAATCCGCCACGCCCAAAACCCGCCTAACGGCTTTGCTGCATGACGCCCCGGAGTATGTGATTGGCGACATGATCTCCCCAGTAAAAGCCGCAGTGGGTCCGGACTACGGCGAATTGGATGACCGGCTGATGGCTGCAATCCACATCCGTTTTGGTCTGCCCGCTGAAACCCCCAAACGGCTGAAGGCGCAAATCAAGAAAGCAGACAAAATTTCCGCCTGGATGGAAGCCACCCAAATCGCTGGGTTCTCCGTGGCGGAGGCCAACAAATTGTTTGGCGTGCCCGATCCCAAGGTCATCGAAGGTCTGTCGATCCGTTTGCGCCCACCTGTTGACGTGCGCAAAGACTACACCAATCGCCACGAAGCCCTTTTGGCGGCGTTTTGAGCCTATTTAGTCCCTGATATTGAGTGTGCCATGTCCGCAATAACCATCCAAAAAGGCGCCGCCGTAGACCTGCGCCAAACCGCAGAATTGCTCAACGAGATCATCGCCATTGGCGGTTCCACCGCGATGACCAATCCTATGTCTCGGGAGGATTTGGAGGGTTGGCTTATGGCGGACCCAGACAAATCTAACTGGCACGTCGCCCTGACTGAAGACGGCACATTGTTGGGCTTCCAATGGATTGGGCCATGGGGCGACTTGCCGCCAGAGGCTTGCGCCATTGGCACGTTTGTCAAAGCCGGGCGCACCGGGCTCGGGATTGGCACCAAATTGTTTGACGCCAGCGTGAAAGCCGCCGACGCCTTGGGCTATACATGGATGGACGCCGAAATCCGCGCCGACAACTCAGGTGGGCTTGCCTATTATCAAAGCCGCGGCTTCGAAGACTACAGGACCCTAAGAGACGTCCCGCTGGACGACGGCACTTTTGTACAAAAGATCTGCAAACGCTACGACCTCTAAGCCGTCACATCGCTGGCAGCACGTCCCGCCGTACCAACGCGCGCAACGCAAAATTGCTACGCATGTTGCGCACGCCTTTCACCTTCATCAGGCGGTGCTCCAGAAACGCGTCAAACGCATCCAGATCCGCCGCCACAATCCGGAGCAGGAAATCCCGTGAACCGGTCATGAGGTAGCACTCCATAACCTCCTCAAACGCACTCACCGCGCGCTCAAAATTATTGATCACATCCGCGCCCTGCGCCTCCAGCTCCACCGAGACAAAAATCGTCACCGGCAACCCGATCTTGCGCGGGTCAACGCGCGCGCCATAACCGGTGATCACCCCATCCGCCTGCAATCGCTCCAGCCGCCGTGCACAAGGCGTGGCGGACAGCCCAACCTGCTCCGCCAAGTCACCAATCTTCATGCGCCCGTCGAGCTGCAATGCCCGCACGATTCTACGATCAATGGCATCCATAGGGAAAATCTCCAAAAATTAACCATATTCAGGCCAGTATCTCTAAAATTTACCCATCCGCATAGGTGCATTTGGAGAAAACCTCTGTTGATCCTGTGTCAATTTGCCGCCACTCGGCGCCTGGGACGCAGCAAATCAAGAACAAAGGAACCGCCCAATGCAAATAACCCGTTTGGCCACCCCAACCCACGAAACCGTATTGCGTGTGCATGATGCCAGTATTGGTCTCACCGGTTTTATTGCGGTGCATTCGACCAAATTGGGGCCAGCTGCAGGCGGCCTACGCATGCGTCCTTACACCAGCGAAGACGCCGCCTTGACCGACGCGCTGCGCCTGTCTGAGGGCATGACCTACAAAAACGCCGCCGCAGGCCTGCCATTGGGTGGCGGCAAAGCCGTGATCATGGGTGACGCCGCGCAAAAAACTTCGGCGCACCTGCTGACGTTCGCCCGCGCCATCAACACGCTCGAAGGCGATTACTGGACCGCGGAAGACATGGGCATGAGCCCGGCTGACATGGCGCTGCTGGCCACGGAAACCAAATTTGTGGCCGGTCTGCCGGACGGCCCCCACGCCTCTGGCGACCCCTCCCCAATCACCGCCCGCGGCATCTTCAATTCGATCAAAGTCACCGCCAAACATCAATTTGGCAGCGCAGATCTGACCGGCCGCACTGTTGCCGTGCAAGGTCTCGGCCATGTTGGAACTTACCTTTGTGAGTTCCTTCACACAGCTGGCGCTAAACTGATCCTCGCGGACATCAACGCCAAGCGCGTGGCAACTCTGGCGACCAAATATGACGCTCAAACAGCCGGTCCAAACGACATCCTGACCGTTGAGGCAGATATCCTTGCCCCTTGCGCAATTGGCGCAGTTCTGAACGCAGACAGCATCCCCAAATTGAACGTCGCTGCGGTCTGTGGCGGCGCCAACAACCAGTTGGCCACTTCTGAGGACGGCGCCCGCTTGCACGCCCGCGGCATCCTCTACGCGCCCGATTTTGTCGCCAACGCCGGTGGCATCATCAACGTCGCCACAGAGGTCCTCGCCACCGGCAACCGCACCACTTATGTCGATGAGAAGCTCTCCGCTGTCGAAACCACGCTGGACCGCATATTCACCCGCGCCAAAACCATGGATTGTAGCCCGTCTGACGTCGCAGTTGCGATTGTGGACGAAATGCTGGCCGACAAAGCAGCGTGACACCCCAAAACAAGAAGCGGAGCGTCGCATAGCGGCAAATCTGCCCATATACTCCAATTTGCCCGGCCATTTGTGCCGGGCTTTTTTTATTGCATGTGATATACACCTTTAATACCGCCTCGGTTTTTTGTGGTTTTGTATTCTGCGACACTTTGTACCAACCCGTTATTCTCCTTATGACGATGCCGGTCGCGACCAAGGAAGTTCGCCCGCAACCTCCGATATTTGAACGGTTTTTCCAGTTCGATTTTGGAAATCATAAGCGGTTTTCAATTCCTGTTTCAGCTGCTGTGCAATTCCAGAAGCGCATTTCCAATTCGCGTTAACCGCCCATTCAGACCGGCCATGCCACCTGCAAACCAACGACACAAAAGCAAGAAATCCAAAAAGGCATCGCCATGACGCTCAAATCGCAAATTCTGGCACTGATCATCATTCCTCTAATTGCTTTGGCTGCCATCGGCAGCCTCAAGGCGCGCAATGACTGGACCCGCTTGACCAACGCACAAGCCACACAGGTCATCACCGAAGACTCCGTGGCACTGCTCGAAGTTGTGCACCATCTTCAGGTCGAGCGTGGTCTGTCAGCGGTCCACATCACCGCAGCAGATCAAGGCACAATGTCTGAGCTGAGGGCCACCCGCACCCTCGCCGACACAGCAGCTCAAAAGGTACCAGCAAGCGCTGTTCATATTCTGAAACACCTGGCTCCACTTGAAACGCTGCGCGCCAATGTCACCGACCGCAAAATCCAACCCGGCGAAATGGGCGCAGGCTATTCCGGCATGATTGCCAAAGTGCTCTCGGACGTGAGTGACTTGCTTCTGCATCAAAACAACGCAGAGCTCAGCCAAATCAGCTCCGGTCTTGTAAACCTGTCTTACGCTAAAGAAGCCGCCGGCCAACAACGTGCCGCCGGGTCGGGTGCCTTTGGGCGTCAGACCTTTGATCTGGCCGCCTTCCGCTGGTTCACCCGTACCGGCGCTGTTGAACGCCAACTTCTGGACATCGCCAATCTCTCCCTGGAAAGCCACTTTACCAATCTCGATATCCGCGCCGGCCTTGCACCAACGGGTCTACCGGGCATTCGGGAAGAGATTCTGACCACAGGCCCAGGCCAACTGGCGCCGAACTACACGTCTAAGGATTGGTTTGAACGGTCTACTCGGTGGGTGTCCTCTTTGCGTGGTGTTGAGAACACCGTTTCCGATAAGATGATAGAGATTGCTGTTGCTGAGGCCCGAAATGCCCGCAATTCGCTCATATTGACTCTGGCCGTTTCTGCCGCCTGCCTGTTGTGCAGTGCAGGCATTGGCTGGCGTCTTATCTCAACCTTTACCGCTCAATTTTCGGCCCTTCAGGGAGATCTGGACAAACTCGCACACAAGGAGTTCGACTTTGTGCCTGCCAATCTGAAAAGCCGCGCCGAAGTGGGTGGCCTCAGCCGCAGCATGGAAAAAACCCGGCTTGCCTTAGCACAGGCAGAGGATCAATTGCGACAAATCGAAGAGACCCGCATCGCTGATCGGGGCACATTTGTCAGCAGCCTCGAGGATGGCCTTGCTCATTTGGCACGCGGAGAACTCGACTGCACAATCGAACAGCTCTTTGCCGAAGAATACGAAAGCCTGCGCACCAGCTTCAATGTGTCGCTGGAGCACCTCCAAACCACCATTCAACATGTCACGGCCACCGCTGACAGCATCAATGTTGGCGCCGCCGAGATCAGCCAATCGGCGGATCATCTGTCCCGCCGCACCGAAAGTCAGGCGGCAACACTGGAAGAGACCGCCGCCGCACTTGAGGAACTCACCACCTCGGTTCAAGCATCTGCAAACAGCGCCCGCAGTGTCGAAAACGCCATGTCAGAGGCTCGAGAACAGGCGCAGTCAAGCGGCGAAGTTGTCCAAAAGGCGGTCACTGCAATGACCACAATTGAAGAGTCCTCAACCCAGATTGCACAGATCATTGGGGTGATTGATGACATCGCCTTCCAAACCAACCTTCTGGCCCTGAACGCAGGTGTGGAAGCCGCCCGTGCCGGGGACCATGGTCGTGGTTTTGCTGTTGTCGCATCTGAGGTCCGCGCTCTTGCTCAGAAATCCGCAGAAGCCGCCACAGAAATCAAATCTCTCATCAGTGAAAGCACCCGCCAAGTTCAAGACGGCGTGTCCCTTGTGGGGGACACCGGCACGTCAATTACCAACATTGTGGACCGGGTTAATGAAATCTCCAAGCTGATCAGCGGCATCGCCAACGGCACAGTTGAACAGGCCACCGGCCTGCACGAAATCAATGGCAATGTGCATCAGCTTGACGAAGTGACCCAAAAGAACGCCGCCATGGTCGAGGAATCCACGGCAGCCGGTCACCTTCTGCACGCAGACGCCAATAAGCTGGCGGAACTGATGAGCCAATTCCGGGTTGACGCCACGGCCTCTGATGCCAACGCAGAAGAGTTTCGCCAGGCATCCTGACCGGGCAGATCATTCAAAAAGCAAAAGACGCGGCCTCCCGATGGAAGCCGCGTCTTTGACATATTGGTTTCTGTTGCGTCCTGATCAGGAACCCAAGGTGGTTAACCTTTACCGCACCGTCGCGATGCAGCCGTAATACCGACGCCATACCGACGTTGTTTTAGGGGCTTTCTGGCCAAATCCTAACGCGGCGACCGCTTTGCCAAAATCCGCTGCAACGTCCGACGGTGCATGTTCAACCGACGCGCGGTTTCACTCACGTTCCGATCACAAAGTTCATACACCCGCTGAATATGCTCCCAACGCACCCGGTCCGCACTCATCGGGTTTTCTGGTGGTGGCGGCAGCTCATCCGGCCCACTCAGAAGTGCGTTCATCACATCCGTCGCATCCGCTGGTTTGCTGAGATAATCCGTCGCCCCGATCTTCACCGCGGCCACCGCAGTGGCAATCGCTCCGTAGCCCGTCAGGACAACCACCCGACTGTCAGCCCGCTTCTCGCGAATGACCTCGACTACATCCAAGCCATTGCCATCTCCAAGCCGCAAATCCACCACGGCATATGCTGGTGGACGGGCCGTAGCAATCGCTTGCCCCGCCGCAACGGATCCAGCCGTTTCCACCTCAAAACCGCGTTTTTCCATGGCTTTAGCGAGACGGCGCAGAAATGGCTCGTCGTCATCTACCAACAGAAGTGATTTGTCCGGCCCGATCTCCGACAGCGCGTTTTCCGTCATGTACCTGTTCCCCACTGCGTGTTTGGACAAGTATTATCGCCCCTTGCCTATTGGGTCAAACTGACCCGTCGCTACTACATATTGTCTACGAAGCAGGACACCGTTTCAGCCATCTTTTCTGGCGTCACGTCACGGCGGAAGTATTCGACAAACCCGTGCTCGGGCAGAGTCAGATAGGTAAAGGTGGAGTGATCCACGAGGTAAAACTCTTCATCCCCATCTTCCGCAGGCTGTTTTTTGTAATAGGTGCGGTAAGCTTGGCTGGCTGCTTTCACTTGCTCAGGGGAACCGCTTAGACCAATCATGCGTTCATGCAGATACCCTGCGTAGTCGCCCATCACTTCTGGCGTGTCCCGCTCCGGATCAATGGTGATAAACACCGGTGTCACGATCTTGCCATCTGCTTCAAGGATATCAACAGCTTCTGCGTTACGGGTGTTATCCAACGGACAGACATCCGGGCAGAATGTATAGCCAAAATAGACCAACGACGGCTTGGTCAAAACGTCCTTGTCCGTCACGGTTTCCCCGGCGCCATTCACCAGCTCAAACGGCCCACCAATCGCGCTGGTGCCACCGGCAACCTGACCTTGACGACATTGCGCAAACTGATCGCCGTCATCCTTGCCACGGCTCACGTACCACATGCCGGCAAGCGCAAAGATCGCTACAAACGTCGCTAACGCCGCAAAAAAACCGATTGTACCCCAGTAAGTTCTCCAGAACGCACGACCCATGTCAAACCTCATCACGTTTAGTTGCGGGATATGACGTTGAGACCTATCAAGGTTGCTCAAAGACACAAGCGGAAAGGCTCGGAAATGACGGATTTGTCAGGCGAACTGCTCAATGCAAATCGTCGCAGCAACTGGATTCGCTTGCGCACCTTTATCATGCTGCGCTGGATCGCGATTTGCGGACAGATTATTGCACTTTTGGTGGCCCAGTTCGGCTTTCACTTGGAACTATATTATGGCCTTTGTTACATGGCTGTTGGTGTCGCAATCATTGGTAATTTGATCGCCACTTTTGTCTTTCCTGAGAACAAGCTGCTCACTGAAAAAGAGAACATGGCCATGTTGCTCTTTGACGTATTGCAACTCTGCTTCCTGCTGTTCCTTACCGGCGGATTGCACAACCCGTTTTCTTTCCTGGTTGTCGCCCCGGTCTCCATCGCGGCCTCCGTGCTTTCAGTACGATCCGCCGTGTTACTGGCTTGCCTCACTGTCGCTTTGGTTACAGTCCTGCTCGAATTCCACATACCGCTTCGAACGGACAACTTCTTTATCCTGCGGGTGCCAGATGTTTTCCTATTTGGGAACTGGGCCGCCATCGTCATCGCCCTGTTCTTTTCTTCCCTCTATTCACGCCGTGTTGTGTCAGAAATGTCCTCGATGGGCGAAGCACTCGCGGCGACCCAAATGGCGTTGTCACGCGAACAAAAGCTCACCGATCTCGGAGGCGTTGTCGCCGCGGCGGCCCATGAACTGGGCACCCCCTTGGCCACAATCAAGCTCACCAGCGCAGAGCTTATGGAAGAACTGGAGGGTCAAACAGAGTTGTATGAAGACGCCGCCCTCATCCGCCAACAAGCAGACCGTTGTCGCGATATTCTGCGCTCCATGGGCCGGGCAGGGAAAGATGACTTGCACCTGCGCAAAGCCCCGCTTTCCACCGTTATCGAAGAGGCCGCTGAGCCGCATATGACCCGAGGAAAAGAAATTATCTTTGATCATTTTGACCTGTTAGACGGCCCGGAAATCCTGCGGCGCCCAGAGATTATTCACGGATTGCGCAATCTGATTCAAAACGCAGTCGATTTTGCCAAAACATCCGTTTGGGTTGAAACCGAATGCACAAGTGAGTCGGTTTCTGTGCGCATCATGGACGACGGACCGGGGTACCCCTCACACCTAATCGGACGCATTGGAGATCCATTTGTGCGCTATCGCAAATCGGAAAAAGAAGTCAAAAGGCGGCCTGGGTATGAGGGAATGGGACTCGGCCTCTTTATCGCCAAGACGCTTCTTGAAAGATCTGGTGCAGAAATCAGTTTTGCCAATGGATCCGGCAAGTTGCATGACAATGACGAAAACTCAGAGCGTCGTGGGGCCGTTGTAGAAGTGATTTGGCCAAGAGCAAAAGTCGATGCCGCAATGAACCTCTCAGCCGTTGGAGAAGGCGACAATCCGTTACATCAATCTTAAGCCAAAGCACGCGTAAACTTGTAAAATCTGCAATTTTCAGTAATCTATTCACATGAGCTAATTACGTACTCCTCGTTGTTTCCAAATAGCTTTGAGGTCTACTATGTTTTTGTTAAGCATTTTGTTTTTTGCGCTTCTTGCACTTGCGAGCCTCGCAACAATGGCCGCAATCCGAAACTTTCAGGAATTCGAGGCACAGGGCTCACGTCCTCTCACGGAGCGTTCCGAGCCTTCGCCTCAAGTTGCGCGGTTTTTATTCCGTGCAGGCAGCTTGGTGGATGCAAACCCAGCTGCGCTCCGGATATGCTCGGAAACGCCAACCGACCGGTTTGACTGGGAAGCCCTTCGCAAAAAGCTGTCCGCGAGCTTTCCCGATTTTCCATTTGCCCAAGGTGCGTCGCACAACAGAGACATCACTGTTTTGACGTCAAAGGATCCAAACGACGGCTCTATTGTTACACTGGATCAATGGAACGATGTGGCCCGCGTCACCTTAGAGCAAGATGATGCGCCCGACTTGGCTCGCAGAACTGCGATTTTACAGGCCATGTTTCAGGCACCCAATCCAATTTGGAAAGCCAATGCCAACGGTGTTGTTGTCTGGCGCAATTCCGCATTCAAGGCGCTTGGCGCGTCACTCGGGTATTCTGCAGATGCACAGAATCTTTTCGACACCAGATCCGTTGAACCGGGTGAGCCCGCCCAACGATTTCAATTGTCCAATTCCGACAACAGTCGCACACACTGGTTTAACGTCACCGCGGTGCATGCCGGTCCAGATGTCATGTATTATGCCACCGAGGCGGATGCCGAAGTATCCGCCCAGGACGCCCGACGCAATTTTGTGCAAACTTTCTCCAAAACTTTTGCAGAGCTCTCTGCGGGTCTTGCGATTTTTGACCAAACCCAAAAATTGGTGTTGTTCAACCCCGCTTTGACAGAGCTTACAGGTGTGTCCGCGGATTTTTTATCTAACAGATGTGACCTGTTTGCTTTTTTTGACCAACTGCGAGAACACCACGTAGTCCCTGCACAAGGCGGTCACATGGAATGGCGCACACAGGTGTCACAGATTTTGCAAAAGGCCCTAAGCGGTGCGTTTTGCGAGACATGGACCCTACCCACGGGCGTGACCTACAAAGTGTCCGGTCGCCCTCATGCAGATGGCGCTCTGGTGTTCCTATTTGAAGACATCACAGCAGAAATCACCGTGACCCGAAGGTTCCGAAGCGAACTGGAACAAGTACACAGCGTTCTGGACACGGTAGATGACGCCCTGGTGTTGTTTTCCTCCACTGGGCAGCTCCGGTTGTGCAATCAGAGCTACCGCGACTTGTGGAAAAGTGACCCGGACAGCTCGTTTGCCGAATATACATTCCGAGACGCTCTCCAACACTGGAAAACAGACTGCTTGCCATCTCCAATATGGGCAGATCTCAAAAATCGAATTCTCTCTACATCTGATCGCAGCGCATGGTCCGCCCCGGTCACCAAAACAACTGGTGAAGTGCTGAGTATAGAAGTGGCGCCTGTGGCGGGTGGGGTCACCTTGCTGACATTCAAAGAAATCAATCCGGTAAGATTACCGTTGTCTGCGAGCCATTGATCCCGAAACACGCTTGCAGGTCTTGGAGCGCGTTTTTACTGTGGCCCCATGACGGCATTCTCACGCACTATCACTTTAAACTCCCCCCCTGAAACCCAGGCTTTGGCCGTTCAGATTGGCGCCACACTCACAATTGGTGATGTTTTGCTCCTTGAGGGGCCAATCGGTGCTGGTAAAACCCATTTTGCCCGCAGCTTGATCCAAGCTTTGTTGCCCGTGCAAGAGGATGTGCCATCGCCAACCTTCACGCTTGTTCAAGTGTATGATGGTCCCGAGTCAGAGATCTGGCACGCCGACCTGTACCGCCTGTCCGCCCCGGACGAAGTTGTGGAGCTGGGACTGACAGATGCCTTTGAGGAGGCCATTTGTCTTGTTGAGTGGCCCGATCGGTTGGCGGAATTGGCACCGGAGAATGCGCTGCACCTACAATTCGAAGTGTCAGAGCTTGCCGAACAGCGCAGACTGACACTGTCTTGGGCGTCCTCTAGCTGGTCAAAGAAACTTAAGGGGATCGCAAAATGAGCTCCCGCGACAACGCGATCAGATCCTTCCTGGCCAAAACAAAATGGTCCACGGCTGAAGTTTGCAATCTGGCTGGCGACGCATCCGCGCGTCGCTATAAACGTCTCAAGTTGGGATCGGGTGAAACTGCAGTGCTTATGGACGCACCGACAGAAGGCGGAAACTCGACAGAGCAATTCACCAAGATAGCGACGTTTTTGACGAACAAAGGACTTTCCGCACCGGAGATATTTTTGTCGGATCACGCAAAAGGCTTGTTGCTGATTGAAGACCTGGGTGACGATCTTTTTGCGCGCGTCATCCCAGCGGGCACCGCCAAAGAAGGCCCACTCTACCTGGCAGCCGCAGACGTGCTGACTGTGCTGCATCAGCACAGGCCACCCAACGGTCTCCAATGCATGGACGCGCCGACACTTGCTGAAATGATCGAACCGGTTTTCTCCTGGTATATCTCCGGCGCAGATCTTCCATGGGAACAGGCTTGGACGGCGTTTCATCAAACTATATTGCCAATTTTTGAAACCTATTTTGACACCTCTGACGTCATGGTTCTGCGCGATTACCACGCAGAGAACCTCCTTTGGCTCCCCAGCCGACAAAATGAAGCCTGTGTGGGCTTACTGGATTTCCAGGACGCCCTTCTCGGTCACCGGGCCTATGACTTGGTGTCTCTTTTGCAAGACGCCCGCCGCGATGTGCCAATTGAGATCGAAGACCGCACCAAAGCTCATTTTGTTCAGTCATCAAGCCTTGATCCGGAGAATTTTGATGTCGCCTACGCCCTGCTGGGTGCGCAAAGAAACTTGCGGATCATCGGTGTTTTTGCCCGCTTATGTATGCACTATGGAAAGCCAAACTACGTGGACCTAATCCCGCGTGTGTATAATCTGGCGATGCGAAACCTGAAGCACCCTGCCCTGCAAGAGCCAGCTAAGATTTTGACAAACACCCTGCCCGCTCCAACTCCTGATCTTCTCAAGAAACTGAAAGCCAAATGCGCGACACTCCCAACGCCGTAATGCTCTTCGCCGCCGGATTTGGCACGCGCATGGGTGAGCTCACACGTGACATTCCAAAACCACTCCTGCAGGTGGGTGGTAAATCCCTATTGGACCGCACGCTCGAATTGACCACCAGTATTGCGGCCGAACGCACCATCGTGAACGCGCATTACCATCATCAGAAAGTGGCCAAACATCTAGAGGGCACCGGCGTCCAGGTTTCGATAGAACTCCCTGACGTCTTGGAGACTGGGGGTGGCTTACGCAACGCATTGCCTTTGCTTGGCAACGGTCCGGTCTTTACCAGCAACACGGACGCGGTTTGGCAAGGCCCAAACCCATTTGAAATGCTGCTTGAGGCCTGGCAGCCAGACCACATGGACGCGCTACTTTTGTGCCTGCCAAAAGAAAACGCCATTGGTCACAAAGGCGCTGGGGATTTCATCTTGAACGAGGCTGGTCAAATCAAACGGGGTCCAGGTGTGGTGTATTCCGGTGTTCAGATCCTAAAAACCGACGGGTTGGCGGATATCGCCGAGACATCGTTTTCCCTCAATGTACTCTGGGACAACATGCTCGCTTCTGGTCGCCTCTATGGCCTGACCTATCCCGGAAAATGGTGTGATGTTGGCTCCCCGGAAGGGCTGAGGCTCGCAGAAGACCTTGTGGAGACAAACGATGTTTGAACCCAGCACTTCGCCACGTGTTTTTGCCCTCCCGCCCGGCGCTGACTTTCCTAAGTACCTTGTGGATGGGCTTCGTGCGCGCTTCTCAGATCAACGCCCCGACGCCATTGCCAAAGCCACCGTGATTGTAAACACCGCCCGCATGGCCCGCCGGGTACACGCCCTGTTTGACGCAGGGCCAGCCACACTGCTGCCACGCATCCAACTCCTGGGGGAGTTTGCAAACGCCGCATCCGCGCACCTTCCAGCCGCCGCGCCGCCAGTCCGACAACGTTTTGAGCTGATCCAGCTTGTCACCCGACTGCTGGAACAACAGCCTGATCTCGCCGCCCGCGCATCTGTCTATGACCTCGCTGACAGCCTTGCAGCGTTGTTTGATGAAATGGCGGGCGAAGGGGTACCAGTTGACACAATCGAAGCGCTGGATGTCAGTGACCAATCCGGTCACTGGGCACGCGCGCAGTCCTTTTTTGGAATTGCCCGCCACTTCATCGAGGACATGGACAGCGCACCTGGGCAGGAGGCCCGACAACGTCGTTCCATCGAGGCAATTGTGTCTTCGTGGGATCAAACCCCACCGCAAAACCCGATCATTTTGGCTGGATCCACCGGATCACGCGGCACAATGCAGCTGCTGATGCAGGCCGTGGCCCAACTCCCACAGGGTGCCGTGGTTTTGCCCGGCTTCGATTTTGACATGCCGCCAGCAACTTGGGACCATCTTTCGGACGGGCTTCAAAGCGAAGATCATCCGCAATATCGCTTCCGTGCCTTGATCCAAGACCTCGGTATAACGCCGCAAGATGTGACTCCTTGGCACAAGTGCATCGCACCGTCGCCCGCACGTAACAAGGTTGTCTCCCTCGCACTCCGCCCTGCGCCGGTGACCGATCAATGGTTGAGCGAAGGTTCAACACTTGGTGATCTATCACAGGCAACGCAAGACATCACACTTGTTGAAGCCACAACACAGCGCGAAGAAGCGCTCGCCATCGCGGCGCGATTTCGGAAAGCGGCGGACGAGGGCCTGACTTGCGCTCTGATCACGCCGGACCGGATGCTGACACGACAAGTCACCGCCGCTTTGGATCGATGGGACATTGTGCCAGATGACAGCGCCGGTCAGCCCCTTCAGCTTTCACCTCCAGGCCGATTCTTGCGCCATATTGTGGCTCTGTTTCACCAAAAACTGACCTCCGAGGCGCTACTAACCCTTCTGAAACACCCGCTCGCCCACAGCGGCGAAAACCGGGGTGATCATCTCAGATACACGCGTGATTTGGAGCTTTGGATTCGGAGACAGGGTGTCACATACCCAATCGCTGAGGACATGCGCGCATGGGCCGCTGCGCGCGACAGTGATATGACGGAGTGGATGACATGGCTCATCGACAGCTTCTGCGCCGCAAGCCAAACAAGCAATGATATGTCCGCCCTCTTGGAGACCCACATTGCGCTTGCCGAACGGATTGCACAGGGACCGGGAGACGGCAGCGGTGGACTGTGGGATCAAGCCGCAGGGCGATCCGCTGCACGACTTGTCGCAGAAGTCAGAGATCACGCCGAGGTGGTAGGCACCATTACACCCTCCGACTATGCTGATCTGTTTGCCGCTCTCCTTTCTCGTGCAGAAGTCCGTGACCGCGACGCAGGCCATCCGAACCTTCTGATTTGGGGAACACTTGAGGCCCGCGTCCAAGGTGCAGATCTGGTGATCCTCGGTGGTCTCAATGAAGGAAGCTGGCCGGAGTCGCCCAGCCCGGATCCATGGCTCAACCGCAAACTCAGGCATGAAGCAGGCCTATTGTTACCCGAACGCCGCATCGGTCTCTCCGCGCATGACTTTCAACAAGCCATTGGCGCGCCAGAGGTTTGGATCACCCGCTCGGTTCGCTCCGACGAGGCGGAAACCGTGCCGTCACGCTGGGTCAACCGCCTGACCAATCTGCTCAGCGGCTTGCCGGGACAACATGGCCCCGAAGCATTGAGGGAAATGAAGGCGCGCGGAGACGCTTGGCTGTCTTACGTGCGTGCCATGGAAACCGTTCCGTTGGTGCCTGCCGCCGCGCGCCCCTCACCAACGCCACCGCCAGAGGCGCGCCCGCGCCAATTGTCGGTGACAGAAATCAAACGCCTAATCCGAGATCCGTATGCGATCTATGCCAAACATGTGTTGCGGCTACGTCCTCTCAATCCTTTGATGCGCACACCGGACGCTCTCTTACGCGGCATTGTAGTGCACGACGTTTTGGAGCAATTGATCAAAACGTCCGTGGCGGAGGACAAACCAGTCACGCGAGAGCAACTCCTTACCATATCAGAGACTGTTCTTGCACAAAATGTGCCTTGGGCCACTGCACGCGCGTTGTGGCAAGCGCGTCTAGATCGCGTGGCTGATCACATCGTTCATGGCGAAGAAATCCGCCGCGCACACGCCACGCCGATGGCGTTTGAAACCTCTGCTGAGGGCCTTATTCCTGAGCTTGGCTTCCGACTAACCGCCAAAGCCGACCGGATTGACCAAACAGAAGCCGGTGCACTGATCCTGTATGATTATAAAACCGGCTTGCCGCCGTCCAAAGACGAACAAACCTACTTTGACAAACAGCTGTTGCTGGAAGCCGCGATGGCGGAACAGGGCGGTTTCAAGGACATCGACCCGTCCGACGTGGCCGATGCGATCTACATTGGGCTTGGCACATCACCCAAAGATCAACCCGCGCCTCTCTTGGAAACGCCTCCCACGAAGGTGTGGGAAGAGTTCACCACATTGATCCAGCACTATGTCGCTGACGGTAAAGGTTTCACCTCCCGCCGAGCAATGCGCACAGAACGCGACGAGGGTGATTTTGATCAATTGGCCCGGTTTGGCGAGTGGGACGCCACGGACGAACCCGCGCCGGAGACCCTGTCATGACCCAACCGATGAACGATGCCACCCGACGCCAGATCACTGCTGCCCGCCCGGATGCCAGCACTTGGCTGTCCGCAAATGCCGGATCCGGCAAAACCCGCGTGTTAACCGATCGCGTTGCGCGCCTCTTGCTTGAAGGCGTGCTGCCACAACACATTTTGTGCCTGACCTACACCAAGGCCGCTGCCAGCGAGATGCAGAACCGCCTGTTCCAGCGCTTGGGCAGCTGGGCCATGAAATCTGACGACTCACTGCAAACCGAACTGAAAGACCTCGGCGTTGTTGGAAAATCCGCCTCTGAAGACCTCAAGAACGCGCGCACATTGTTTGCGCGCGCAATTGAAACCCCTGGCGGGCTAAAAATCCAAACCATCCACTCGTTTTGCGCCTCCATGCTGCGCCGCTTCCCGCTCGAAGCCGGTGTTTCGCCGCTGTTCAGTGAGATGGAGGACCGCGCCGCTGTCCTTTTGCGTGAAGAAATTGTCGAACAGATGGCAGAAGGGACGGACGCACCGTTGATCCACGATTTGGCGGTACATTTCACCGGGGCTTCGCTGGAAGATCTGACCGCGGACATCTGCCGCAATGCCGACAAGCTGCGCCATCCAATGTCCGAAAGTGAACTATGTTCGCTGCTTGGCTTGCCGGAGGGATATGATCATTCCGCTGTGCAAGCAGATGTGTTTCTCGGCGGCGAATGGGACCTCATTCAACAGTTGATTGGTGTTCTACTGACCGGCGGAAAAACTGACGCTGGGGCGGCGACCAAATTAAAAAGCATCTCTTCGATGGACAGCACTGCATTGCCAGTTCTGGAATCCGTGTTCCTCACCGGCAAAGGCGCAAAAGAGCCCTTTTGCGCCAAGTTAGACACTTTCCCGACCAAAGCACTGCGCACCAACCATGCGGATTTGATGGAGCGCATCAAACCGCTCATGCTGCGCGTTGAAGACACACGCGCCCGCCGCTTGGCGCTGCAAGCAAAAGACCGCAGTGCCGCCTTACATGCCTTTGCCGCAAACTTCCTCACCCGCTACGACTCGGCCAAACAACATCGCGGCTGGCTCGATTTTGACGACCTGATCTTACGTGCACGCAACTTGCTCAACGAACCGTCAGTGGCAGAATGGGTGCTCTATCGCCTTGATGGCGGCATCGACCATATTCTGGTGGACGAGGCTCAAGACACCAGTCCGGTTCAATGGCAGGTGATCGAACGACTGGCACAAGAGTTTACCTCCGGGTCCGGCGCGCGGGATGATGACACCCGAACCATTTTTGTTGTGGGCGACAAAAAACAGTCGATCTACAGCTTCCAAGGCGCAGATCCAGCTGAGTTTGACCGCATGCGCGACGAGTTTGCCGCGCGATTGCAGCCCACAGAGCGCCAGCTTCAGGACCTTAGCCTGGAGTATTCTTTCCGCTCTTCACCTGCCGTGCTCAACCTTGTCGACAAATGCTTTGAAAACCACGCCGCCGCCGGTTTCCCAACGGGCAATCGTCACATCGCATTTAATGACGACATGCCCGGTCGCGTGGACCTCTGGCCTGTTGTGGAACCGGTTGCCAAAGCAGAAAAAGACGATTGGTTTGATCCTGTCGACCGGCTTGGGGACACCCACCACACAGTTATTCTGGCGGACCGGATCGCTGCGCAAATCAAACGAATGATCACGCAAGACACCATTGCTGACAAACGCGATCCGGATGGTGCCTATTTGCAGCGCAAAGTTGAGCCCGGTGATTTCCTCATACTTGTGCAACGCCGCTCAGACCTGTTTCATGAAATCATCCGCGCCTGCAAATTACACGGCTTGCCAATTGCCGGTGCAGATCGCCTGAAGGTGGGCGGTGAAATGGCCGTGCGTGACCTTGGCGCGCTGCTGTCCTTTCTCGCCACGCCAGAGGATGATCTGTCCTTGGCAACGATCCTACGGTCCCCGTTGTTTGGCTGGTCCGAACAGGCGCTGTTCGATTTGGCCCACCACCGGGCACCAAAAACCTACCTTTGGGCTGCGCTACGCGACCGTGGCGAAGAGTTCCCCCACACCATGGCAGTCCTAAATGATCTGCGCGCAAACACTGATTTTCTGCGCCCCTATGACTTGATCGAGCGCGTCCTAACTCGACACAAAGGCCGCCGTGCTTTCCTCGCGCGTCTCGGCGCGGAGGCGGAGGACGGCATCAACGCACTGCTCACCCAAGCCTTGGCTTTTGAAAAGTCTTCCGTTCCATCTCTCACCGGCTTCCTGCAATGGATGCAGACCGATGATCTCGAGATAAAACGCCAGATGGACAGCGCCACCAACCGCATCCGCGTGATGACGGTACATGGCTCCAAAGGTCTCGAGGCGCCGATTGTGATTATGCCGGACACAGGCAAGCGCCTAATCAAAACCGACGCGCCTATTGTACCTGTTGGTGGCGCTGCACTTTGGAATATGCCGTCAGATAGCGCCCCCGCACCATTGACCTCTGCCCGCGAAGCCATGGCTGAGGCACAAGCCGCCGAACGGCTGCGCCTGCTTTATGTGGCCATGACCCGGGCTGAGAAATGGCTGATCGTTGCCGCGGCCGGTGATTTGGGCAAAGACGGCAAGACTTGGTATGACACCATCCGCACCGCCATGACTGCGTCAGATGCAGCGCCATGCCAGTTTGAAGGTGGCAAAGGACTACGGCTGGATCATGGTGATTGGGCTGGAACAGTCACGGCTTCTGAGACATCCACGGTCTCCAATAACACTGACGTACCAGAGTTTCTCAAAACCCCCGTTTCTGCACCGATCCTTCAATCCGCCACGCTCAGCCCGTCGGATTTGGGCGGTGCCAAAGCTCTTGGGGGTGAGCACGGATTGGATCAAGATGCCGCCATGCAACGCGGTACTTGGCTTCACCTGCTTCTCGAACACCTGCCAATCTATCCACAATCCAAATGGCAAGACATTGCCACATCCCTATTGCAGGACGATCTTATCGATATGCCCGGTGGTCAATTTTCAGATCTTCTGGCCGAAGCGACACACGCACTAACCAAACCGGAACTTACGTGGATATTTGATCCCGCAGCGCTTGCCGAAGTTCCTGTCACTGCTGATTTGGGCTCGAACCGCCTTCATGGCATTATCGACCGTTTGGTCATTCAAGACGATTGCATCTGGGCCATCGATTTCAAAACAAATGCCACGGTTCCAACCTCAGCAAACACCACGCCAGACGGTATTTTGCGGCAAATGGGCGCTTACACCCATGCTTTGGAACAGATTTTTGATACACCCATCAAAACCGCCATCCTTTGGACGGCTACGGCTGAGCTGATGGAACTGCCACACGATCTTGTGACAAAATCACTTGCAGCCACACCATATCTTGACGACCCCGCTTCGCAAACCTAGGTTCCCTCGAACCAACACTTACCAGCACCCTCTTTCAGGAGACCTCCAAATGGCAACCGTCGCTGTCACCGATGCCACCTTTGACGAAGAAGTAAAAAACGCCGACGTGCCAGTCGTCGTGGATTTCTGGGCCGAATGGTGTGGCCCTTGTAAACAAATCGGCCCAGCGCTCGAAGAGCTCTCAGCCGAAATGGACGGCAAGATTAAAATTGCCAAAGTTGATGTGGACAGCAACCCGGGCGCAGCTGCGGCTCTGGGTGTGCGTGGCATTCCTGCGCTGTTCATTTTCAAAGACGGTCAAGTCATCTCCAACCGCGCAGGTGCCGCGCCTAAAGCTGCCCTGCAAAGCTGGATCGAAGACGCGCTCTGATCCCGTCAGAATACGGATTTTTAAAGGCGCTCCATTGGGGCGCCTTTTTTGGTGCTCACGATCAAGCCACAGGCCATCCAAGCCCAGCCAATCGCGCCCTGATTTTGTCTTCAGCATCCGGCCGCCCCGCATTGATCGACATCTGCTGAAGGAACCACCACAGGTATTGAGGGTAGGGCGGTTTCATACCACGCACGGCCTTAAAGGCTCCGTGAACACCCAACACACCAACATTGGCCGCAATGTGATGGAAATCGATGCCTGCAAACAGCACACTTGGTTTCTTTAAGAAATACCCCGCAAAAGCCACGCTGGAATTCATCGCCACCACATAGGCGCACTTCGGCAGAAGCTCTTCCATACCGCCGACACGCAAAGACAAGCGCGCATGTTTGGCAACCATGTTGTCCAAAACCAGCCGCTCCTCATCTGAATAACTCTCTCCGGGATGAAGCGTGACAACAACCTCCCGATCAGGCTCTTGCGCCAGAACATGTTCCACCATCTCAACCGGGCTACAGTGCTGAAAATACCGTTTTTCAAGCAGTTTTCCCTGAAGCGGCACATACACAAAGTCACCTTTCTCAACGGACTTCAGCAAAGGCTCATAGAGCCGACGTCGCCAAGCCTGAAAGAATTTTCGCGCTTCCGCTTCATCAATCTTTGATGGATCAAAAGCCGTTTCCGCAACTTCCCAGTGCCACCGCTCATTGGTGTGCTCGATGTGCCAAAACGGGTAGTAATACGCCTTCCTCAAAGTCACCGAATTGCGCACAAACGGGTCACGCATATAGAACACCGAATACCCGCCAAGGCGCGGATCGGCCTCCTTTGGATCAACATAACTGACCTGCATACCCGCGGAGCGGGCGACATCGGCCACCTTGTTGATAAAATTATGATCACCAGCTTCCGCACGCTGTCTATGTGGCCAAGGAATGTAAAAACGGGCCTGTGTTTCACTGCTCATAGAGCGGACGCTAAGCCCTTGCAATCACGCCGGCAAGCCATACCCTTGTGCCTTTCTTGCCGCAGGCTCATATAGAGCGAAGGATAGAAGGAGCTTTTGGATGTCTGAGGATCAATTCCCCGGTTGGCACGGCACCACCATCATTGGTGTGAAAAAAGGCAGCGAAGTTGTAATTGCTGGAGATGGTCAGGTCTCCCTGGGCCAAACCGTGATCAAAGGCACCGCACGCAAAGTGCGCCGCTTGAGCCCCGGCGGTTATGACATTGTGGCGGGGTTCGCCGGTTCCACTGCTGACGCCTTCACGCTGTTGGAGCGTCTCGAAGCCAAGCTTGAAGCCACCCCAGGCCAATTGGCCCGCGCCTCTGTGGAGCTCGCCAAAGACTGGCGCACAGACAAATACCTGCAAAAGCTTGAAGCCATGCTGATTGTGTCGGATGGCACCGACATCTTTGTCATCACTGGGGCAGGGGACGTGCTGGAACCTGAACATGACGTCACCGCCATTGGCTCCGGCGGTAATTATGCGTTGGCTGCAGGTCGCGCGTTGATGGACACCGACTTGTCTGCTGAAGAAGTGGCACGCAAAGCCATGGGCATCGCCAGTGACATTTGCGTCTACACCAACGGCAACCTGACCGTAGAGACCATCAAACAATGAGCGATATGACCTACACCCGCATGGGCAACTCCGGCCTGGTTGTCTCTCGATTGGCGCTAGGTACCATGACCTTCACGCATGGGTCCGATTGGATCCCAGGCGTTGCCAAAGTTGGCCTTGATGACGCCCAACGCATGGTTGATGTCGCACTGGACGGTGGCATCAACTTCTTTGACGCGGCAGATGGCTATTCCAGTGGCGAAGCCGAAGATATCCTCGGCAAAACACTCAAGGGCAAGCGCAACGACGCAGTGATTTGCACCAAGCTTGGTTTCCGCCAAAGTGATCGCGTCACAGATGCAGGCCTGTCTCGTGGGCACATCCTGTCATCCGTAGATGGCTGCCTGAAACGGCTCGACACCGACTGGATCGACCTTCTGGTACTGCACAAGACCGATTTTAGCACGCCGATGGAAGAAACCTTGGCAACCCTGCAAG
>NZ_CAJXIV010000067.1 GCF_913054185.1 uncultured Shimia sp.
GGCTCTTTCTCGCTGCCAGTGCTGTTCAACCAACAGGAAATTCCTGAAGGTGAAGTGCACATTAAAGTGACCGGCTACCAGTGGTACTGGGGCTATGAGTACACCGACCACGAGTTTGCCTTTGACAGCTTCCTGCTGGACAAAGAAGAGCTGGCGGCTAACGGCTATAACGACGATGAGTATCTGCTCGCAACCGACACCAAAGTGGTTGTGCCTGTAGGCAAGACCGTTGTGATGGACGTGACCGGTGCGGACGTGATCCACAGCTGGACCATCCCATCCTTTGGTGTGAAGCAGGACGCTGTGCCGGGTCGCATCGCGCAGCTTTGGTTCAAAGCCGAGAAAGAAGGCATCTTCTTTGGTCAGTGTTCTGAGCTGTGCGGCAAAGATCACGCCTATATGCCGATCACGGTGCAGGTTGTCTCCGAGGCCGAGTACGCCACTTGGCTGAAGGGCGCGATCGAAGAGCACGCGGGCGACATGTCCACCCTGCCGGGTGTGGCATTGGCCTCCGCTGACTAAGTTACAAAATTGGGTGCGCGGAGACCGCGCATCCTACAACGCCTGTGGGGTGTGCGCTGTGCGCGCATCTTAATTGGAGAAGACATGAGCGACGCAAGCATCAATACGCAAGCCAGAGCCAGCCATGGTGACGCAGAGTTTGGCGACTACTTCGCCCTGCTGAAACCACGGGTGATGTCGCTTGTAGTGTTCACAGCTGCCGTGGGCCTGTTGGCTGCACCGGGGTCTGTGCACCCGTTTGTGGCGTTCTGCGCCATACTGTTCATTGCGGTCGGCGGCGGTGCTTCTGGCGCGCTGAACATGTGGTATGACGCCGACATCGACCGGTTGATGAAGCGCACCCAAAGCCGTCCAATCCCTGCTGGCAAAGTCACCGAAGGAGAGGCGCTGGCCGTTGGCGTGGCGCTGTCTGGTTTTGCAGTGGTGATGCTAGGGCTGGCCGCCAACTGGGTGGCTGCAGGCCTACTGGCCTTTACAATTTTCTTCTACGTGGTGATCTACACCATGTGGCTCAAACGCTGGACCCCGCAGAACATCGTTATTGGTGGCGCGGCAGGGGCTTTCCCTCCGATGATCGGTTGGGCGGTTGTGACCGGCGGCATTTCGATTGAAAGCGTGCTGATGTTCACGCTGACCTTCATGTGGACCCCGCCGCATTTCTGGGCGCTGTGTCTGTTCATGAAGTCCGACTACAAAGACGCGGGCGTGCCGATGTTGCACGTGACCCATGGCCGCCGCGTGACGCGTAACCACATTCTGGTCTACACACTGTTGCTCGCGGTGGTGGCCATTGGCATGGCGTTCACCGGTGTGGGTGGACCGATTTATCTGACCACAGCGTTGATCCTGAACGGCTTGTTTGTGGCCGGTGCCATTTCGATCTGGCGCCGTGACGAAGAGATTTCCGAAGCTGACGGCTACAAGCGCGAAAAGGCGTTTTTTGCTCTGTCGCTGATTTACCTGTTCCTGCATTTTGGTGCGATTTTGACAGAGGCCACGTTGGCCCCTTATGGCATCGGAGGATGGTAAGACTATGAGTTTTCGCGAACATCATGAACTGCACAAGCGCCGCTTTGGCCGCAACCTTGGGGTTGCGCTGGTTTTGGTGAGCTTCATTGTGATTGTGTTTGGCCTGACCGTGGTGAAAGTCACCCGTGGTGACTATGAACCGGAAAACGCCAGCATCCAGAGGGACCAGTAATGGCGATGGACCCGAAGAAAAAGACACTGCTGCAGACTGTGTGTGTAGTCCTTGTGATGGGCGCGCTGGCTTGGGCATCGGTGCCGTTTTATGACTGGTTTTGTCGTGTGACTGGCTTTGGTGGTGTGACCAACGTGGCTGACAGCGGCAGCGATGTGATCCTGGATAAGACCATCAAGGTGCGGTTTGACGCCTCCATCGAGCGCGATATGGCGTGGGAGTTCAAACCTTTGCAGCGTGAAATGGAAATCCGCATCGGTGAGACCGGTCTGGCATTTTACGAAGCTTATAACCCAAGTGACCGTCCGATTGCGGGCACCGCAAGCTACAACGTGGCACCCTATGATGCGGGCGGGTTCTTCACCAAAATCGACTGCTTCTGCTTTGAAGAGCAGGTGCTACAGCCCGGCGAACGGGTGACGATGCCGGTGAGCTTCTACGTGGATCCGGAAATCGTGGATGACCGGGACGCAAAATACATCAAGGTGATCACTTTGGGATACACCTTTTATGAAACCGACTTACCCGAAGAACTGGCGTCCTTGACGACAGCGGGCGAGTAAAAGAAAAACTAAAGGCAAGCCTTCCAACGAGGGAAATGGAAAACATGGCGCACGTAAAAGATCACGATTATCATATTTTGAACCCCTCTTTGTGGCCGTTCCTGGGCGCTCTTAGTGGTTTTATCATGCTGTTTGGTGCCGTTGTGTGGATGCACGACAACGGTCCTTGGATGTTCCTGGTTGGCCTGATTGGCGTTTTGTACGTCATGTTTGGCTGGTGGGCTGACGTCATTGCAGAAAGCAAAGTGGGCGACCACACTCCGGTTGTTCAGATCGGTCTGCGCTACGGCTTTATCCTGTTCATCATGTCCGAAGTGATGTTCTTCCTGGCGTGGTTCTGGACCTTCTTCAAACACCGCATGTACCCAATGGACCCGGCCGGCAACAGCCCAGCTGTGGATGGCCCTTGGCCGCCTGTTGGCATCGAGACGTTTGACCCTTGGCACCTGCCGCTGATCAACACGCTGATCCTGCTGTGCTCCGGTTGTGCGGCGACTTGGGCACACCACGCTCTGGCGCATGAAAACAACCGCAAAGACATGAAAAACGGTCTGATCATCGCGGTTCTGTTGGGGCTGATCTTCACCGCCTTCCAGGCTTATGAGTACAGCCATGCGGCGTTCAGCTTCTCCGGCAACATTTATGGCGCATCCTTCTTCATGGCGACTGGCTTCCACGGTTTCCACGTTGTGATCGGCACAATCTTCCTGTTTGTCTGTCTGATGCGTTTGAACGCGGGTCACTTCACCAAAGAAAAGCACGTCGGTTTTGAGGCGGCTGCCTGGTACTGGCACTTTGTGGATGTGGTTTGGCTGTTCCTGTTTGCAGCGGTTTACATCTGGGGCCAATAAGGCCGCCCACTAAAGGTTGATCCTTTAGACCGGATACGATTAAAGCAAAGCGCGGCAGCATCTGCCGCGCTTTTTCCATTGAGAAGGATCCCTGCTTTGCGTCGACTGTTCTTGCCCCTGTTCTTTGGCATTTTGGGCACAGTGGTGCTGGTGTCGCTGGGCACTTGGCAGTTGCAGCGCCTGACGTGGAAAGAAAGCGTGATTGCGGACATCAATGCGCGTATTGCGAGCGATCCTGTTGCGCTGCCGGATCAGATTGATGTGGAACGCGATAAGTACCTGCCGGTCGCTGTGTCCGGCACCATCACTGAAGATGAAATTCATCTGTTGGCGAGCACCCGAGATGTGGGGGCTGTGTACCGGTTGGTCGCAGCGTTTGACACAGATGGTGGCCGCCGGATCATGATTGATCGCGGTTGGATCAAGACTGTAGACAAAGGCACGCCACGCCCGGCTCATGATGTGGACGTGACTGGAAATCTACATTGGCCAGATGAGCGCGACAGCTACACACCAGCCAATGATGTGGACGGCAATATCTGGTTTGCTCGGGATGTGGATCAGATGGCAGAGGTGCTCAAGACGGAGCCGGTGTTGTTGATTGTGCGCGACGACACGGATGGGGGCACAATTGTCACGCCGTTGCCGATTGATACTGCCACCTTGCCCAACAATCACCTGGAATATGTCCTGACATGGTACGGACTGGCAATTGTCTGGGTGGGCATGACCTTGTATTACCTGCGCCGGATGCGCAAAACCAAAAAGGCCTGAGAAACGTGAAATATATTTCGACCCGTGGAAACGCCCCGGAGCTGAGCTTTGAAGAGGCCATGTTGACAGGTCTTGCACGTGATGGCGGCCTGTATGTGCCAGAGAGCATTCCAACCCTGTCTGCTGACGACATCGCTGGGCTGGCGGGCAAGTCTTACGAAGAGGCTGCGTTTGTTGTGATGCGGCCGTTTGTGGGCGATGCGTTCACCGATGAAGAGTTCAAAGGCATCATTGCGCGGGCCTATGCCAACTTCCGCCATGACGCCCGTGCTCCTTTGGTGCAACTGGCGCCCAACCACTATCTGCTAGAACTGTTCCACGGCCCGACGTTAGCGTTTAAAGATTTTGCGATGCAGCTTATTGGCCAGCTTTTTCAGTTCTCGCTGGCGCGGCGCAATGAGCGTGTGACCATTGTGGGGGCGACGTCTGGCGACACGGGTTCTGCGGCGATTGAAGCCTTTAGGGGCCTCAGCAATGTGGATGTGTTCATCTTGTTCCCGGATGGCCGTGTGTCTGACATTCAGCGCAAACAGATGACCACGCCAGAAGATGCGAACGTACATGCGCTGGCGCTGGACGGCGACTTTGACGATTGCCAGGCCAAGCTCAAAGACATGTTCAACGATTTTGAGTTCCGCGATGGCGTAAAACTCGCCGGTGTGAACTCGATCAACTGGGCGCGGGTGCTGGCGCAGGTGGTATATTACTTGACCTCGGCTGTGAGCCTTGGCGCGCCACATCGCAAGGTGAGCTTTACCGTGCCAACCGGCAACTTTGGCGACATTTTTGCAGGCTACATCGCCAAAAAAATGGGGCTGCCCATTGAGCGTCTGGTGATTGCGACCAACCAGAATGACATTCTGCACCGCACCATGGAAAGCGGCGCTTACACCAAAGAGGGCGTGACCCCGTCGATCAGCCCGTCGATGGACATTCAGGTCAGCTCCAACTTTGAGCGCGCGTTGTTTGATGCCTATGGTCGTGATGGCAATGCGGTGGCGCAGTTGATGGAGGAGCTCAACGAGGGTGCATTTGCTGTGTCGCAAGGTGCGATGGAAACGCTGCGCGAGCATTTTGACAGTGGCCGTGCCTCAGAAGACGAAACCAACGCCACCATTGCCAATGAATTTACCGCGTGTGGAGAAGTTCTTTGCCCCCACTCAGCGGTTGGCGTAAAGGTCGCGGATGCCTATTTGGGCGAGGTGCCCATGGTCACTCTGGCCACGGCACACCCGGCCAAGTTCCCGGATGCGGTTGAGGCCGCGATGGGAGCACGGCCAGCACTGCCGCCACATATGGCGGATATGATGGACAAAGACGAACGCGTGACCCGTGTTCCCAATGATTTGGGAGCGCTGGAAGCGCTGATCAAGGAACGGATAGCACAGCGTTGACAGTCAAACTGCACACACTCTCCAACGGTTTTCAAATTGCCACAGAACATATGCCAGGGCTTGAGAGCGCCTCGATTGGCATTTGGGTCAGTGCGGGCGGGCGCCATGAGCGCGCGCCGCAAAACGGTATTGCGCATTTCCTGGAGCATATGGCCTTTAAAGGCACCAAGCGGCGGAATGCGTTGGAGATTGCGGAAACTATCGAAGACGTGGGCGGCTACATCAACGCCTATACCAGCCGCGAGGTGACCGCCTATTACGCGCGGGTGCTCAAAGATGATGTGGCACTGGCTCTGGATGTGGTCGGAGATATTGTGTTGAACCCGATCTTTGATCCCAATGAGATTGAGATCGAACGGGGTGTGATCTTGCAGGAGATCGGCCAGGCGCTGGATACGCCGGACGATGTGGTGTTTGACTGGTTGCAGGAACGGGCGTATCCGGATCAGCCGATTGGCCGCACCATTCTGGGCGAAGACGATCATGTGCGCCGGTTTGGTCGCGAAGATTTGTCTGCCTTTGTGACCGAGCACTATCGGCCGGAACGCATGATCCTGTCCGCTGCAGGTGCGGTGGATCACGATGAAATTGTGCGCATGGCGGAAGAGATGTTTGGCCATCTTGAGCGCGGTCCGGTGATTGAGCTGGTGCCAGCGCGGTTTGCCGGGGGCGAATGCCGCACCGAAAAGGCGCTTGAGCAGGCGCATTTTGCGATTGGCTTTGAAAGCCCGGATTATTGCAGCCCGGATATTTACACAGCGCAGATCTATTCGAGCGTTTTGGGGGGCGGCATGTCGAGCCGTCTGTTCCAAGAAGTGCGTGAAAAGCGTGGGCTGTGTTATGCCATTTTTGCCCAGACCGGGGCGTATGCCGACACCGGTATGACCACGATTTATGCGGGCACCTCGGGTGAGCAGATTGCTGAGCTGGCTGAGATCACCATTGATGAACTCAAGCGTGCAGCTGACGACATGAACCCGGTGGAGATTGCCCGAGCGCGCACACAGATGAAGGCAGGGCTGTTGATGGGGTTGGAAAGCCCGTCGAGCCGCGCGGAACGTTTGGCGCGTATGCTGGCGATCTGGGGGCAAATCCCAACCTTGCCGGAAACTGTGGAACGCATTGATGGCGTTTCTGACGCAGATGTGCGCCGGCTTGCGGAGCAAATGGCCGGCCAAGCGCGCAGTGCGATGGCGCTTTATGGGCCGGTGTCCGCAGCCCCTTCGCTTGAAGCATTGGAAGCGAGGCGCGCAGCCTAATGCTTCTGACGCGTCGCAAGGTTCGGATTGACACCGAGCGCATGACTTTGCGCCCGCCAGTCCATTCGGACTTTCGCGAGTGGGCGGAGTTGCGCTCTGCCAGTGCGGATTTTCTGATCCCTTGGGAGCCGGTCTGGGCCAGCTCGCATCTGAGCCGCAAGAGTTTTACCAACCGCGTGTACTGGGCGCAGCGTTCGATCACCAATGACACCGCGGTGCCGCTGTTTATGTTCCGACGTGTCGACAATGCTCTGATTGGGGCCATCACGCTGGACAATATCCGGCGTGGGCCTGCGCAGGCGGGCACGCTGGGGTATTGGGTTGGGCAGCAGTTTGCGCGTCAGGGCTTTATGAGCGAGGCCATAGAGGCGGTGGTGCATCATGCGTTCACGCGTTTGGATCTGAGCCGGATTGAAGCGGCCTGTTTGCCGGAAAATGTCGCCAGCCGTGGCGTGCTGGAGAATTCTGGTTTCAAATATGAAGGTGTGGCGCAGAGCTATTTGCAGATCAACGGGCGCTGGCGCACACATGTGCTGTATGCTGCGCTGCGCCATGATCGGCGCGGCCGCACCTTGGCTGGGCAGGTCTGAAGGGGCGTTGCCCCAGACACCGCAGGCAGTGCCTTCTTCAGGATACATGACGCAAGAAGAAGCCCAAAACACCGTGAACGTCAAATGTGATGGTTTCTGTTACCCTGCTTGAAACAGGGAGGACGGCACCATGCGATTTCTTGTGGTTCTTTGGGTAATGTTGGCGACAGTGGCAAGCGCGCAGGATCGGCGGCCCAGCCACTGTATTGCTTTGGCGCAGGTGCCAGGGATTGAATTTCTGCACAAGGCGTCGTTTCGAGATCCGCTGGCGGTGCATGATGTGCGGATCAGCTATATCAGCCATGCGTCTTTCCTGATCCAGAGCCATGACGGCCTTGATGTGGTGACCGACTACACGGGGTTTCTTGGGGTGACCAATCTGGTGCCAGATGTGGTCACGATGAACCACGCGCACAACACCCATTGGACCACCAATCCTGATCCTGCAATCCCGCATGTACTGCCAGGGTGGGGCGATTATGGGCTGGGGATAGAGCATCATCTGGACCTGGGATCGATGTTGGTGCGCAACGTCTCCACCGATATTCGTAGTTTTGGTGGTGTGGAGGAAAAGGGCAACTCGATCTTTGTGTTTGAGGTGGCGGGCTTGTGCATTGGGCATTTGGGTCACCTGCATCACGAACCCAATGACGCGCAATATGCAGCCCTAGGGCGGTTGGATGTGGTGATGGCGGCGGTGGATGGGGGGATGAGCCTTGATGTGCCCACGATGATGCGGGTGCTTAAGCGCCTGAAGGCGCAGGTGGTGATCCCGATGCATTGGTTTGAGGAATGGACGTTAAGTGCGTTCCTGACGGGCATGTCAGATGAGTATCTGATCGAAAACGAGGGGCGGTCCAGTTTGACCATGAGCTTGCGGACCTTACCAAGTAGTCCCACCATCAAAGTGCTGTCACCACGCTATCTGCAAGACCCGTAAGGGATTTTGCGTGGACCTCGGTGCAAGCACCGCGTAAATCAAGGCCATGAGTTTACATGATGCCTCCCCCGAATTTGTCCAATCCCTTACAGAACAGCTGCCTGAGGGCACGTTGCGGGCACCGGAACCGCGTTATCTGGAAGAGCCGCGTGGGCGGTCCTTTGGCAATGGCGGCGTAGTGGCGCTGCCACGTTCGGTGGAGGAGGTGTCCACAATTGTGAAGGCATGCCATGCGGCTGAGGTGCCTGTGGTTCCTTATGGTGGCGGCACCGGGCTGGTAGGCGGTCAAATTGTGGAGGATGGTGCCAGGCCGGTAATCCTGTCCTTGGAACGGATGAACAAAGTGCGCGAGGTGCGCCCGTTGGAAAACGTGATGATCGCGGAAGCGGGCGTGATCTTGCAGGATGTGCAGGCAGCCGCTGAGGCTGAAAACCGGCTGTTTCCTCTGTCGTTGGGCGCAGAAGGCACAGCGCGGATTGGCGGCAATCTGGCGACCAATGCGGGCGGCGTGAATGTGCTGCGCTATGGCAACGCGCGGGATCTGTGTCTGGGGCTGGAGGCGGTGCTGCCCACTGGTGAGATTTGGCACGGGCTAACACGGCTGCGCAAAGACAACACCGGTTATGATCTGCGCAACCTGCTGGTGGGGGCAGAAGGCACGCTGGGCGTGATTACGGCAGCAACGCTCAAGCTGTTTGCCCGGCCCAAATCGGTGGCCACAGCCATTATGGTGGTGACAGACCCGGCCGCGGCGTTGCGCTTGCTGGCCTTGGCCCGGGAGTCTGTTGGGGAGGCGGTCTCTGCCTTTGAGTTGATGCATCGGCATGGCATGGATTTTGTGGCAGAAACGCTGCCCGACGTGCGGCTGCCGTTTGAGACACCACCGGAGTGGTCGGTGCTGATCGAAGTGGGCACCAGCGCAGGCGCAGAGCCGCTTCTGGAGGAGCTGTTTGGGCTGGCGATGGTGGAAGGGCTGGTGGACGACGGGTTGATTGCGCAAAGCGCCCGGCAGCGGGACGACTTCTGGAACTTGCGCGAGCATATCCCGGTGGCGAACAAGGCCATTGGCTCGGTGGCGAGCCATGACATTTCTCTGCCGCTGGAAGCTTTGCCAAACTTTATTACGGAGATGAGTGCCAAGATTGCCGCGCAATGCCCACTACGGATCAACTGCTTTGGCCATCTTGGCGATGGCAATCTGCATTACAACCTCTTCCCGCCCAAGGGCCGCAGCCGGCATGATTTTGACGACATCCGCCATGACCTGAGCACACAGATCTACGACTTGGTACACCGCTACGGCGGCTCGTTTAGTGCCGAGCACGGTGTGGGGCGTTTGAAAGTGGCAGACCTAGAGACCTATGGCGATCCAACGCGACTGGCGGCGATGCGGGCCATCAAAGCTGCGCTGGACCCAAAAGGCATCATGAACCCGGGCGCAGTGCTTGCGCCCTAGGTCTTCTCATTCTTCAAATATCCTGGGGAGTCGCCGGAGGCGACGGGGCAATGCCCCTCTACAGACCGTCGAACTCACAAAGCACAGAGACATCCATGCCCATAGACTCCAGTTTCTTGCGACCGCCAAGCTCTGGCAGGTCGATGATAAAGGAACAGCTGATGATTTCGCCGCCCAAGCGCTCGATCAGCTTGATGCCCGCCTCAGCCGTGCCGCCGGTGGCCAAAAGGTCATCCACCACAAGGACTTGCTCGCCCGGTTGGATGGCGTCGTCGTGGATTTCGACAATTGCCTCGCCGTATTCGAGCTTGTAGTCCTGTGAGATGGTGGTGCCGGGCAGTTTGCCTTTTTTGCGGATCGGTACAAAGCCAACGCTCAACTGGTGGGCAATGGCGCCGCCGAGGATGAACCCACGCGCTTCAAGACCCACCACCTTGTCGATGCGGGTGCCCGCGTAGGGGTGCAGCATCTGGTCAATGGCCATGCGAAAGCCGCGTGGGTCCGCAAACAACGTTGTGACATCTCGGAACATGATGCCTTCGTGCGGGAAATCAACAATGGTGCGGATGTAATCTTTGACGTCGGCGCTTTTGGGCATCTTTGGTTCCGGTGGTAAATTTCAGACGAAGCAGGTTTGGCGGATGCGACGGCTTCGCGCAAGGGTGGAGTTTGTCGCGGTACGACGACTTTGTTCTGGACGGGTGCGGGGTGGGGTCTGTAAGCACGGACTAGGATTGGGCAACAGCACGGGTGGGCGTCGCGTGGGATCAAAGAACGAAGCGCAGTCGGACGTGGTGACGGACACATCCAAGTCTAAACCCAAATCCAAGTCCAAGGCGAAGTCAAAGCACAAAAAAGACAGCCAGCTGGTGCTGCGGCTAGACAAAGAAGAGCGCGACGCCTTTGTCGATCTGTGCAAAGAGCTCGACACCAGCGCCGCCCGTGAAATTCGCGGGTTTATCCGCAAATTCATGAAGAAAAACAGGCGCTAAGCGGCGCGCTTAAGAGTTGCTGTCAGAAGCCCCATCCCCATCAAAGTGATCCCGCCAAGCCGGGTCAGACCGTGCATCACAGACGGGCGTTCAATGCGGTTGCGCAACCGATCGGCCAGCAGCGCATAGGCCAGTGCGTTGAGCGCGGCGAGGGTGACAAAGGTGCTGATCAGGATGGCAAATTGCGGCAGCATGGCAGCTGCTGGATCGATGAACTGCGGCACAAAAGCAATAAAAAATCCGATGCTTTTGGGGTTTAGGGCTGTGACTGCTGCGGCGTGGCCAAACACGCCGCGGGTCGGCAGGTCAGCGGATTTGCTGATGTCGCCCAAGCTGGCCTGACCGGCGTTGCGCACCATCTTGAAACCAAGCCAAAGCAGATAGGCTGCGCCGGCCCATTTCAGCACTGCGAAGGCCGTGGCCGACGCCATCACAAGCGCCCCCAACCCAAGGAGCGAGGCTGTCATGGCGATCAGATCGCCAAACGCGACTCCCGCCGCCGTGGCCACAGCCACTTTGCGCCCTTGGGTGAGCGCGTAGCTCAGCACCAACAGGATAGTGGGGCCAGGGATCAGAAGAAGTGCAAAAGAGGCGGCGACAAAGGTCAGCCAGAGATCTAGGGACATGAAATAGGGCCTGTGAGTGATTCAGCAGGCCCCATCAAGCAGATGATTTGTGCGTTAGTCCAGCGGTAATTAACCGGCCAGCACCCGACCCGCGACCGCATCCAACTTATTGACCATTTTCGGGTCGCGTTTGTCCGGCGCAGTCAGAATGGCAAACTCCAGCGCTTTGTCGCAACCGTGTTCGCAGTCGGCACGTTCAGCCCCCAGCAGGGCAGGCAGACCACGCACAAGGTTGCGGGCTTTCTCGGCGTTTCCGGTCAATGTGGCAATGATTTCAGTCACATCGACTTCGCCGTGCTCCGGGTGCCAGCTGTCATAGTCGGTGATCATCGCAACTGAGGCGTAACAAAGCTCAGCTTCGCGGGCGAGTTTGGCTTCGGGCATATTGGTCATGCCAATCACATCTGCGCCCCAGCTTTCACGGTACATTTTGCTTTCCGCCAGCGTGGAGAACTGCGGCCCTTCCATCGCCAGATAAGTGCCACCTTTGTGCACGGTGATACCGGCCTCAGAGGCGGCGGTGAAACACGCGTCTGAGAGGCGCGGGCAGGTGGGGTGGGCGACGCTGACGTGGGCAACAAGACCGGGACCAAAGAAGGATTTCTCACGGGCAAATGTGCGGTCAATGAATTGATCGACAACGACAAAATCGCCGGGTGCCATTTCTTCACGGAAGGAACCGGTGGCGGAAACGGAGAATACATCGGTCACGCCTAGACGTTTCAAGGCATCGATGTTGGCGCGGTAAGGCACAGAGGTGGGGGTGTGCACGTGGCCGCGACCATGACGCGGCAGGAAGGCCATTTTTACGCCGCCCAAACGGCCTGTGAGGATCTCGTCAGACGGGGCGCCAAAGGGGCTCTCGACCGCCTGCCATGTGGCGTCTTCCAAACCGTCGATGTCGTAGATGCCGGAGCCGCCAATCACGGCGATCATGGTTTCTTTGTTGGCCTCTGTCATGCCCGTCTCCCAGTGCTGTACTTTGGGCAAAGTTTTGGGCGCAAGGGGCGGGAATTGCAAGGTAAAGCCGGGTCAGTAACACATCTGTAATGCGTCGGTATCACGGAGGTGCAAAATGGACCCAAAAGAAGGTCAATCCGCACACAGATTGGCCCAAGCGGCCATCACTATTGTTTGTTAACGGCAAACCCGCTAGGGAGGCGCAAAGCGAACACTCCCAAATTTACGCAGGTACACTCATGAGACGCGCGGCGTTGGCCATGCTGGCCAAGAATATTTCTCCCCCCAATCTGTCCATTATGCAGGATGAGGGGTTCACACCGGGTCGGGTTAAGACCGAGGTTTTGTCCGGCCTGACTGTGGCTTTGGCGTTGGTGCCTGAAGCGGTGGCCTTTGCCTTTGTGGCGGGAGTTCACCCGTTGGTTGGCTTGTATGCCGCCTTTCTGGTCGGCTTGATCACTGCGCTGATCGGCGGACGTCCGGGTATGATCTCCGGTGCGACCGGCGCGTTGGCGGTGGTCATGGTGGCCTTGGTGGCGCAGCACGGGGTGGAATACCTGTTTGCGACCGTGATCCTGATGGGGGTTCTGCAGATCATTGCAGGGGCGTTGCATTGGGGGAAATTCATTCGCCTTGTGCCGCATCCGGTGATGTTGGGCTTTGTGAACGGTTTGGCAATTGTGATTTTCCTCGCGCAGTTGACCCAGTTTAAAGACCCGACAAACACAGAGGCATGGTTGCCCGGTGCACAGCTGGTGATGATGCTGGGTCTTGTTGCGCTGACCATGGGTATTATTTGGGGGCTGCCTAAGCTGACCAAGGCCATCCCGGCTCCGCTTGCGGGGATTGGCATCACCGCTTTGGTTGTGATTTTGTTTGGCATCAATGTGCCAACCGTGGGCGACATGGCTTCGATCAAAGGCGGCTTCCCAAGCTTCCACGTGCCGTTTGGCTCGGGCGAAGGCATTTACCCACCTGCGCTGTTGGCGCCGTTTAACCTTGAGACGCTTTATATCATCCTGCCATATGCAGTGATCCTGGCGGCGATTGGCCTGATCGAAAGCCTGCTGACGCTGAACCTTGTGGGTGAGATGACGGGCAAGCGTGGTGGTGCATCCCAAGAGTGTATCGCCCAGGGGACTGCCAATGTTGTGACCGGTTTCTTCGGTGGCATGGGCGGTTGTGCGATGATTGGTCAATCGATGATCAACGTGAAATCCGGTGGCCGTACGCGGATTGCTGGTATTGCGGCAGCCCTGTTCCTGCTCGCCTTTATTGTGGTGGCCAGCCCGTTGATTGAGCGTATTCCACTGGCCGCGCTGGTGGGTGTGATGTTCATGGTGGTGATCGGGACATTTGCGTGGAACAGCTTCCAGATCATGCGCAAAGTGCCAAAAATGGACGCCTTTGTGATTGTGTTGGTGACCGTGGTAACCGTGCTCGAAGATCTCGCCGTGGCGGTTGTGGTTGGTGTGATTGTCTCCGCTCTGGCTTATAGCTGGCAGAACGCGCGGCGTATCCATGCTAACACCCGTGAGAGCGAGAGTGATCCGGGCGCGAAGGTCTATGAGATTGAAGGGCCGCTGTTCTTTGGCTCCGCCGAAGGGTTTGGCGAGTTGTTTGAGATCGAAAGTGACCCGGCGCATGTGATTGTAGATTTTGCCCGTTCGCGCGTTGTGGATCAGTCGGCATTGCAGGCAATTGAAGCTTTGGCAGGCAAATATGAGGCTGCGGGCAAGCAGGTTGTGCTGCGTCACCTGAGCCGCGATTGCCACGAGCTGCTGTCTAAGGCGGGCAACCTGATGGTCGATAGTGATGACGATCCGGAATATGAGATCGCCGTGGACTATCCGGTGCGCACCGGGGTGTTTGGCGGCGGGCACTAACCGCCGCATCAAATGACTAAGAAATGGGCTGGCCGAGGGGCTGGCCCTTTTTGTTTGGCAGGTCTTAGCCGCGGCAAAGCCGAGGCGCGCCCAACCCTCCCACCAGGAGGGCGCTTCGCACCCACGCAGGGTCAGGCGCGCCTCTTGTTTCTTTGACAGAACAGGCGCAATAGGAATGGGACCACACTGGAGTGCTCCAATGACCTTTTTTGCCATTCTGATCGGGCTCTTGCCGTCTTTTCTTTTGGTGGGACTGGGTGGCGTGTTGCGCAAACGATTGTCCGCCAATGCCTGGCAGGGGCTCGACAAGCTTAACTTTGAAATCCTGTTTCCTGCGCTGCTGTTTGTGGCGGCAAGTCAGAGGCCTTTGGAAGTGAGCCAAGTTGTGGGCATTGCGCCGTTGGTTTGGGCGCTGTTGGCGGTGGGGCTTGCGGTGGGCTATGGCGCGCGGCGGTTTGGGCCGGAGCGGTTTTTAGATTTTGCGGGCGCGTGGCAAACGGCGTGGCGGTTCAACACGGCGCTGGCGTTTATTGCCATTGCCACGACGGAGAAGGCGGATGCAGCTGTGATGGCGGTGGTGATTGGCATGGCGGTGCCGATGGCCAATGTGTTTGCGGTGAGTGCGCTGAGCCGAGGCGGCAGCTTTGGGGTGTGGGGCACGGTCAAGAAAGTGGCGCTCAATCCGTTTTTGATTGCCTCTCTGGGCGGTGTGCTGGTGGGACTGTCCGGTCTTACAATCCCGGCACCTGTTTTGGCGCCTTTGGAGATGCTGGCGGCGGCGGCGATCCCGATTGCCTTGATTTCGGTGGGGGCAACGATGAACTGGGGCGCTTTGGCGCGCTTGGATGCGTTCAGTGGCATCATCTGCGCCACCAAGCTCTTGGTGATGCCTGTGGCGGCACTGGTGTTGGCGCTTGTGCTGGGCTTGGAAAGCGGCGTGGCGGTTGTCTTGGTAATCTGGGCAGCACTGCCTACCGCGAGCGCAGCGCATGTGTTGGCGTCGGGCTTTGGCGCAGATCGGGAGTTGTCTGCGACACTGGTGGCGCAGACAACCTTATTGGGAGCGATAAGCCTGCCGGTGTGGATCACACTGGCTGAGGTGATATTTTAGACCGTCCTTAAGCCTGCGACATCACCAGCCATGATGGCCGGGATCGCGCGCTCGATCTTTTCCTTGGGCCAGTCCCACCATGCAATCTCCAGAAGCTCTGAGATGGTGGCGTCATCAAAGCGCTTTTTGATCACGGTTCCTGGGTTGCCGGTAACGATGCTATAAGGCGGCACCGTGCCGCGCACCACTGCGCCAGCGCCAATGATGGCACCGTGGCCGATTTGTGCACCCGGCAAGATCATAGCGCCATAGCCCAGCCACACATCATGGCCCACCATCGTGTCGCGTGTGTCAGGTTGGTACCCATCCGGCACGGCGTTGATAAAGACAGGGAAGGGATAACAGCTGAGTCCATCTGTCGCGTGATTGGCGGAGCTGGTGATGAAACGCACACCGTGGGCGATCTGGCAGAATTTGCCGATGCGCAAGGTTTCTTGGCTAAAGTCAAAGAGATAGGGCGCCAGATGGGATGCCCAGTTTTTAGGTGGAGAGAAGTCGGAGGCATAGGTGTTGTCGCCGACTTCAAATCTTGGATGTTTGATCACAGCTGACAAAAACACGGTGCCGGCGTGTTTGCTGCCGTCCGGCAAAGTGACCGGAAAAGCGGTTTTGGGATCGGGAAGGGGCATAAAGCCCTCCTTTCGAAATGTCCCTCGCGCCTAAAGCCCCGGTTTACTGATCGGGGCGGGCGAGGGTGAAGGTGTTGTCGACCACCGCGTAGTCCTTGTAGCCAAGGCGGCTCAGAGGGCGGTAGGTGGTGACGTCAAAGATACCATCCACAATGCAATTGTCGCGCAGGTGCACGCCGGTCACTTCGCCAATGGCCATAAAGTTGTTCTCTCCAAGGAGAGGCACAATCTGAGTCAGGCGGCATTCCAGTGAGGCGGGTGCTCCCACAAGGCGCGGGCAGTCGATGGTGTCACATTGGGCGGCTTCCAGGCCTGCGGCCGCAAATTCGTCGTCATCTTTGCCCAGCGGCCCCGAGGAGACATTCATCGCATCGCGAATGGCTTCCTCAACGATGTTCACACAGAACACACCGGTGGCGCGGATGTTGGACAGGCTGTCTTTGCTCTCCGCCTGATCGCCTTTCTTGCCGGTGGAGGCAAACATCACCTGCGGAGGATTGTCCGCAAGGGCATTGAAAAACGAGTAGGGCGCGAGGTTGCGCACACCGTTGGTGTCTTGGGTGGAGACCCAAGCGATCGGGCGTGGGCTGACGATGGCTTTGAACGGGTTGTGCGGCAGGCCGTGGCCGTCTTTTGGCTGATAGAACATCGGACTGACTCCATATTGGTTTGCAGGCAGTCCTAGCGCCATGTTAGGGGCGATGAAACCGCAAAATGAACGACGGCATGAGGCGCGCAGGTGATTACGCTAGCAGTGGAAACCGGTGAAGATTGGTGGGAAGTGGAGGCGCTTTATGACCTCTGCTTTGCGCCGGGGCGTGAGGCGCTGTCTTCTTACCGTTTGCGCGATGGGGTGGACCCGGTGGCTGGGCTATCGCTGACCGCGCGGGACGCCGAAGGTATCTTGGCAGGCGCCATTCGCTATTGGCCGGTGCAGATTGGCGCTGTGCAGTCTTTGTTGCTTGGCCCGGTGGCGGTGCACCCGACACACCAAGGCGAAGGCTTGGGCCGGTCCCTGATCGAGGACAGCTTGCAGCGTGCGGCCCCTTTGGGCTGGCAGCGGGTCATGCTGGTGGGGGACGCGTCGTATTACAAACGATTTGGCTTTGAGAAGCTGGGCGGCGTGGTGATGCCGCCGCCGACCAATCCTGAACGTGTGCTGGGCCGGGCGCTTGTGGAAGGTGCGTGGGACGGTGTTGTTGGGGATGTGTGCAGCGTTCCGCGAGTTGAGTAAGTCATTCTGCAACCTATTAGCAATACCGGTTTATGCTCTATTGCAGAGGGGAGTGCCATCAGGATTATTGCTCCAACGTCTGTAGAGCGGCCCTTGGAGCCGTTGCGAACCAGCTCACCGCGGGGCTGCTTTCAACCACCCAGTTGAGTACGCATCGCTTGATAGACTACTGCAGTGGCTACATTGGCCAAATTGAGGGATCGGACCCGTGAATCGAGCATCGGCAAGCTGAATATTCGATCTTCCATACCCTTTAGAATCTCCGGTGGCAGGCCTTTGGATTCACATCCAAACACCAAGTAGCCATCTTGTTGATAGTCAGGATCGTAGACGGTTTGGTCGCCGTGCTCTTCGAAGAAATAGAGGCTTTCGGGGGGCGGCGTGTGATCATCTAGAAAGGCTTGCCAGCTCTCATATTCGCTGAGATGAACATATTTCCAGTAGTCTGTTCCAGCGCGCCGTACGGCTTTCTCATCAAGCGAAAACCCATAGGGTTTGATCAAAATCAGCTCTAGGTTCAATGCAACGCACGTCCGTCCAATGGCGCCTGTATTGTAAGGGATTTCGGGTGTTACCAACACAATTTTCAGGCACGGTTCAGACATTGGGGGTGGGGACTTTCTCAATTGAGGAGTTAGCATTCGCAAAGCAAGCGTTCGTGTAAATGGAGCCCTGAAAGCTACTGATCTTCGAGGAATCTTTGGGCTTCAAGAAGTGTTGCAGCAAGCCCATCAAAAAAGCCTGATACGCCAATATCTATAAGGTTTGAAGGAGCGTGGTCGTTTTGTGACGTGATCGTTTCGGCGCGCTTCACATGAAAAAGCTCGGTTGGAGTATTGCACAACTCCCTATAGCTCGCGCCTTTTCCGTGTTTGAGCACGTTGATTGCCAGATAGTATTTATGGATCCTATCGGCGAGGTCACTGTGCCCAGCATCCAAAAGCGCCGCTCTTAATTTTCGAGAAAACGGGCCCCGTCTGAAATGGTGCTGCATGCGCGCCTCAAAAAGGGTAAACGTATCAACCGCCGCCAATTCAAGCGCGACATGGGCCGCGCGAAAGTCCTCAATTTGAGCTTCTGATGCGGTCTGCTGTTCCAAGTGTTCTCGAATTTCCAAGATTGTGTCTTCAGATGTCTTTGCTTTGACCTGTGCTGCCGCAATCAGGTCAGGCAGTGTTTGTGAAAGGTTCATCGCTCATTCTCCGTGGGGTCCCACCTTCCTTTAAGCTAAGCGGCTGAGAATGATAGTGGCCGGACCGATTCATTGCAGTTGTATTTCAATATTCATTGGATCAGATGATCAGGCCTGTCACGCGTCGGACTATTGAAAAATGTCACACAGGTTCAAAGCGCTCATTTCAAAAGGGATCGCCGCACCTGCAAAGTTATCCAGAACTTGAGCGCGGTCTTTCTTTTCTGAATGGTTGAACCGTTGTCCCGTGCCCCTACCTCTTACCCATGACCCAAATCGAAATTTTACCGGACATTCCGGACCGTGAGATTGACGTAAACTCTGAATTGGACGCGCTGGCCAAGCGCTATGGCGGGGCCAGTGGGCTTGGCATGAAGGTGCTGGGCGTGTTGGGCATGCCGGTGAGCGGATTGCTCAAGAGCCTGCCAAATGAGGTGCAGAACGGGTTGGGCGGGGCCACGGAGGTGGCTCTGATGCAGGCAGTGAAATGGGCGGATGGCAGTCGCGGCTTGGTGAAAGATCAGCCGGATTGGGTCAATGCATCCATTACAGCAGCGCTGGGCGCGGCGGGGGGGGTTGGCGGCGTGACGTCGTCTTTGGCGGAACTGCCAATCACCATCACGGTGCTGTTGCGTGCCATTCAAGGCGTGGGCGTGCAATATGGCTTTGATCCCAGCCATGAAAGCGTGCGGTTTGATTGTGTGCGGGTGTTGGCCGCGAACGGGCCGTTTGAGGCGGATCGCGGGGCGGACTTGGCGATGCTGGAGCAGCGGGCCGGATTGGCAATGGGCGGCACCAAATGGATCAGCACGGTGATTGTGCCCAAGCTGGCGCCGGTGCTGGGGCAAAAGCTGGCGGCGCAAATGGTGCCGGTGATTGGCGCAGCTGCGGGCGCGGCGACCAACTACGCCTACACGAGTTATTATCAGGACATTGCGCATGTGCATTTTGGCCTGCGCAAGCTGGCTGTTGAGGCAGATGTGTCGCCTGAAGATTTGATCGACGGGATGCGCAAGCGGTTGGGGAAAGCGTAGCCGGGCATCACCCGGCTACATTGGTTAGCTGCTGCTGCGCAGATACTCCATCACATCTGGACGCACAGATTGCTCACCGCGTTCGCGCGCGGCGTGGATCACGCGACGCAGCTCTCCCAGATCAACACGGCGGATCAGGCTTTTCACCGGGCCAATGGACGCCGGGCGCATCGAGAGATTGCGCAGGCCCATGGCCGCCAAACACACGGCTTCGATCGGGCGGCCCGCGTCTTCGCCACAGAAGCTGAGCGGCGTGCCGGTGTCGAGACAGCGGTTCACGATGCCTTCGAGGAAGGTCAGAAAGCTGACGTTCAGCGTGTCGTAGCGACGGCGCACCCGTTCGTTTTCGCGATCAGCTGCAAAGAAGAACTGTTTGAGGTCGTTGCCGCCGATGGAGAGGAAGTCGACTTCTTCGTAGAATTTCTTGGGGGCAAAGGCCAAAGACGGGGTCTCCAGCATGGCGCCCACTTCGATATCGGACGGCAGGGGGTGACCGAGAATGGTTTCGCGCTCGATGGCTTTGTCGACCTCAGCCTTGGCGGCGGTGTATTCTTCATATTGCGCGATGAAGGGGAACATAATGGTCAATGGTCGGCCATTGGCTGCCCGCAGAAGCGCTTGTAACTGCATGCGCATCACACCGGGTTTGTCCAAAGCCACACGCACCGCACGCCAGCCAAGGGCGGGGTTCGGCTCGTCCTGCGGGGCCATGTAGGGCAGGACTTTGTCCGAGCCGATGTCGAGCGTGCGGAAGACCACGCGTTTGCCTGCGGCTGCGTCCATAACGGTGGAATAGAGCTGGGCCAGTTCGGTGCGTTTGGGCATCTGGTTGCGGATCAGGAATTGCAGCTCTGTGCGAAACAGGCCCACACCTTCTGCACCAGAGGACTCCAGCGACGGCAAATCTGCCATCAGGCCGGCGTTCATCGTTAGGTGGACCACTGCGCCGTCGCGGCTTTTGGCCTCTTTGTCGCGTATGCTGGCGTAGCGTTCCTGCGCCTTTGCCGCCATGGCGATTTTATCGCGGAACGCGGTCACAACCGTGTCGTCGGGACGCAGGTGCACAACGCCCTGATCGCCGTCAACCATGATGTGGTCGCCATTCAGCGCTTCGGTGGTGATTTTGTCTGCGTGAATGACCAGCGGGATGGCCAGTGCACGCGCTACAATGGCGGCATGGCTGCCAACAGAGCCCTCTTCGAGGATAATGCCCCTGAGTTTGCGGCCATATTCCAGCAGCTCGGCCGGGCCAATGTTGCGGGCAATCAGAATCGGATCGGTTGGCATCTCCGCTCCGGTCTCGGAGCCTTGGCCAGTGAGAATGCGCAGCAGGCGGTTGGACAGGTCATCCAGGTCATGCAGGCGCTCGCGCAGGTATTGATCGGTGACCTGCTCCATACGGGCGCGGGCGGTGGATTGTTCTTTCTCCACGGCGGCTTCGGCGGACAGGCCACGGGCAATGTCCTGCTCCATGCGTTTCATCCAGCCTTTGGAATTGGCAAACATGCGATAAGCTTCAAGTACCTCAAGCTGTTCTTTGTCGCCGCGTTTGACCCCATCGAGCATCTTGTCGACGCCGACACGCAGCTCTTCGACAGCGCTGTGCAGACGGGGGAGCTCCACATCGGGATCATCCGCGACAGGGTTGGTGACCACCACGCGGGGTTCGTGCAGCCAGACATGGCCTTCACTGGCGCCTTCTTGTGCCGAGGCGCCCCGAAAAAGTTCGGATTGCTGGTGGCGCGCGCTCATGGCGGCGCCTTCGCCCACAAAAGCCCCCAGCTCGGTCATTTCGGCCAACACCATCGCAACCACTTCCAACGCGTAGACCTCATCTGGAGAATAGCCACGTTTGTCTTTGGACTGCACGACCAAGACGCCAAGATTGTCGCCAAGCCGTTGCACCGGAACCCCACAGAAGCTGGAGAAAATTTCCTCGCCGGTTTCCGGCATGTAGCGGAAGCCTTTGGCGCTGGGCGCGTCGTCGGTGTTCACCACTTTGGAAGTGCGGGCCACGCGACCAACAAGGCCTTCGCCAACCCGCATGCGGGTTTGGTGGACCGCTGCTGCGTTCAAACCTTCGGTGGCGCAGAGCTCCAAAGTTTCTTCGTCGCGAAACAGATAGATCGAGCACACCTCTGTGCCCATAGAGGTGGCGATCAGATGGGTGATTTTGTCCAGGCGCTCTTGACCGGCGCTGTCCTCGGCCAAGGCATCGCGCAGACGCCCCAGAAGTTTGCGGCTCTCGGTCTCGGTTTTTTGCACCATTGGAGGTGGGGTCCTTGTCGCTACTCGGGGCCGAATAGAACACAACACAGAGGGAATCAAAACGGTTTATGCTGATGTCTTGGCGGCAATATTACGCCGCAATGCAGCGATTTTTTCGAAGGAAATTCTAGAAAGGCGTTTTGTGGCTTGTAAGGTGGTGTTTTTTTGCGTGAACGGATGTGCTGCAGCGTAGCGTGGTGATCTGTGTTGCGCGACCCCATGGGGGCAAAAGAGGCAAAATGCCGCAAAATCGGGCATTTACAATGCTGCAATGAAAAACGCGCGGCTGTTGGGCCGCGCGTTGTGATCTTGGGGATGATGTTAGCCGGCTTTTTCCAGCTCAAAGGCATCGTGCAGCGATTGCACCGCTAGCTCCATGTATTTGCGATCAATCAGCACGGAGATTTTGATCTCTGAGGTGGTGATGACTTTGATGTTCACACCTTCGTCGGAGAGCACTTTGAACATCTTTGCCGCCACACCGGATTGTGATCGCATGCCGATGCCCACCACGGAAACTTTGGAGACATCTTCGTCGATCACCAGTTCGGCAAAGTTCAACCCACCGGAGGACTTAAGCTCGTCCAGTGCGGTTTCGGCGCGTTTCACCTGATCCGTGGGCAGGGAGTAGGTCATGTCGGTGCGGCCATCCTCAGAGATGTTCTGCACAATCATGTCCACGTTCACACCTGCATCGCTGAGGCAACCAAAGATGATGGAGGCGATGCCCGGGCGGTCGGCCACCGACAGCAGAGTCATTTTGGCTTCGTCGCGGGAGTAGGCCACACCGGCCACAACATTGGATTCCATGATTTCCTCCTCATCGCAGACCAGCGTACCGGCCTCGTCGGATTGTTCTTCAAAAGAGCTGAGCACGCGCAGTTTCACTTTGTAGCGCATGGCCAGCTCGACAGAGCGTGTTTGCAGGAC
>NZ_CAJXIV010000068.1 GCF_913054185.1 uncultured Shimia sp.
AATTCCCATGGCATCCCTAGTTACACGATGAGGACGGGACATAAAGAGAGGCACTAAGACCTCCGATCCCAAGTCAGGTTTCATACAGGCACCCGCTTTCATCGAAAATAAGAGATCCGGTGCGTGGGCGAGCAGAACATCCCCCCAGGTGGCACGCGCAACTGGACTACCCGCTCAGCGGGACGAGGACGGCGGATTGATCAGTGGCAGCAGATCAATCCGCCGTTTTACTTTAAAAAGGGCGCTTTGGGCGGCGCGCAGGTTGAGAGGGCCATAGGCAGTGGCGCTGATGTTTCGAGGCGAAAGCCGCAACAAGGTGGATGGTAAAGGACGGATGTCGATTCCGGCCAAGTTCCGCCGTGTGCTCGAAGCAGGTGACCCTGACTGGAAAAGTGGCGAAAACCCCAATCTCGTAATTGTATATGGCGGCAAGACCCGCGACTTTCTGGAATGTTTCACGGTTGAGGCGATGAATGATGTGGTGGCCCGCATCATGAAGATGCCCCGTGGCAGCAAAAAGCGCTTGGCGCTTTCAAAATTATACCTCACCCAATCGTTGGAAGTGTCGGTGGATGAAACCGGCCGTTTGGTGTTGCCGAAAGAGCAGCGCGACAAGGTTGGGCTTGATACGGTGGCCTTCTTTGGTGGCAAAGGCGACACGTTTGAGATCTGGAACCCAGAGACTTACGACGCAACCCAAGAAGAAGCGCTTGAAGCGGATGACGATTTTGATCCGGACGCTGATCCCTCGATTTATCTCGATGGCGACGAGGATTTCTAACCATGGCGACGTCAGACGAACCCGCCGCCAAACGCCCTCACATTCCTGTCCTGCTTGCGCCGTTGCTGCGTGAAGTGGCGCCGGTGTCTGGCCGGTGGCTGGATGGCACCTTTGGGGCGGGCGGATATACCCGTGGTTTGATCGAGGCAGGCGCTGACAAAGTCTACGGTGTAGATCGTGACCCACTGGCGTTTGAAATGGCTGCGCCTTGGGTTGGGGACTATGGCGATCAGATTGAACTGGTCGGCGGTGTGTTTTCCAAAATGGATGAATATGCGCAGGATTTGGACGGTGTGGTGCTCGACCTCGGTGTGAGCTCCATGCAGCTGGATTTGGCGGAGCGGGGCTTTTCCTTCATGAAAGACGGCCCGCTGGACATGCGCATGAGCCAGGATGGGCCGTCAGCTGCGGATCTGGTGAACGAGGCGGAAGAAGCGGAGATTGCCAATATTCTGTTCCAATATGGTGAGGAGCGCGCGAGCCGACGCATTGCCAAGGCAATTGTGCGCGAGCGGGCTGTTGACCCCATCACCACCACCCTGCGTCTGGCGGGCATTGTTGAAAGCTGTTTGCCTCGGTCCAAGCCTGGACAAAGTCACCCGGCGACGCGCAGCTTTCAAGGGCTGCGCATTGCGGTGAATGATGAATATGGCGAGCTATTTCGTGGCCTGATGGCCGCTGAGCGGGCGCTGAAACCCGGTGGTCTGCTGGCTGTGGTGACGTTTCACTCGGTTGAAGATCGCATGGTGAAGCGGTTTATGCAGAGCCGTGCGGGCAAGACCGGCAATGTGAACCGCTACGCGCCGGAAACCGAGCAGGAAACGCCTGCGTTTGAGCTGATTACACGTAAGGCTGTGGGGCCAGACCCTGACGAATTGGAAGTCAATCCGCGGGCACGGTCAGCCAAGTTGCGCGTGGCGCGTCGCACTGAAGCTGCGGCGGGTGAAATCGCTGGAAAAGCGATTGGTATGCCTTCACTTGGAGGGCGTAAGTGATGCGGATGGTGTTGTTCATCCTGGCCGCAGGGATGGTAATTGGGCTCTCTGTTTGGGCGTATCAAGAGAACTATCGCACGCAGGCGATGATTGGGGAAACTGAGCGGCTCCAGCGTGAGATTGGCGTCTCGCGGGCACGCTTGGCTGTGTTGAAGGCGGAGTGGGCATATCTCAATCGCCCTGACCGGCTGCGCGATCTGACAGAAATCAACTACAACGACATGCAGCTTTTGCCGCTGCGCCCGGATCAGTTTGGCCGAATTGAACAGGTGGCTTTCCCATCCAACGACGCGCCAATCACTTTTGAAAATGCTGTGGAAGTCTCCTCGGAAGAAGCCAAGCCATGATCCGCAAGCCGCTGCGCCCATTGGCATCGATCCTGCATGCCCGTAATGCCGGAGAAAACCCGGACCAGATTGAGCGCGCCAACGTGCGTGAGCGCCATGAAGAAATGCGCAACAAGGGGCGTGCGCGGGCCGAAGGACGTTTGCTGATCATGGGCGTGTTGTTTGCTGGCGCGTTTTTGACGGTTGGCGCACGTATGGCTGTGGTCAGCACGTCTGAAGCGACTGAACCGCGCACCAGCTATGCCGGCAGTCGCATTCAGGCGGAGCGTGCCGATATTGTGGACCGCAAAGGGCGCATTCTGGCAACCAACCTGGAAACCCACTCTATTTATGCGCATCCGCATGAAATGATCGACCCAGCCGTGGCTGCGCAGAGATTGGCGGAAATTTTCCCTGATCTGGATGCCGCGAAGCTGGAACACAGGTTCACAGATGGGCGTAAGTTCTACTGGGTGAAGAAAAAAATCTCCCCGGAGCAAAAGCAGGCCGTGCATGACATTGGCGAGCCGGGATTGTTGTTTGGCCGTCGTGAGATGCGTCTGTACCCCAATGGGCGTCTTGCGGCGCATATTCTTGGCGGGGCGTCGTTTGGCGAAGAAGATGTGCATGATGCCGAGCTTGTTGGCGTCGCGGGTGTCGAGAAATTCTTTGATGACGCGCTGCGCGATCCGGCCAATGGCGACAAAGCGCTGACCCTATCGATTGACCTTACAGTACAAACCGCTGCGGAGCGGGTGCTTTGGGGTGGCATGAAGCTGATGAACGCCAAAGGTGCAAGCTCTGTGTTGATGGATGCGCACACTGGCGAGATTGTCTCTATGGTGAGCTTGCCGGACTTTGATCCCAACAACCGTCCAAACGCGCCGGTGCAGGGGCAGGCGGCGGACAGTCCGCTGTTTAACCGTGCGGTGCAGGGGCTTTATGAGCTGGGCTCCACCTTCAAGATTTTCACGGCGGCGCAGTCAATGGAGCTTGGATTGGCGAACCCGGAGACCAAGATAAACACCGCTGGTCCCTTGCGCTGGGGCAAGTTCAAAATCCGCGATTTCCGCAATTATGGCGCGCAGTTGACGCTGACCAAGGTGATTGTGAAGTCGTCCAACATTGGCACCGCGCGTATGGCGCAGGTGATTGGTGCGGCGCGGCAGCAAGATTTCTTGAAACAGCTAGGCTTTTTTGAACCAACGTCGGTGGAACTGGTTGAGGCCAGCGGTGCACAACCTCTGTTGCCTAAGAACTGGTCCGAGCTGTCCACCATGACAATTTCATACGGCCATGGCATGTCGGCAAGCCCGCTGCATTTGGCGGCAGGCTACGCCGCCATTGCCAATGGCGGCACCAAAGTGGTGCCCACCATTCTGAAGCAGGACAGCGTGGTCCAAGGGCCGCGCGTCATGACCGTTGCCAGCGCTGAAGCCTCGCGGTTGATGTTGCGCAAAGTGGTGAGTGAAGGCACGGCCTCTTTTGGGGAGGTGCCAGGATACGCCGTAGGCGGGAAAACCGGCACGGCGGACAAGCCTTTGGAAAATGGACGCGGGTATTATGAGGATAAGGTGATTGCCACCTTTGCTGCCATGTTCCCGGCGCATGATCCCAAATATGTTTTGATCCTGAGCCTCGATGAACCGGTCGAAACGTCCGGCGATGAGCCACGTCGCACAGCCGGTTGGACAGCGGTCCCGGTGGCGGCAGAAATGATCACCCGTGTTGCGCCTCTCTTGGGGCTGCGTCCCGAGGTTGAGCCTGCGCCTTTGGCTGGTATAACGCTGACATCAAACTAAGCCAAATAAGGGCGCACGCAGATGGCAGCAGACACAAAACAGCTTTCGGAATTGGGTCTGACAGCCATGGGTGGGCTAAATCCGGCGATCACTGGATTGGCGGTCGACAGCCGCGAAGTAAAAGATGGCTTTCTCTTTGCGGCGCTGCCCGGAACGCGCGTGCATGGCGGAACGTTCATTCAGTTTGCTTTGCGCATGGGCGCGGCGGCGATTTTGACCGATGTGGCGGGCGCCAAGATTGCGGAGCAGGAGCTGGCCGCCAGTGATGCGGCGCTGGTGATTGCCGAAGACCCACGCCAGGCGCTGGCCTATACAGCCGCGCTGTATTTTGGTGCGCAGCCAGGCATCATGGCGGCGGTCACCGGCACCAATGGCAAGACATCAGTTGCAACTTTCCTGCGCATGATTTGGCAGGAAATGGGTCTTGAGGCGGTGAACCTTGGCACCACAGGCGTGGAAGGTGATTTCACGGCCCCGCTCAACCATACAACACCCGAGCCGATCACGTTGCACCGCACTTTGGCGGCAGCGGCCGAGGCTGGGATTGGCTTTGCGGCCATGGAAGCCAGTTCGCACGGGTTGGCGCAATGCCGGTTGGACGGTGTACAGCTGCGGGCGGCAGGGTTCACCAATTTTACGCAAGACCACCTCGATTATCATGCGACGTTTGACGAATACTTCAACGCCAAAGCGGGGTTGTTCAATCGGGTGTTGCCCGAAGAGGGCACTGCGGTAATCAATGTCGATGATCCACGTGGGTTGGATATGGCAATGATTGCAGGTGGCCGTGGCCAAAGTGTGATCACCGTGGGCAAGGCTGAGGCGGATATTGCCCTGATGGGACAGCGTTTTGACGCCACGGGTCAGGACATGCGATTTACCTTCCGGGGCAAAGCGTATCAGACGCGGCTAAACCTGCTGGGCGGGTTTCAGGCGGAAAATGTGCTGCTGGCGGCTGGGTTGGCGATTGCCTGTGGTGCAGAACCGGAGCGGGTGTTTGAGGTTTTACACGAACTCAAAGGCGTTCGAGGACGGATGCAGCTGGCAGCGACGCGGGCAAACGGCGCGGCGGTGTTTGTCGATTATGCGCATACACCTGACGCTGTGGCGACGGCTCTGCAGGCCATGCGGCCACATGTGATGGGCCGTTTGATTGTGATCGTTGGGGCGGGCGGAGATCGCGATGCGGCCAAGCGCCCGTTGATGGGGCAGGCGGCGGCAGAAAACGCCGATGTGGTGTTTGTCACCGATGACAATCCCCGCACAGAAGACCCGGCCAGCATCCGAGCCGCAGTCATGGGCGGCGCGCCAGAGGCCACCGAAGTGGATGACCGCGCCAAGGCCATCCTGCTTGCCGTCGATGCGCTGCAACCAGGGGACACATTGTTGATTGCCGGCAAGGGCCATGAGACCGGACAAATTGTGGGCGAAGATGTGTTGCCGTTTGATGATTGTGAACAGGCCAGCGTGGCTGTGGCTGCTCTGGACGGAGGGATCGCATGAGCCTGTGGACATCTGAGGCCGCTGCAAAAGCAACCGGCGGCAAAAGCACAACCACTTGGGAATGCACAGGCGTGTCGATTGACACGCGCACTATTGAAGAAGGTGACCTGTTTGTGGCGCTCTCTGCGGCACGGGACGGGCATGAGTTTGTTGCGCAAGCGCTTGAAAAAGGCGCGGTGGCAGCTTTGGTGAGCCGCGTGCCAGAGGGCGTGCCTGCCGATGCGCCGCTGTTGATTGTGGATGATGTGCTTGAGGGGCTTGAGGTCTTGGGGCGTGCCGGTCGAGCGCGCACAAATGCGCGTGTTCTGGCTGTGACTGGATCCGTGGGCAAGACCTCCACCAAAGAAATGCTGCGCGCCATTTTAGACGGGCAGGGCAAGACCCATGCTTCGGTGGCGAGTTACAACAACCATTGGGGTGTGCCGCTGACCCTGGCGCGGATGCCGCAGGACACCGAGTTTGCGGTGATCGAGATTGGCATGAACCACCCCGGCGAAATTTCCCCGCTGGCAAAACTGGCGCGCCCACATGTGGCACTGGTCACCACCGTGGCGGCGGTGCATTTGGAGGCCTTTGAGAATGTTGCGGGCATTGCGCAGGAAAAGGCGGCGGTGTTTGATGGGTTGGAAACCGGTGGCGTAGCGATTGTGAACGCAGATATCGAGACCGCTGAAATCCTGCGCAGCCATGCAATAAGCCTGTCGGCGGAGGTTCAGGATTTCGGTGAAACGGCACAAGACTGGAAACTGTTGACGGTCTCACTAAAAGGCAATGTGACTGTGGCGCGGGCCAGCCACGGCGGCGATTTTGCGCTGTTTAAAGTACAAAGCGCAGGACGGCATTTTGCGATGAACGGGTTGGGCGCGCTGGCTGCAGCGGAGGCTTTGGGGGCAGATTTGGCCCTATCCGTAACCGCATTGGGCCGCTGGACGCCATTTGTGGGGCGCGGCGCACGTGAGACAATCTACCTTGACCCTGTCGAAATTGAGCGCACGCTCGAGTTGATTGACGAAGCTTACAATGCCAACCCGACCAGCTTAGGCGCGGCACTCGAGGTGTTGGCTGCGGCACAACCCACGGACGGTGTGGGCCGCATTGGCAAAGGACGACGGATTGCCTTTGTTGGTGATATGAAAGAGTTGGGGCCGCAAGAGAGTGCCATGCACGCGGATATGGCCAGTCATCCTGCGATGGGTGACATCGATGTGGTGCATTGTGTGGGACCGATGATGCAGCGTCTGCACGACGCGCTGCCCGAGGAAAAACAGGGGCTGTGGGCCGAAACAAGCACTGATATTGTGAAGGACGTGCGCCGGCTTGTGGATGCTGGCGACGTGGTCATGATCAAAGGCAGCCTGTCGATGGCACTGGGCAAGGTGGTTGACGCCATTCGCAAACTGGGTCATCCCGCCCCGCAATCCAAGAATGAGGACGTGTAATGTTTTATTGGCTGGCCGAGCTGTCGGATGGCGGTGATTTTTTCAACCTGTTTCGCTACATCACCTTCCGGGCTGGCGGCGCGTTTATGACAGCGCTGATCTTTGGTTTCCTGTTTGGGCGGCCGTTGATTGACGTGCTGCGTCGCAAGCAAGGCAAAGGCCAACCCATTCGTGATGATGGTCCTGAGGGGCACTTTGTGAAAGCCGGCACGCCAACCATGGGTGGTCTGCTGATTGTCGGCGCACTGGTGACCTCCACCTTGCTTTGGGCACGGTGGGACAATGGCTTTGTCTGGTTGGTGCTGTTTGTGACGCTGGCCTACGGGCTGATTGGGTTTGCCGACGATTACGCCAAAGTTTCCAAGCAAAACACCAAAGGGGTTTCTGGAAAAATCCGACTGCTGTTGGGCTTCTTGATTGCGGGGGTTGCCGGGGTTTGGGCCACCTATCTGCAGCCTGAGACGCTGCAATTGCAGCTAGCGGTGCCCGTTTTCAAAGCAGTGCTGATCAACCTGAGTTGGGCTTATATCCCGTTTGCGATGTTTGTGGTGGTGGGCGCGGCCAATGCGGTAAACCTGACTGATGGCCTAGATGGGCTGGCGATCATGCCGGTGATGATTGCCGCCGGTGCGCTGGGTGTGATTGCCTATGCGGTGGGGCGGGTCGACTTTACCCAATATCTGGATGTGCATTACGTGCCGGGCACCGGGGAGATCCTGATCTTTGTGGCTGGGCTAATTGGCGGCGGACTTGGTTTCCTGTGGTACAACGCGCCGCCTGCTGCGGTGTTTATGGGCGACACAGGGTCGCTAGCTCTGGGCGGCGCAATTGGCGCGATTGCGGTATCCACCAAACATGAGCTGGTTCTTGGCATCATTGGCGGTCTGTTTGTGGTGGAGGCGCTTAGCGTCATCATTCAGGTGCTCTATTTCAAACGCACCGGCAAACGCGTGTTCCTGATGGCGCCGATCCATCACCACTACGAGAAAAAGGGCTGGTCCGAACCGCAGATTGTGATCCGATTCTGGATTATTGCGGTGATCCTAGCAATGATTGGACTGGCGACGCTGAAACTGCGATAAGGGGATTTTTAGATAGTTTTTGGATTGGTAAAATGGGTTCTAGTGATTTTGAAGAGTACAAAGCCGACCGTTGCATTCTCCATATAGGGCCGCCCAAAACGGCCAGTACAACAATTCAGCGAACTCTTAGGCGCGCGGCGCCACAATTGGTGTCCTCTGGGGTGCTGTATCCATCCTTGGCCGCCAATCACCGGTTCTTGGCAACTCTGTGCTCCAGCGATCCAATGCGTCTTCGTCAGGTGACAAAGCACAAAATAACTCGGGCTGAAGTTATTGCGCGCAACTTGGAGAGCCAGCGTTTGTTTGAGGCTGAGTTCCGCGCAACAAAGCCGCGGCTTTTGATATTGAGTTCTGAACACCTGGTGCAGTTGTACCAAGACAGACGCGGGCTGCACACGTTGCGGGAATATTTATTGGAATTTGCAAAGCGTGTAGACGTCATTTTTTATGTTCGTGACCCGCTTTTGTTGATGATCAGTCGGTTGTTTCACGGCATAAAGCGCGGTGATAGGAGGCTGAATGCTCCGTTGGAAAACATGCCCGTGTCTCCGGCGCCTGACATAATTGAAGCGTATCGAGCGGTTTTTGGTTCTGACAATCTCAAGTTACTGATGTTTCCGGGGGATTTGCCGAGCAAAACTGACATAATGGAGAGCTTTTGGAGTGCTACAGGCCTTTCCGCATTAGGTAGTGGAATTGACACGGTAAGTGCAAACCAATCACTTTCCGGCGCAGGGTTGTTAATTGCTGATGCATTGTCAGACATCCAAAATGACAATTCGAGCCGTGTTATGAACGGCTCTCGACTGCAACATATTCGCGGGCCTAAACTACGGTTGGAGGCCGCCAGCGTCGCACAGTTGCGTGAGCGTTGCGAAGAAACCTACAGATATTTCCGAGAGACATGGGGCATTGAGTTTCCTGATCGCGACTTGGTGGGGCCACCGCCGGCACAGCAAGACCTTTTCACCTCTGACTCAGTACAGGGGATTGCGCAAACATTCTCCGAGGTGGCTGAAGAGTTGAAGGTGGCAAAGCGTGAGGTCGCGCAGTTGCGACGCAGGCTCAATTTGGAAAAAAGTAGACAATAGTACCTGTATTTGAGGCGGTTCTGGCTTAGATGAAATTGGTGACACTGAAGGTGGTAAATCAAAGATGATTCCAGTGCAGGGATTTCACGGCGCAAAGGTGGCCGTTTTGGGTTTGGGCCGGTCCGGGCTGGCCACGGCTAGGGCCTTACGTGAAGGCGGCGCAGAAGCCGTGTGCTGGGACGACAACCCAACCGCGCGGGAAGCAGCGGAGGGTGAAGGTTTCACCTGTCGTGATCTCTCCCGACAGGGGGCGTTTGACGACATTGCCAGCCTGATCGTGTCGCCGGGCATTCCGCATCTGTATCCTGAGCCAAATCCCGTGGTTGCGGCCGCTTTGGACGCAGGTGTTCCTGTGGACAACGACATCGGTTTGTTCTTCCGCTCTTTTGCCACGCGGCAGTGGGACAGTTTTGAAACCATGCCCAAGGTGGTGGCGGTGACAGGCTCCAACGGCAAATCCACCACCTCTGCCTTGATCCATCATGTGTTGAGCGAGGCGGGACGGCGCACACAGCTTGCGGGCAATATTGGTCGCGGGGTGCTCGATATTGACCCGGCGGAAGACGGCGACGTGGTGGTGTTGGAGCTGTCGAGCTATCAAACCGACTTGGCACGCAGCCTGACGCCGGACATTGCGGTGTTCACCAACCTGAGCCCGGATCACTTGGATCGTCACGCGGGTATGGGCGGCTATTTTGCCGCCAAGCGCCGCTTGTTTGCCGAAGGTGGGCCGGATCGCGCTGTGATTGGCGTGGACGAGATAGAGGGCAAGTATCTGGCGGGGCAGCTTTCAGAAGGCGCTGCAGATGACCGTGTGATGCGTGTCTCAACCGAGCGCAAGCTGACCGGCGCGGGGTGGAATGTTTTTGCCCGCAAAGGGTATTTGAGTGAGTATCGCAAGGGCCGTCAGGCGGGCTCGATTGACCTGCGCGCCATCAAAGGCCTGCCGGGCACGCACAACCATCAAAACGCCTGCGCCGCTTATGCCGTGTGTCGCGCATTGGGGTTGGCGCCTCGGGTGATTGAGGCCGGGTTTGCCTCCTTTGGTGGCTTGCCTCACCGCAGTCAAATCATTGCTGAGAAAGATGGCGTGACCTTTGTGAATGACAGCAAGGCCACCAATGTTGATGCGGCCAAGAACGCGCTGTCGGCTTTCAAGAACATCCGCTGGATTTGTGGGGGTTTGGAGAAAGAGGGTGGGCTTGGCAACCTGGCAGAGAGTGCCGGAGGCGTAAAGAAAGCTTATGTGATTGGGCGTGAAGCTGCGAGTTTTGCCATGCAACTCAAGGGCATTGAGGCGGAGATCTGTACCGATATGGTGACAGCTGTGGCCAAGGCGGCAGCAGAAGCAGAGGTGGGTGATACGGTGTTGCTTGCGCCTGCGGCCGCGAGTTTTGATCAGTACAACAGCTTTGAAAAACGGGGCGAGGATTTTGCCAATTGTGTTGCGGAGGCGCTCAGTTAAGGGCGGCGGCAACGTCTCTGTTGAGGCGGTTTGACTGATATCAAAGTGGGCGGAAAGTAGCCTAGCTATCCTGAATTCAGGCAAGGAAAAGAAGAGCTTGCTCCTTGTAAATCACTCGGCCACGCATAGGTCTGTAGTGTAACGATGAAAGGATCTGACGATGCAAATTCAGGTGAATACCGACAACTTCATTCATGGTGACGAGCGTGTGATCGAGGTGGCTGAACTGGCCGTTTCCAACGATCTGCAGCACATGAGCGAGCGTCTCACACGGGTGGAAGTGCATCTGAAAGATCAGAACGCGGACAAACATGGGCCGGATCATATTTTGTGCACCATGGAGGCGCGTCCACGTGGCAAAGGGCCATTGTCTGCGCACCACGAGGCAGCGGATATTCAGGCGGCGCTGAAAGGCGCGGCGAAGAAGCTTCGCACCCGGCTGACAAGCGAGTTTGGCAAGGCGGGCAACCACCACTAACACGTTTTAGAGATTAGATCTTGGGCCGCTTGGCAATCGCTTGTCCAGCGGCCCATCCTGATGACCAAGCCCATTGGAAGTTGAAGCCGCCAAGCCAGCCTGTGACGTCGGCAGCTTCGCCGATCACATAGAGGCCGGGAACGGATTTGGCTTCCATGGTTTTGGACGACAAGCCGTCGGTATCGATGCCACCCAGGGTGACTTCGGCGGTGCGGTAGCCTTCGGTGCCGGTGGGCACCATGTCCCAGTTTTTTAATGCGTCACACAGCGCGCGGAGAGCCACGTCGGACTGATCCGCCAGATTGCCGGAGAGGTCCATTTCGCCTGCCAAATGCTCGACCAAACGGCTCGGTAAAAGCGTGGCCAGTTCGGTGGTGAGGTTGCGGCGGCCCTGGGCTTGGCGGCGTGTTCTCAGTTCCTCAAACGGATCACTTTCCGGGAAGAGGTTGATGTGGATCGGCTGGCTTTCTTGCCAGTAGGAGCTGATTTGCAGCATTGCCGGACCGGAGAGGCCGCGGTGGGTGAACAGCATAGCCTCGTCAAATGCGGTGCCGTTGGCAGTGGCGCGGACCGGATGCGCCACGCCAGAGATGGCTTTGAAACGGCCATCCGAGAAGGTGAATGGCACAAGGCCCGCACGGGTGTCGGTGACTTTCAGGTCAAATTGGCGCGCTATGTCGTAAGCAAGTCCAGTGGCGCCCATCTTGGGGATGGATTTGCCACCTGTGGCGAGCACAAGGTTGCCGCAGGAAAGAGTTTCGCGGCGGTCGGATTTTTCAAGTGTGACGGTGAAATGTGTCCCGTCATGCTCCACAGCAGTGATCTGCGTTTCCAGCCAGAGTTCAGCACCCGCCTGTGTCATCTCTGTGCGCAGCATGGCGATGATGTCTTTGGCACTGTTGTCACAGAACAGCTGACCGAGGGTTTTCTCATGATAGGCAATGCCGTGGCGCGCCACCATGTCGAGGAAGTCCCACTGCGTATAGCGGCTGAGCGCGGATTTGCAGAAGTGCGGATTGCCGGACAGGAAGTTTTCGGGACCGGCGTACATATTGGTGAAATTGCAGCGCCCGCCGCCAGAAATACGAATTTTCTCACCCGGCGCTTTGGCGTGATCGAGCACCAGCGTGCGCCCGCCGGTTTGCGTTGCGCACATCATGCCAGCAGCACCTGCGCCTAATATTATGGTGTCCCAAGTCATGATCGCGAGGTGCCTGAAGCGGCGGCCTGCGTCAAGGGGGGAAGGTTCGGTGGTTATGGGCGACACGGTTGGGCGTGAATATGCCGCCGGGGGTTCTCTTTACTTTTCTTAAAAGGATTTGGGTGTTAGAGTTTCACTCAGACCCGGAAAACGGGCGTTTTGAGGCAGAGATCGGCGGTTCCCGATGACAGAGATGGTGTATGGCGCGTTGCCTTCGCAGGCGCGTGAGCCCGTGCTCCCCAAGTGGTGGCAGACCTTGGACAAATGGACGATGGCGTCCATTGTCATGTTGTTTTTGATTGGCTTGATGCTGGGCATGGCGGCAAGTCCGCCCTTGGCGGCCAAAAATGGCTTTGCGCCGTTTCATTATGTGCAGAAACAAGTGATTTTTGGCGGTGCAGCTTTGCTGGCCATGGTGCTGACCTCGATGATGTCACCGCAGCTGGTGCGCCGGTTGGCGGTGATGGGCTTTGTCGTGACCATGGTGGCATTGGCGCTGTTGCCGGTGTTTGGCACCGATTTTGGCAAAGGGGCAACGCGGTGGTATTCGCTTGGGTTTGCCTCCTTGCAACCCTCCGAGTTTCTCAAGCCCGGTTTTGTGGTTGTCGCGGCCTGGTTGATGGCCGCCAATGAAGAGATCAATGGCCCGCCCGGGCGGCGTTGGTCGTTCCTGTTGATGATGACCATTGTCTTCATGCTCGCCATGCAGCCGGATTTTGGCCAAGCCTGCCTGATCCTGTTTGGCTGGAGCGTGATGTATTTTGTGTCTGGCGCGCCGATGCTGCTGATTGGTGGCATTTGCCTGTCGCTCATTCCGGTGGCCAATTTTGCCTACAACAACTCTGAGCACTTTGCCCGTCGGATTGATGGCTTTCTGGACCGCTCCGTCGATCCGACCACCCAGATAGGTTACGCGACCGAGGCGATCCGCGAAGGTGGGTTGTTTGGGGTTGGCGTGGGCGAGGGGCAGGTGAAATGGTCGCTGCCCGATGCGCATACGGATTTCATCATTTCCGTGGCCGCAGAAGAGTATGGTCTGATCCTCGTGTTTGCGATCATGATCCTCTATGCAACCATTGTTTTGCGCTCGTATTTCCGACTCATGCGAGAGCGCGACCCGTTTATTCGCCTTGCCGGCACCGGTCTTGTGGCGATCTTCGGCGTACAAGCGCTGGTCAATATGGGGGTAGCGGTGCGGCTATTGCCTTCTAAAGGCATGACTTTGCCATTTGTCAGCTACGGCGGCTCGTCCCTGATTGCAGGGGGGATTGCAGTTGGCATGATTTTGGCGTTTACCCGCTCGCGTCCACAGGGCGAAATCAGTGATATTTTACGGGGTCAAACCCGGTAACAGGTGGGTGCGATGAGCAAACAGCCTCTCTTAGTGATCGCTGCCGGAGGAACCGGTGGCCATATGTTTCCTGCGCAGGCGTTGGCTGAGGTCATGCTGCGCAAAGGCTGGCGGGTGAAGCTCTCCACCGATGCGCGTGGTGCGCGCTACACCGGTGGGTTCCCGCATACGGTTGAGATCGAAGAAATGAACTCGGCGACGTTTGCCCGCGGCGGTGCGGTGGCCAAACTGGCGGTGCCGTTCAAGATTTTGGGTGGCGTGCTGGGCGCAATGTCCAAGATGCGCAAAGACCGGCCTGATGTGGTTGTCGGTTTTGGTGGCTATCCGACCATTCCGGCCATGGGCGCGGCGTGGTTGATGAAACTGCCGCGCATGATCCATGAGCAGAACGGCATTTTGGGGCGGGTCAATCAGGTGTTTGCCCCAAAAGTTGACGCGGTCGCCTGTGGCACATGGCCCACCGACCTTCCTGAAGGTGTTGAGGGCGTGCCGGTGGGCAACCCAGTGCGCAAAGCGGTGATGGATCGCGCGGGGGCGGGTTATATTGCGCCGGGCGATTATCCGATGTCGTTGCTGGTGATTGGCGGCTCGCAAGGCGCACGGATTTTGAGCGATGTGGTGCCAAGCGCGATTGCGCATCTGCCCCCTGAAATTTTGAAGAACCTGCGGGTGAGCCATCAGGCACGCGGCGAAGACCATGAGCGGGTGACGGCGTTTTATGAAGAGCAAGGCATTTCTGCGGACGTGCAGCCGTTCTTCCAAGACGTGCCGTCGCGCATGAGCGAGGCGCAACTGGTGATTTCCCGTTCCGGCGCAAGCTCTGTGGCCGACATCAGCATTATTGGACGGCCTTCTATTCTGGTGCCTTTTGCTGCGGCAGCGGGCGACCATCAGACCGCCAATGCGCGTGGGGTGGCAGAGGCAGGGGGCGCAATTGTGATCCCGGAAAGCCTGCTGACCCAAGAGACATTGACTGAAAACATCACAACCATCCTGTCCAATGCGGCCGGGGCCACACAGATGGCCACTGCAGCTTTGTCGGCGGGCAAGCCGGACGCGACCGAGACCCTTGTGGCGCTGGTCGAAGAGCTGGCCAAGAAGGACCAATAATATGAACGCAGCAACCAAACTTCCCGGTGACGTGGGCGCAATCCATTTTGTGGGCATTGGCGGTATCGGCATGTCCGGCATTGCCGAGGTGCTGCTGAACCATGGATACTCGGTACAGGGCTCTGATCTAAAAACGACCAAGATCACTGAGCGACTGGCAAGTATGGGCGCGAAGATCTTTGAAGGTCAGCGGGCCGAGAACCTTGCAAATGCCGAAGTGGTGGTGATTTCCTCAGCCATCAAACCGGGCAATCCGGAGCTGGACGAGGCGCGCCTGAAAGGCCTGCCTGTCGTGCGCCGGGCCGAGATGCTGGCGGAACTGATGCGTCTGAAGTCCAACATCGCCGTGGCAGGCACACATGGCAAAACCACGACAACAACCATGGTGGCGGCGCTGCTGGATCATGGCAAATTTGACCCGACAGTGATCAATGGTGGCATCATCCACGCCTATGGCTCCAACGCGCGTGTTGGCGAAGGCGAGTGGATGGTTGTGGAAGCTGATGAAAGCGACGGCACGTTTAACCGACTGCCCGCGACCATTGCAATTGTGACCAATATCGACCCGGAGCACATGGAGCACTGGGGCACCGAAGAGGCGCTGCACAAAGGCTTCTATGACTTTGTGTCCAACATTCCGTTCTATGGTCTGGCGGTGTGCTGTACCGATGATCCGGATGTGCAGACGCTTGTTGGCAAGATTACTGACCGACGCGTGGTGACATTTGGCTTTAATGCCCAAGCTGATGTGCGGGCGGTGAACCTGACATACAAAGCTGGTGTCGCGCATTTTGACGTTCAGTTGCAGGCGGAAGATGTGGTGATCGAGGGCTGTACCTTGCCGATGCCGGGGGATCACAACGTCTCCAACGCATTGTCCGCTGTGGCCATTTCGCGGCATCTGGGCATGAAGCTTGACGAAATTCGCGCCGGTCTTGCGGCCTTTGGCGGGGTGAACCGCCGTTTCACCAAAGTTGGCGAAGTTATGGGCGGAGTGCCTGTGATTGACGATTACGGCCACCATCCGGTGGAGATTGCCGCAGTATTGAAAGCCGCGCGTCAGGCGTTGGGCGACAGCGGTGGACGGGTGATTGCCGTGCATCAGCCGCACCGGTATTCACGTTTGCACTCGCTGTTCGAAGACTTTTGCACCTGCTTCAACGAAGCAGATGTGGTTGGCATTGCCGATGTCTTCGCGGCTGGAGAGGCGCCCATTGAGGGCGCGGGGCGGGATGATCTGATTAAGGGTTTGGTCGCCCACGGGCACCGGCACGCGAAAGCAATCTCAGAAGAGGCGGACCTTGTGGCGCTTCTGAAAGAGACAGCCAGGCCGGGTGACATTGTTGTGTGCCTTGGCGCCGGCTCGATCAGCGCGTGGGCCAATGCTTTGCCGGGCCATCTGGGCTAAGTCCTTGTCAAATGCGCCGCGCGCGGTAGGCTGCGCGCGACTGACCTAGCCGGGATATGTGACGTGAGCCTTTCTTTGATCCTTGCCTGCTTTTGGGTGTTGGCGTCAGCCGTGGTGGCGGCTTTGCCGATGCGCAGGCAATACGTGCCGGGAGTGGCCTTGCTGATCGCCGCGCCAGTGCTGATTGGTGTGATCTTTTATGAGCACGGCGCCTTGCTGGGATTGGCAGCCCTGTTTGGCTTCGTGTCGATGTTCCGGCGTCCTCTTTTGTATTTTGGCCGCAAAGCGCTTGGTCTGCCTGCGGAGCACCATGAGCCGGAGGGCGATGCATGACCATTTCGATCACAGCAGCTTTTGTCTGGCTCATCGTTGCCAATTTGCGGGCGATGTTTCCATCCAAAGACCATCACTGGAAGTTTGCCTATGGGATGATCGCGATTGGCATTCCGATACTGATTGGCGTCGCGATTCAGAACAGTATTTGGCTTGCGCTGGTGTTGTTGTGTATGGGGGCGTGGATCATGCGGTGGCCGGTGGTGTATCTGTGGCGCTGGATCAAACGTGTGACAGGGATGGAGACGCCAAGTGATCCTTGATTTCACCCTCGCCTTGAACGCGCTGATCTGGTTTGCGACAATGATCCTTCCGCTCTATGGGTTGATTACCGGTTATAAGCTGCGCCGCGATCTGATGATGCGAGCGAGCTTGTTGATTGGCTGTCTTGTTGTGGTGCTGTTGACGCTGGAGGTCACGCTCAACGTGGTTGTGACGCCCGCTTCTCAGGAAAAGTTGACCATCCTTCAGGGATACCGCCCATGGCTCTTTTTTGGCGTTTCAGGCAGCATGGCATTGGGGGGGGCGCTGTTTATGATTGGCAAAGCGATCGGGAGCCGCCGGTAGCCCCACTGAAACGCTTGCCGCCTAAGGAGCGCTTCGGTATCGGTGCGCAACAGGCCTTTTGATTTCAAGGACATCTCATGACCACATTGCCCATACCGCGAGGAAAGCTGACCGAAGACAAAGAGTTGTCCGGATTGACGTGGCTGCGGGTTGGGGGACCGGCGGACCACCTGTTTCAGCCTGCGGATGTGGACGATCTGGCAGCATTTTTGAAGGCGTTGCCTGCGGATGTCGCTGTGTTTCCAATGGGCGTTGGCTCCAATTTGATTGTGCGCGATGGTGGCTTGCGGGCTGTGGTGATCCGGATGGGGCGCGGGTTTAACCACATAGAGATTGAAGGCAATCGCGTGCGGGCCGGCGTGGCCGCGCTGGATGCACATGTGGCGCGCAAAGCGGCGCAGGCGGGTGTGGATCTGACTTTCTTGCGGACCATCCCCGGCGCCATTGGTGGGGCGGTGCGTATGAACGCGGGTTGTTATGGCAGTTACACGGCGGATGTGTTTGTCGAGGCCACAGCGGTCACCCGGGCAGGCGAGGTTGTGACCCTGACGTCGGACGAACTGAACTTCCAATACCGTCAGACCGATTTGCCCGAAGGATGGGTGATTGTGGAAGCAGTCCTAGAAGGTCCCTCTGGTGATCCGGAGGAACTGGCGCAGCGCATGGAAGATCAACTGGCCAAACGTGACGCATCGCAGCCCACCAAAGACCGCAGTGCGGGCAGCACGTTCCGCAATCCGGCCGGGTTTTCTTCTACCGGGAAGGCGGATGACGTGCATGATCTGAAGGCCTGGAAGGTGATTGACGACGCAGGCATGCGTGGTGCACGTGTTGGTGGCGCGCAGATGAGCGAGATGCACTCAAACTTCATGATCAACACCGGTGACGCAACTGCCGCAGATTTGGAAAATCTTGGTGAGGAAGTCCGAAAAAGGGTTTTCCAAAACAGCGGAATAGACCTACAGTGGGAAATCATGCGCGTCGGTGAACCGGCGGCGGATTGATGCCTCAGTTTGGACCCGTTAAACGGTCATTAACCAAGAACTGAGAAGACTAATAAAACAAGGGCGCAAAGCCCGACTTCAGGGTCCAAGACCCAATTGAGCGCAGGGCCATGTGCCCACCCCGAGCAGGCATTCCGTGCCTGATGTATATAAAGAGCAGTCCAACGTGGCTGTGATAAATGAGTCCAATAGGGCTTGTATATGAACAGGGCCAAAAATGGCCCGGGACATTGAGGCACAGTGGGACTGTCAGAGCAGGCAACCCCCAAGGTGGCAGTATTGATGGGCGGCCCCTCCGCAGAACGAGAGGTGTCACTGTCGTCAGGGCGTGAATGCGCCGCTGCCCTTCGGGACGCAGGATTGGACGTGGTTGAGGTCGATGCAGGCCCCGATCTGGTTGCGCGTTTGCACGAGATCAAACCGGATGTTGTGTTCAACGCTCTGCATGGTCGCTGGGGCGAAGATGGCTGTGTGCAAGGTCTGCTCGAATGGCTGCGGATTCCGTACACGCACTCTGGTGTGCTGGCTTCGGCATTGGCGATGGACAAGCAGCGGTCTAAAGATGTGTTCAAACGGGCAGGCCTGCCTGTTGTGGAAAGTGTCCTTGCGAACAAGGCAGAAGTCTCTGAGCGCCATGTGATGGCGCCGCCTTATGTGGTGAAACCCAATAATGAAGGCAGCTCTGTTGGCATCTATATTGTCAACGAGGGTGCCAACACACCGCCGCAACTGGCGGAGACCATGCCGGATGAGGTGATGGTTGAAACCTTTGCGCCAGGCCGCGAGATGACAACCACCGTGATGGGTGATCGGGCACTTGGTGTGACTGATATCATCACCGATGGCTGGTATGATTATGAGGCCAAATACGCTGAGGGCGGCTCGCGTCACGAGATGCCTGCCAATATTCCCCAAGAGATAACCGACGTTTGTTTGGACTACGCTGTACGTGCGCATGACGCGCTTGGCTGCCGCGGTGTCTCTCGCACCGATTTTCGCTGGGATGAAAGCCGCGGGCTCGACGGGTTGATCATTCTGGAAGTGAACACCCAGCCGGGTATGACGCCAACTTCGCTCAGCCCGGAGCAGGCCGCGCATTATGACATTTCGTTCTCTGACTTCTGTGTCTGGATGGTGGAGGACGCCTCATGCGATCGCTGACGAGGAGCCGCCGCGATAATGCGCCCTCACGTTGGGGGTATCGTTTCGAGCGGCTGATGCTGACACCGCTGTTCCGTCTGTTTCTGCGGGTGGTGGTGCCGTTTGCCGTTGTGGCAGGCAGCACGGCGATCTGGTTCTCAGATGAAGATCGGCGCGAAAGCCTGAATCTGGCAGTGAGTGATCTGCGTCGGGAGATTGCGACCCGCCCGGAATTTATGGTGTCGGCCATGACCGTGGATGGGGCCTCACAGGGCACGTCAGAGGACATTCGCGAGATCCTGTCCTTAAGCTTCCCGACCAGTTCGTTTGATCTTGATTTGCCAGCGATCCGTGAACGGGTTGAAGAATTGCCTGCGATTGCCAGCGTGGCAGTACGTGTACGACCTGGCGGTATTTTGCAGCTCAACATTGCCGAACGCACGCCGGTTGTGGTGTGGCGCACGCACGAGGGGCTGACCCTTGTTGATCCTGAAGGCCATGTAACCGGTCCCGCCATTTCGCGTGTCGCGCATCCACGTATGCCGCTGATTGCAGGCGAAGGGGCTGAGCTGCATGTGCCAGAAGCGCTGCGCCTGTTCTCCGCCGCAGCCCCATTGGCTTCACGGGTGATTGGGCTTGTCCGTGTTGGCGAGCGGCGCTGGGACTTGGTGTTGGATCGTGGGCAGCGGATCAAATTGCCAGAGCAGGGAGCGGTTGAGGCGCTGGACCGTGTGGTCGCGCTCAACAACGCTGAAGAGCTTTTGGAGCGAGATGTAAAAGTGGTCGATATGCGCCTGGCGCACCGGCCGACGGTACAACTAACAGAACAGGCCGTAGACGCCTGGTGGCAAGCAAGCCAGATGACGACAGGGACAGTGGGACAATGACAGAGCTTTACCAGAGCCAGCGCGCTATGCGTGCAATGCGCAAAGCAGCAATGCAGCGTGGTGTGATTGCGGTGTTGGATGTGGGGACCTCCAAGATCGCCTGTCTGGTGTTGCGCTTTGACGGCACCGACCGTTTGGCCAGTGTCGAAGGCATTGGCTCGATGGCAGGCCAATCCGGTTACCGGGTGATCGGCGCCAATACCATCATGTCCCGTGGTGTGAAGTTTGGCGAAATTGACACCATGCAAGAAACCGAACGTGCCATTCGCACGGTGGTGCAAGCGGCGCAGAAGATGGCGAAGATCCGTGTCGATCACGTGATTGCCTGTTTCTCCGGTGCGGAGCCGCGTTCTTATGGTTTGGATGGTCAGATTGATCTGGAGGGCCACACGGTTGACGATCAGGATGTTGCCCGTGTGCTGGCGGCCTGTGATGTGCCGGACTACGGCGCGGACCGCGAAGTGCTGCACGCGCAACCTGTGAATTTTGCGCTGGATCATCGCTCCGGTCTAGGTGACCCGCGTGGGCAAGTGGGCCAGACGCTGACAACAGATTTACATCTTCTGACGGTGGATAAGGCGGCGGTACAGAACCTCGTGCATTGTATCCGCCGCTGTGATCTGGAACTCGCGGGCATTGCCTCTTCGGCTTACGTGTCGGGCATGTCTGCGTTGGTGGAAGACGAGCAAGAATTGGGCGCGGCCTGTATTGACATGGGGGGCGGTGCCACCAGCTTGTCGATCTTCATGAAGAAACACATGATTTTTGCGGACACGGTACGCATGGGCGGCGACCACGTCACCGGCGACATCTCCATGGGGCTACAGGTGCCAACCTCCACAGCTGAGCGCATCAAAACGTTCTATGGTGGCGTTGTGGCCACTGGCATGGACGACCGCGACATGATTGAACTCGCAGGAGATACCGGTGACTGGGAGCATGACCGGCGCACCGTGAGCCGTGCTGAGCTGATCGGGATTATGCGTCCGCGGGTTGAAGAAATTCTTGAAGAGGTGCGTGCGCGTCTGGATGCGGCTGGATTTGAACACTTGCCAAGCCAGCAGATTGTGCTGACCGGGGGCGGCAGCCAAATTCCAGGACTGGATGGGCTGGCTTCCAAGATTTTGGGCCAACAGGTCCGCCTTGGTCGCCCGATGCGCGTGCATGGTTTGCCGCAAGCGGCCACTGGGCCGGGCTTTGCCGCAACTGTGGGCATGTGCCTGTTCGCAACACATCCGCAGGACGAATGGTGGGACTTCGATCTGCCGGTGGATCGCTACAATACGCGGCCTTTTGGCAAAGCGGTTCGGTGGTTCAAAGAGAATTGGTGAGAAAGGGGGCGCAGTCGCGTTTTTGGGGGTGACCTCTGATTAAGCCTTGGTTAAGTTCTGGATAACCGCGATCAATACGCGGGTCCGGAGCGCCGAGCAGTGGTCTCCAAACATGAATATAGCAAACTCCTGTGGTGCAATTGTGCCCTGGGTGGTTGTGTAGTGTTGTGTGACACTTGTCTTGCCCCGCAAAATATGGCGGTTTCGGCAAGATGCCGCTAGTTTTTACATTTTTACCCCATATTTTGTGGCGAAATGCGCTTTTTGGGATGACGATTCTGCAAACCCTGTTTAATAATGGAGCTGAGTAGGCAGAAAATAGCCCGCTGTGGCGGGTAAACAACAGGCGGACAGTTCTATGACATTGAATCTGACGATGCCCGACGAGGGTGATCTGAAGCCCCGCATCACCGTATTTGGTGTTGGCGGAGCAGGCGGCAACGCGGTCAACAACATGATCGACAAAGAGCTTGAAGGCGTGGAGTTCGTGGTTGCGAACACCGACGCGCAAGCGCTTCAGCAGAGCAAATCTGACAGCCGCGTGCAATTGGGCGTGAAGGTCACCGAAGGTCTGGGCGCTGGGGCGCGCGCAACCGTGGGTGCTGCCGCTGCCGAAGAAAGCATCGAGCAGATCGTGGATCACCTTGCTGGCGCACACATGTGCTTTATCACCGCGGGTATGGGTGGAGGCACCGGAACAGGTGCGGCCCCAATCATTGCGCAGGCAGCGCGTGAACTGGGTGTTCTGACCGTGGGTGTTGTGACCAAACCATTCCAGTTCGAAGGCGCGAAACGTATGCGCCAGGCTGAGGAGGGCGTGGAACAACTGCAGAAGATGGTCGACACGCTGATCATCATTCCAAACCAGAACCTGTTCCGTTTGGCCAATGAAAAGAC
>NZ_CAJXIV010000069.1 GCF_913054185.1 uncultured Shimia sp.
TCTCGCACAATTCCATCATGGTGGGCGCGCGCGGTGTGAAAGCCCGCATGGAAACCTACGCCCACAACGATCTCGACGACCTGGAACGCCTGCTGCACACACATCGCGCAGACTATGGTCGGGTGTTGATCTGCACCGACGGGCTGTTCTCCATGGATGGCGACATCACCGATCTGCCCCGCCTTTTGGCCCTCAAAGACGCCTATGACGCCTGGCTCCTGCTGGACGAGGCGCACTCTTATGGTGTTTTGGGAGAAACCGGACGTGGATTGTGCGAGCATTTTGGCGAAGACCCAACACGGGTGGACGTCGCCATTGGCACCTTATCCAAAAGTTTTGCATCCTCTGGCGGTTTCATCGCCGCCAACGCCGATGTGATCGAATGGATGCGCTTCTGCTTGCCGGGCTTTGTCTATTCCGTGGGCCTACCCCCCGCCACAACCGCCAGTGCCCATGCCGCCTTGCGCCTATTGCGCCAGGAACCCGAACGTGTGACCAAACTGCGCGCCAACTCACAGTATTTCATGCGCAAGGCGGCTGCGGCCGGTTTAAACACTGGCACCGCCGTTGGCGAAGCCGTCGTACCCATCCTGTTTGAAACGCCGGATGACTGTGTGTTTGTGGCCGAGGCGTTGATGCAACAAGGCATCTACGCGCCCCCCGTGGTGCACGTTGGCATCCCCAAAGACATGCCACGCATCCGCTTTTTCATTTCCGCAGCCCACTCCGAGGCCGACATCGATCGGGTGATTTCTGCTGTAGCGGTGGCGCTGACCACAGCCACAGCCACCCGACAACGGCTGAGCGCGGAATAGCGGCATGACTGGGAACGCCATCAGGACCATGCCGGGCATTTGCCGGTCCCTCAACGGAGTCTGGGCCTTCGTGACATTGGCCCTCGCATGTTTGTGCCTGACCACCACTAGCGCATCAGCAAAGCCATCTCTTGCGCCTCAGTCCCTTACCAAAACATCGCACTTGCCTCATGTGAACCCGCAGTTCCGCCATCCGGCCGATCTGCATCAGCTGTTTTTCCTGCAACGCACCATCAATGCCAACACCGTGGTTTACACCGCGCATTTTGACGCGTCCGGCAATCTGGACACCGACACGCCTGTGGCTGTCTATTGGCGCCGCTTTCAGGAAAATGGGCAAGTCATGCCGCTGCGGTGGTATGAACGTGCTTTTGGCTTTGGTGTAAGGTGGCGCAAGTCCGACACGCCTAACGCTCTGCGCTTTACCTTTAATGGGTTAAAATCCCAAGAGTTGGAACTGCGCCAAACCGGGCCATTTTCTGCCGCCATATTTGCCCGGATCAACAACCGCGACTACCGCTTGATCTACGCGTATTTAGACGTGGACGAGAGCGGCCTCTTTCCCAAAGTCACGCGCCTGCGCCTCTATACAAATGACCCGCTAACCGGTCTTTATGTGACCCATACCATTGCCGTTTCCGGCGGAGCTTATACCGAATGACCAATGCCCCTGTATCTTCCCCAATCCGCACTGTCATTGTTGGTGTTGGCAATTGTGCAAGCTCGCTGATCCAAGGCGTGTCCTACTGCCGTGCCTTAGGCGACGAGGCCGTTGGGGTCAGCTTTCCAGAGCTAGCAGGCTACACGCCGGGTGACGTGGAATTGGTCGCCGGGTTTGATGTCGACAGCCGCAAAGTTGGAAAGTCGTTGGGCGAGGCAGCTTTTGCCGCCCCCAATTGCACCGAACGGTTTCACACCGATTTAACGGAGCAAACCGGACCTGTGTTACGCGGTCCAGATCTGGATGGGGTTGCGTCGCATATGTTGGCCAACCCGGCCGACCGCAGCTTCCGCCTTTCTGACGCTAACGCCCTGACAAAAGAAGAGATTGTTGCAAAGCTCAAAGAGTTGAGCGCCCAGGTGATGATCATCTTCCTGCCGGTTGGCTCGCAGCAAGCGGTGGAATTTTACGTCGAATGCGCACTGGAGGCAGGCGTGGCTGTTGTAAACGGCATTCCCGTATTCATCGCCTCCCATCCGGTCTGGGCGGAGAAATTTCGCGCGGCAGGTGTCCCGATCCTTGGGGATGACTTCAAGGCACAATTGGGCGCCACCATCCTGCACCGCACCCTTGCCAATCTGGCAGAAATGCGCGGCGTGGAAGTTGACCGCACCTATCAGCTCAACGTCGGTGGCAACACTGATTTCCTCAACATGAGCGAAAACGCCCGCCTCATAAACAAGCGCGAAAGCAAAACCGAAGCGGTGCAAGCCGCCATGGAGCAACGTCTGGACGACACCGACATCCGCATCGGCCCGTCTGACTACGTGCCGTGGCTGAAAGACCGCAAAGTGGCCTATGTGCGTCTCGAAGGCCGCTTGTTTGGCGGCGCCCGCACTAACATCGAAGTGCGCCTGGATGTAGAAGACAGCCCCAACGCCGCTGCCGAAGCTCTGGTGGCGATCCGCCTTGCCCGCATCGCCTGTGACCGCGGCCTGGCTGGCCCTATTTCTGAGGCCTGCGCTTTCCTTTTCAAGCACCCGCCAGAACAGATCGAAGACACCGACGCACATGATGTGGTGTTGCGCTTTGTCAATGAGGGCGCCTGATGCCCACGGCCTTTATCACCGGCGGCTCCAGTGGCATTGGCTTTGCGGCGGCGTGGGAGTTGGCCATCAAAGGCTACAGCCTCGCGTTGTTTGCCCGGGATGCTGGCAAACTGCTGGCTACACGCGAGGCGCTTCTTGAGGCCGCCCCCGACATAGAGGTCGAGGTGTTTGCCGTGGATGTCGCCAATCGCGATAGCTTTGTCGAGACGCTCAAGACAGCGGTCCGCAAACTTGGTGCCCCCGACATGGCCATCGCCAGCGCGGGCATTGCAGAACCAGGCCTGTTTAGAGAGCAACGGTTTGAGCTGCACCAGCGCCATATGGCTGTGAACTATTTTGGCACACTCACTTTTATCGAGGTGCTGCGCGGCCCCATGGCTGCGGCAGGGGGCGGGCGCTTTGGCCTGATTGCCTCCGGCGCAGCGTTTTTTGGCATCTATGGCTATGGCGCTTATGCGCCGTCCAAATTTGCCCTGCGCGGGTTGGCGGAGATCCTGCATCTGGAGTTGGAAAACACCAACATCTCGGTGACACTGATCTATCCGCCCGACACCGACACCCCCCAGCTTGAGGCCGAAAAACGCACCAAGCCCAGCGCGACACAGGAGATCACTGAAGGTGGTGGCCTTTGGCAGCCGGTGGATGTGGCTGGACGGCTGATCAAAGGCATGGAGGCAGGAAAGCCGGTGGTCACACCGGGTCCGCAGATGCTGCTCCTGAACGGCCTCAGCAGCCTGATTTCACCACTTCTGCGCTGGCACCAACGGCGGATCATCCGCAAACACGAGGCCAAATGACTGACCTGACTTTGGTTCAAGTGGCCGCTGCCATTGCCGCGATCTACGTCTTTGGATTTGGTATCATTGGTGTGCTGGCTTTGATGCCTGCCCGCCGCAAAGACGCTGTTGAATTCTGCAAAATCCTCGGCACAGCCACCGCCCTGATCGCGGCGTTGACGGTGCTCTTCTTGCTGGGCACCAAGGCCCTGCTGATCGCCATGCCCCTCATCACTGCACGTATCAGTTATGAGGTCGCACATGTCCGCACCGGCGAGCGCAGCACAAGCATTGCCTTTGGTCTGTCTTCCGGCATGCTGGCGCTGATGTCGATGTTGGTTTCTATCGCCCCTGTGGCCATTTTGGGTCTCTGGCTGCTCTGCTTTGCCCGTTTGATTATGATCCCCAAGGGACCAGACAGCCGTAATATGCAGGTGCTCGACATGCTGGTCTTCCCAGTGCTTCCCGCCTGCCTGCTTGCCTCCGGCACCATAAACCCAGCTCTCGCGGCTGTTCTATTGGCCACCTATCTGATGGTCGAGATCTTCGACAGTTTTGCTTTGTTCTTCGGCGCCATGTGGGGCCGCACCAAAGCCTTCCCGACCCTCAGCCCCAATAAGACCATCACAGGCTTGCTTGGCGGCGCTGCCTCGCTTGCGGCCCTCTCTCTCATAACCGCCGCCATCCTCGGCCTGCCGCTCCTACCCACCGCGCTCACCGCGCTCCTGGTCGGTGTCCTAGCCGTGGTTGGCGACCTCTCCGCCTCCCGCCACAAGCGCATCGCGGGCGTGAAAGACTACTCCCAAGTCCTACCGCGCCAAGGTGGCTTGCTCGACAGCCTCGACAGCTGGATCGCCGCCGGTGCCGGCCTCACCGCGCTGCACATCTTTGCCCAACTATGGTGAGAGGCTTGCCAGCCCCCGCTTTGACAGTGACACTCACCATATGAGCCAACACCGCCGCACCATTCACAAATTTGCGCTGCCGCTACCAAGGCTGCCAATTGTGCGCGTACTGGGCAAGCCGTTAGTCCTGCGCCTTTTGCTACTGCTCCTGGTGATCGAGGCAATCTTTCTCGCCGAAAGCTTCACCACACTCATGGAGCACGCCCTGCGCTACGGCGGCACCGCCCGCGACGTGCTGCACCTGCTCAGCTTCAAAACCCCGGAAATCCTCGACCTGGCCCTCGCCATGAGCCTGCTGATCGCCACCTATTTTGCCACCCAAGACGCCCGCAATCGTGGCGAGCTGGTGATCCTTGCCACCGCTGGCATCCATTGGGCCCGCGTGATTGCCTTTGTGCTGACGTTGGGCGTCCTCGGCGGCGCGCTCAGCTTCCTAAACGCCGGTCTCATCCTGCCGATGGCCAAATTTGGCGAACGCCTTGCGCTGGCCGAGCTGCAGAAAGATCACGTCCTGTCCCAGATCAAAAACGGCAGCTCCCAACCCACTGTGCAAACCATCCGCGACACCACGTTCATCGCCAACCCCGCTCAAGGCGCCGCCCAAACCCGCGGCCAGCTGTTTGTGTTTCAACCCAACGTGACCGGCAATTGGCGTGTGGCGCGGTCCCAGGATTGGCAGGTCACCGACCCCGCCCCGGCAGACACCCACACCATCACGCTTCAATCACTCTCGGTACTCGAAGCGCCCTACCCCAACGATCAGACCAGACCTCTCAACCGTTTCACCACCACACAGGCCAGCTTTGCCTTTCAATTGTCAGACGCCCTGCCTGCACCCGACACAACCCGCACGGCTGCCGAACGGTTGCTGGATCTCAACTCAAATGAACCAGCCCAGCTGACCCGCCTCATCACCCGTGCCCTAATGGTGCCCATGGCCGGCCTTTTGGCGCTTGCTGCATTGTTGGTGGGGGGCGCAGGTCCGTGGCGCCACGCTGCCTTACCGCTGGCCGCACTTCTGATGATGTCCTGCGACGTCGCCAGCCGCGCCCTTCTGGCAGAATGGTCTGCCGTGGTTTCCACGCCCAGCGTTCTGCTCATCGCGTCCCTCCTCTACCTCGGCCCACCACTTGCCTACCTACTCTGGCGCGGCGAAGCCTTGATGACTCCGCACCGAGGCCGGTCATGAGCTGGCGGCGCCACACAGGCCTCGCCGTGCGCGCCATGGTGCGCGGTGATCTGGCCGCCATTGGGTTTATGATGTTTGTCCTGTTGGTGGTCGCCCTGACCATCGATCTGGCCAACTGGCTCGACACTGTGCGCGCCCGCGCCGAGACAACCGACGCCAGCCTGTGGCAGGTGCTCTTTCCCTACATTGGCTATCGCAGCACAGACATCATTACCCGCCTTTTGACTATGGCCTGTGTCGCAGGGGGCTTCGTCGTGACCTTGCTGCGTCACCAACGTCTGGACGACGTGGTGCTGGCCGCAGCTGGGGCCAGCCCAAGCCTGCGCCTGACTGCCTTGATGATCACCGGGCTGTTGCTCGGAACGGTCCAAATGGCAGGTGAAAACTGGCTGCGCCCCGCAGCTGTGCGGGCACAGGTCACGGCCAACTTGGGCGACTACGGCAACCGCTACTTCGAGACGGATGTGGGCACCCAATGGATACTGACCGACACCCGCGCCATACGCGCCACCGTCACCCGCGGCGCAAATGCGCAACTCAGCAACCTGATGTTGTTTGACGGCCTTGACCAACCTGTGCTCACCCACATTCTACATGCGGAGACCGCCATCACACGTGGCCTGCATAACGTTTGGACCCTCAGAAACGTGACAATTTGGGACGTCTCCGCCAACACGCCACCAATCTTTGAGCCAAAACTCGACATAGCGCTCAATGTGTCTTTCGAAAAACTGCGCTGGTATGGCATCGACGGCTACTACCTGCCCAACGATGCCGCCCGCGCCGTTGTCGCTACTGACACATCATCGACCACGCCCACCGCACCAGACGCCGCCACCGCGCTTGCGGTGCGCAAAGTGGCGCTCTTCTTGCCCGGCATTTTTGCCTTCCTTGGGGTGAGCCTCGCCAGCCTCGGCATACGTGACCGCCGCCTTGCGCCGTTCAGACTCTTGGCCCTCGCCACCATCGGTTACCTCTCCGTGGTCTCCGTGAAAGTCTTCTGGGCGCTTGGCATTCATGGCGTGCTGCCACCCATGCTCGCCGCCACTCTGCCAGCCTTGTTTGCACTTGGCCTCGCCACGCTCTTGCAGCTCTATCAGGCCGGATACCTGCCAAGCCTCCGCCGCCCCGTGAGGAGCATCCCATGAAGATTGTGCAACTCACACCCTACGCCATGGACCGCCCTGGCGGAGTGCAAAGCAACATCCGGGATCTTGCCGCCTGGTGCCGCACCCAAGGCCACGAGGTGCGCATTGTGGCCCCACCCGGGGATCCACATCACACCGAGGACGGCCTCATGACAGTGGGCAGCTCCCGACCATGGTCAATCCATGGCACCAGTTTTGAAGTCAGCCGCGCCACTCGCGGAGAGATCAAAGCCGCCGTGACGGAGCTGCACTCTTGGGGCGCGGAGGTCATCCACATTCACACGCCATGGACCCCGCTTTTGCCGTGGCAGATGTGGCGCGCACTCAAATTGCCCAGCATCGCCACCTTCCACGCGACCCTGCCGGAGAACGCAGGCTTTGACCCAATGTCCGCCGCCCTGCGCCGCGTGGGCCACTACTTCAACCGCCGGATCAGCCGTGTGGTGGTACCCTCCACGGCGCCGTATCGCCAATGGGAGGCCGCCGGTGCCACCCCATTGCCTGCCATCCTGCCGCCCACCATTGACCTGTCAAAGTGGCGAGCAGCCGGCGAGGCCGACAAACCTTCTGAGACGTTCCGCGTTGTCTACATGGGCCGCTTGGAAGCCCGCAAAGGTGTGTCTGTCCTGCTCGACGCATGGCGCACCGTCGCCGCTGCTGTCCCTAACGCCGAATTGGTCATCGCCGGGCAAGGCGAAGAAGAAACCGCTCTGCGCGCGCAAGCGGCCAATCTGCATCGCGTGACTTTCCAACCGCCGCCCAATAATGCCGAGGCCCGCGCCCTGATTGCCTCCGCTGACATATTTGCCGCGCCAGCCCTGCACGGCGAAAGCTTTGGCCTTGTGCTGATCGAGGCCATGGCGGCTGGCACTTTGCCGGTCGCCGCCGCCAACGAAGGCTTTGCCACTGTGATGACCGGTGCGGGCGAAGACCTGCTGGTGCCCCCGGGAGACGCTGGCGCACTGTCGCGGAAACTCATCAAGCTGGCACGAGCTCCCGACAAGCGCGCTCAATTGGCCAGCTGGGCCGCCGCCCACGCCATGGAATTTGACGTGTCCACCGTTGGTCCGGAATATGTGAAATTATTCGCACAAGCCTTGGCCGCTCCAACCTAAGGTGTTCCGCCCCTTGCCAAACTTGCCGACCCCATGTCACACCAGTGACAGGGTTTTTGCCTGCGAAAGGCACTATTTTATGACGACAGAATTTTGAGGTGAGCTGAGTGACACAGGGCGATTTGGTCATATCAGCCGACTTTGGCACCTCCGGCGTGAAAGTGGGCGTTGTCGACAGCACCCTCACGGTTTTGGCCCGTGTCACCGAAAGCTATCCTCTGGTTTTAAAGACCGGCGGCATTGCCGAACAATCCCCGGAAGATTGGTGGGGGGCGCTGGCTCATGCGCTGGCCACTCTACGCCAAGAGGTGCCGGATCTGTCCAAACGCGCCGCCGCGCTGGTGTTTTCTTCACAGCTCTGTGGCGTGATCTGCGCTGACGCCAATGGCACCCCCTTGCGCCCTTGCCTGACATGGCTGGACAAACGCGCCGCCCCTCTGGGCAAAAAACTCACCGGCGGCTTTCCGGAGGTGCACGGATATAACCTGCCGCGCCTGTTGAAATGGCTGCGCTTGGCCAATGGCGCGCCTGCCAAAAATGGTATGGACCCGACCGCAAAGATGCTCTGGGTCATGCAGCAGGAACCGGAGATCTATGCCAAAACCCGCTGGATGGTGGATGTGAAAGACTGGCTGGTGCACCGCGCCACCGGCGAAATGACCACCAGCCCCGAAAGCGCCAACCTAAGCTGGGTCATGGACAGTCGCACAGGCCGCGAAGGCTGGTCCGACACGCTCTGCGCCCTCACCGGGATTGAGCGCGCCAAACTTGCGCCCATCACCCAGGCTGACAGCATCGTCGGAACGCTCACACCCCAAGCCGCCGCAGAGCTTGGCTTGGATGCGTCAGTGAAAGTTCTCGGTGGCACCTCAGATGTCATGGCCTCAGCACTGGGGTCCGGCGAAGTCGCCGACGGCGCGCTGCACATCTCCGTGGCCACTTCCGCCTGGATCGCCGGTTTTTTTCCCAACCGCCACCTCTCGGTGGCGCATTCCTACGCCACCATCACTTCGGGCTTGAACTATCGCCCCTTGCTGATCGCCAGCCAGGAAAACGCCGGCTCCGCGCTTGATTGGGTCTGCCAGCTCACCGGCAACGGCGCCAAAGACACCCGCTTTGCCGACATCGGCACGCCGCAAGATGACGATCCGTTCTTCCTGCCCTGGCTGGCTGGGGAACGTGTCCCGGTCGACAACTCTGCCCTGCGCGGAACGTTCCATGGCCTCAGCCTGCACCACGACAAAAACGCCCTGCGCCGCGCCGCCATCGAAGGGGTTGCGCTCAACCTGCGCTGGGCCATGTCCAAAGTGGTGCGCGAAAAAGGCGCCCAAACCACGGGCCCTGTTTCCATCGTTGGCGGCGTTGCCTCTGACCCGGTTTTTGCCCAAACCCTCGCCGACGCACTCAACCGCGACATCCGCGTCTGCGCGGCCCGCCACGCCGGCATGCTGGGCACCGCCACGCTCGCCGCTCCCATGATGGGCTGGGCCAACAGCGTCTGTGACGCCGCCGCCACGCTCAAGACCCGCACCTCCGCCAGCTACACGCCAAACCCCAACCGCACAGCCCAACTCGCCGCCCGCGCAGACCGGCTTGCCAAAATCCGCCGCCTTGCGATCCGCAGCTACACCTGAAGGACACCACCATGATTGATGGCCTGATGAAATCCACCATCGACCCGCTGTGGGAAGCCATGGCCACGCCCTTGGTGAAAGCCCGTCTGACGCCAAATCAAGTCACCTTCATTGGTCTGATGCTGATCATCTTAGTGTCGCTGGCCTACCTCTGGCACCAATCGCCCGCGCTTTATGGCGTCACGCTGATCGTCGCCTTTGTGTTTGACGCATTGGACGGCGCGGTGGCGCGCCGCCGCAATATGTCGACCAAAGCTGGCGGCTATTTTGACGCCATGGTCGACCGCTACCAGGAGCTTGCCGTGCTCGCCACGCTGGCCCATATGTTTGACGCCTGGCCGCTAGCGCTGGCCTGTTTCTCAGGCTCGGTGATCACATCTTACGCCAAAGCCCGCACCGCCATCGAAATGCCGGTGTCCAACACGGATTGGCCCGATTTCTTTGAGCGTCTTGAACGTATTATCTACCTCTGTGCCATGCTGCTGATCGCGGGCGCGCTTGGCGACACCGCCATCACCTGGGGCCTTGCCGGATTTGCCATTCTCACGCATGTCACCGCCCTGCAACGCGCCCACCGCGCCACACAGATGCTCCGCGCTCAGGACGCTTCCAGCGACGAATAGCGCGCCCGGCTTGCTTTCCACGCACACCACATATCCGGCGCATAACTCATCACGTAAAACAAAAACGAACTCAGCAGAAACAACTCCGTGCTGACATAGGCCAAATAGACCTCAAACCGGATCGCCTCTGGCGCATAGCCCTTGCCCAAGAACAGGCACAGGTAACCAACGCCAAGCAGGATCGGCACCCAAACGTACACCCGTCGCCATCCGGCAAACCGCGGTGACCAAACGCGCCCCGCAACCTGCCCCTCCGGCCCCAACGCGGCGTAGCTGCGGGACAACACCTCGCCAAAGACCACAACAAACGCTTGGCTGAAGAAGAACAAATAGCTGCCCGCCATGTGCTCATCGCGAAAATGCGGGAACCTGTATTGGCTTAAGATCACCAGACCAACACAGGCCAACAGTTGCAACACCACCACAATCCAGGTGAGCACAGCAATCCGCCGCGTGCCATTGCCACTGGCTCGCAGCTCCCGCAATGTTGGCAACGTCAACAGGCACACCCCGACGAACAAAACCGGCGCGCCAAGCAAAAGCCAATCAGCAAAAGGTTCGCCAATGCGCGGGTCCCCAATGGACTCGCTGATGGTATACGGCCGCTCGGCGGTTTTCTCCGGGTAGAAAGCCGTAAATTTCCACCGCGCGGAATAGATTTGCGCATTCACCAACACGGTGACAAATCCGGTTGTGATCAGGGACACCAGCATCGCCCAACCAGTGCTCAGCGCCGGACGCCATTGTGTTTCACTCATACCTTCAAACCTCTTTGCGGCGTGGCATACGCTCATCTGACACGATGCGCCCCGCCTCCATTTTGATCAAGCGATCACATTTCTCAAATTGGTGATCATCATGTGTCACCGCCAAGACAAGCCGCCCGGATGCTGACAATTCCGGCATCAACACGTCGTAAAAGAACGCCCGGTTGGCCGGGTCCTGATCGGCGGCAAACTCATCCAGCACAATGATAGGCCGCTGCTCCGCCAAAGCCACAGCCAGCGCCAAGCGGCGGCTTTGCCCGGCGGAGAGGGCGGTATTGGAGAACTTGTCACCCAACAGTTGCACCCGCTGCGCCAAGCCCAGCTGCGCGATCCGCGCCGCCAACCCAGCCAACTCCGCCTCGGTCAAACCATAGGCGTGGTCAAACAGGTGATACTGCGCAAACACCGCTGAAAACAGTTCGCGATAGCTGGCGGTTGTTGTGCCCTCAAGAACCACACCATCCAGCGTGATTTCCCCGGCCTGTGGATGCCGCATCCCTGTGATCAGCGACAACAGCGTGGTTTTGCCTGACCCATTGCCACCACAGATGAATACCGTCTCACCGGGATGAAAGCTCAGGTCAATGGGCCCCAGATGAAACGGCACCACACCGTCCCGTGCCTCCCCGACGCTGGCTTCAACACCACGCAGGACAATCTCTTCAAAACTCTCCAAAAGCGTCGGCTCCGCCGTCAGCGCCAAACTCTGCGCTGCGCTCAACTCCGCCTCAACGGCCTTGATCTTGTAAAAGCTATTCTCGGCCCGGCTCAAAACCGGCAGCGTGTTGAACACCAACTCCGTAGGCCCGTTCACCAGAAAGATGATGGTCAGCACCTGAAACATCACAATCGCGTCGCCACCCTGCATCTGCGGCAGCACGATCACCACAAAACACATCAACAGCGCCACCGCGACTTGCCCCCCGCCGGTGCTGGCTGCAAACAACCGCTCAGAGCGCATTTTATGCGCCACCTGCGCCGCAATCACATCTTTGGTTTCGGCCTCCAGCGCTTCCCGGCGGCTGGCCCTGAGCCGAAGCTCTTTCCAGCCGCTCAGCATGTCGCTGACACGGTCACAATAGGCGGCAAAACTATCGGACGCCTTCAAGGCCCAGACCCGCGCGGGCCCGTCCATCAGGGCAAAGCCAATCCCGCCAAGTGCAATGGCCGCCACCGCAGCGACGCCGGCAATCCAACTCACAAAAAACAGATAGGGAATGGCAAACAGCAGCACAATCGCCGCGCCAATCGCCTCCACCAGATGGATCACCGCCTGCGCCAGCTGGTTCACCTCGGCTGTCATCGCGCCGTAAACTTTGCCGTGCCGCCCGGAGATCAGGAAATCGATGTTGGCTCGCAAAAGCTGCTTGGAAAGCCGATGGCGCATCTGCGCCTCGATGCGGGTGATCAAAGTAAAGGCCCGCACCTTTTGAAAATATGCTGAGACCACCATTCCGGCGGCGCAAATCAGCAAAAGCCAGACTGACCAGCCAAGCCCCTCGGAGTGACTGCGCGCGGTTTCATTGATGGCAAAAATCATGCCCGCGCGACTGAGGCCGGAGATCAGGGTGAGCCAAACAATCGGGTCGCGTAGGCCCATTCCTGCATCCAGCAAAAACCGCGCAACTTCGGTCCGCTGACGCAACACGGCAGAAAATCCCGACTTCGGTGCGCTGTCCGTTATGTCCACGTCTGAATTCATATCAACAAAATTTGGCCTTCACGCCCTGTGTTAACGGGTTTTGCCCGCAAAACCGCCACCACCGCAATACAGTCGCGATACTGACGCAATACCGACGTTGCAAATTTGGACCGGTTTTTGGGGTTCTTGGGGTAAGTCTCAGGCCGACGTGACCGGGAACCAGACCCGAAATTCGGTGCCTTGCCCAACCACGCTGTCCGCCTCAATCTCCCCGTCGTATCGCTCCACCAGCTTGCGGGTGATCGACAGGCCCAACCCGGTGCCTTCACCTTGTTTTGTTGTGAAAAACGGATCAAAAATTCGGGTCAAAAGCTCCGGCTTCATGCCCACACCGGTGTCTTTCACAAAGAGCAAAACGCCAGCTTTCCCATCTCTCTCTTCATCCAACGCCCCCACATTTAGGGCGCCGCCCTCTGGCATCGCATGGATTGCATTGACCATCAGATTGATCAGGATTTGTTGCAGCTCCGTTCGGTTGATTGAGATTGCCTTAAGACTGTCCAACTCCAAGGACAGGTCAATGTGCCCTTTGCTCAGAAGGTGCTGCACCAGGGGCAAAGTGTCGCTGATAATATCTGCCGGGCGGTGCTCCTCACTGCCTTCTGCATACTCATCCGGGCGGGTGAACTGCAACAGCTTGTTCACAATTAGAAAAATGGAGTGAGTCTGCTCATCAATCAGCCGCAACTCGGTGCTGATTTGATCCGCATCATCGCCCAATTGCACGCGCACCACATCCAAATTGCCCTGAATCACCTGCACCGGATTGTTGATCTCATGCGCAATCCCGGCCGCAATCTCACCCACTGCGGCCAATTTCTCCGAAACGACCAATTGCTTGGAGGTCGCCTCAAGGCGGCGATTGGCCTCTTCCAAATCCCGCGTCCGCGCCACCACCCGCCGCGTAAGTTCCCGATCTCGCTCCTGAATTTGCTCCAGCAGGTTGTCCATCTGCGCCGCAACACGGCCGATTTCCCCGCCATCCTCAACCCGCGTCCGCGCGTTCAAATCACCTTCTTCAACCCGCCCAATGGTGCGCACCATGCGTTCAAGAGGGGCAAAAATCTGACGCGCCCACCGCAAGAAAATTGGCACTGAAATCAATATGATAACCACAAAAGCAGCGGCAAAATTCAGGATGGTTGAAAACTTCGCATCGCGAAACGGTTGGTCCAGAAAGCCAACATAAAGCATGCCGACCCGCTCACCAAAGCTGTCCAAGATCGGCTCATAGGCCGAGATATACCAGTCATTCACCACAAATGCCCGGTCGAGCCAGATTTCACCACGCTCCAAGACCGTTTCATAGACCGCTTCTGACACCCTTGTGCCCAACGCGCGCTCGTCTTGAAACAGGCGCACATTGGTGGAAACCCTTACATCCTCTAAGAAAAGTGTGGCTGTGCCTTGGCTGCCCTCGGTCAAACTGGCGGTCGGGTAAACCAGATCGTTGATGGTATCGATGAACGTCAGGTTGCGGTTCAGCAACACGCCGCCCACCAGCGCCCCGTTGCGCCCACTGCCAACCACCGGGGTGGCGGCGTGCACCACCATGCCACGGGTTTCTTCAGTGCGATCAGTTGGCACCGCAGCTTGCGTCGGCACCAGATTGATCCGCGCCTTTTCTGCAAGATTGTCAGAGACTTGGCCGAGATCAAACTTGCTAAAGATGTCAATGTGCGCGGAGCCTGTGCCCGCAAGCGCTTGTGACACAACCGGCCATTTGGTCAGCCCCATGTCATCGGCAAACCGGGGCGAAGACCACACTGCCCCATCCGCATTTATGTAGTACAGAAAGTCGAGCCCCATCTCGGACTTTTTGACATCCAACAGGGTCAGGACGGCATTGCGATCTTGCGACACCACGCGATCCACAAACGCCGAGCTTTCCGCCAACGCCTGCATGCGCAGATCACTGTTTTCCAACAGTTGACTGAGGTACTGCTGCGCAATGGTCAGCTCGCCATTTACTTTTGCAATCAATAGGTTGTCAAATCGCGACGACCAATTGACCGCCGTTACGATGAAAAACATCGGCATAATCACGAGGGTGGGCAGCAGCGCGATGGACAAAAGGCGCATCCGCACTGACGCACCGCGGCGCCGGTGTGGCGCTTTAGTTGGGGTGGGTTGAGACTCAGGCGTCTCAGTCATTCCACATCGCACATTTTCGGTCGATGGTTTTGCGCGAAATGCCCAAACGCCGGGCCGCCTCCGCGCGGTTGCCGTCGCAGGCGTCCAACACAGTCAAAATGTGCCGCCGTTCCACAGCTGCCAGACTGTCCACCGCTTCGACTTCTTCGTCAGATCCGCCAACCGCAAATTCCGACGCCCACTCGCCAACAATCAACGACCGCTCAATAAGGTTGCGCAATTCCCGCACGTTACCGGGCCAATCGTACCGCGCCATGTTCAGCAGAACACCTTCAGACAAGGTCAGCGGCGGCACACCCAACGACTTGGAAATTTGCTGAATGAACATCAACGCCAGCTCTTTCAAATCCCCATTGCGCGTGCGCAGCGACGGCATTTGAATGTTGAGCACATTGATCCGGTGAAACAGGTCTTCGCGCAATCGGCCGTCCTGCACAGCCGCTTCCATGTCGGCGTTGGTGGCAAACAGGAATCGCAAATCGAGGGGCACCTCACGAGACGATCCCACAGGGCGAATTTTGCGCTGCTCGATCACCCGTAGTAAGGCCGCCTGCACCGGCAATGGCAGTTCGACAATCTCGTCAAGATAAAGCGTGCCGCCATTGGCATTCATAAACACCCCGTCATGCCGCACTGTGCGCCCACCTGCATCCTGGCGGATATGACCAAACAATTCGTGTTCGATCATGTCACCGGCGATTGTGGCACAATTGATGGGCACAAAAGGCTTTTCCGCGCGTGGCGACATGAGGTGTATGGCCCGTGCCGCGACTTCTTTGCCAGTGCCAGTGTCCCCTGTCAGTAGAACCGGTGTCGGCAAAGGCGCTGCCCGCGCCATGGTGGCCCGGATGATTTCAATCTCTGGTGAACTGCCAAGCAATCGCGCGCGCACCTGCTCGTTGCCGGAGGCCAGCTCATATTTGAGCAGGTAGTTTTCCCGCCGCAGATTCACCCGATCCACACAGCGCGCCACGGCGTTGAGGATCTGGTTGGATCGGAACGGTTTGAGCACAAAATCCACCGCGCCTGCCCGCATGGCCTCAATGGCCGTGTCCATATCGGCAAAAGCGGTGATCAGAATGGTGTCGGCAAAGAACCCCAACTTGCGCTGTTCAACCAGCCATTTCAGACCGGTTGTGCCCGGCATGACATTGTCCAAAATCACAATGTCAAAGTGGTTCGCATCCAACAGGCGGCTCGCCACATCGGTGTTGGCCGCTTGTTCCACCCGTGCGACCACCGGTTCGAGAATTTTCACAATAAAATTGCGAATGCCGGGCTCATCATCGACCACAAGGACTGAAGCTGCAGAAAGCCCCATGCCAAATTCGGAAGACGCACGGTCTTTGCTCCGGGATTGTGTGTGTGGTCGTTCAAGTTGGTTCATTGTTTAGTCCAGTCGCACCGAGGGTCCAGTGCCCGCCTCAGTAGTTGAAAAGCCCAGGGTGTGCAGCCCGTAATAGGCCACAACAGAAATCCCTGCGACGGTTACACAGGCTAGCAAAAAAGTTTTCATCTCAGTCGTCCTTGATGTCGCTGTAAGTCCGCAGAAACTCGATGAGATCTGCACGATCCTCTGCGCGGGCAATGCGCTGAACTGGCATTTTTGTACCCGCAATATACACGTCTGGTCCCAAATCAAAAAGCGCATCGATGGTGTGCGCCGACCAGACAATGTCTGATGTCTGTAAGGTGTCGGAATAGCTGTAGTCGGCCACAGCCCCTGCGCGGCGCCCAAATACGTTTTTAAGAGTTGGTCCAGCCCGACGTGCGCTGTCTCCGGTCAACGTGTGGCAAATGGAGCATTTGCGTTGAAACTGGCGTTCGCCGTTGGAGGCGCTGTCGTCCCCATTTAAGAAGGCGCGGTCATGGGCAACCATGCGCGGCATGTCGTCGGGATCAGCCATTGGCCAACTGAACATCGCGTCGTCCAAGCCAGCGGCGTGGATATTGCCGCCATCCACCGAAAACGCCAACGCCCAAATCGGCCCGCGATGGGTGGCACGAAAATCGTTGGTGATGGACCAATCCTCCGTGCTCAGTAGAAGAATAAAACCTTCGCCATCCCCGACCGCGAGGTGCTGGTTCTTCGAATCTATCGCCATTGCAAGAATGGGACGCCGCTCCAGGGTCACGTCTTTGATCAACTTTGCTGTGGTTGCGTCGACAATCTTTGTCACCCCATCCACGGCGCCATACGCCAACCACCCTGCCTGTTCGTTTAAAACCAGAGTGTTGACGCCAAACCCATTGGACAACAACAACTGATGCAGGTCGCCGGCGGCAACATCATAGATGCGGACCTTCCCGTCGGACGCGCCGGTATAAAGCAGCACGCCATCTTCCGAAAACGCAACATCGTTGACGTTTGCACCAACCTCAATGAAATGTGGTGCGCCGCCTTTCAAAGGCCAGAGACCAACAGTTCCATCCCAGCTCGCAGACGCAACCATTTGCCGATCCTTGGACACCCGAACAGACATCACTTTGCCATTGTGCCGCCCGAGCTCTTTGGATGTCCCTGCAGTCAAATCCCAAAGGAGGACCGCAAAGTCATCTCCGCCGGACACCGCGTGATTGTCGTCCACAAAGGCCACGGTGTTCACCGCCGCTTCGTGCCCCTCCAACCAAATGGGAGCGCGCTCTGCCCAAAGTCCCACCGCGTTGTCAAAACTGGCGGTCAAAATGCGCTGCCCGTTCGGCGACACGGCTATCCCTTTGATGGGACCACCATGGCCTTCAAGCGTGAAGAATTCTCCCGCCAGCAAAACCGCTGGCCACAACAAGAGTACCAGAAGAGGTGCCCAAACCCGCATGGCTCATTCCGCAGGTGTGGCTTGGTCTGAGGTGGCTTCTTTGGCCTTCGCCATTTCTTCGTCGTACCAGATGGAATGGTGCTCCTTGGCCCATTGTTCATCCACCTCACCGGTTGCCATGGTCTCGATCGCCCCTTCCATGCCCACGCTGCCGAGGTAGATGTGTGCGATGATGATGCCGATGAACAAGAATGCGACGATGCCGTGCCACAGCTGTGACAGCTGCATTTCTTCATAAGGGCTCAAGACTTCAGGAAGCGGCGCTCCCATGATCAGGTTTGGCAGGCCGGTCATGTTGACGATCTGGAAAGTCTTGGCAAACACCGACACTTCAAATGGGAACAACAGCGCCACACCTGACAGGGAGATCGAGAAGCCCAGAATGATCACAGACCAGAAAATGATTTTCTGACCGGCATTAAACTTCTTTGCGGGCGGGTGAACGCCTTTGGAAAAAAGACCACCAGCCTTGGCCATCCACTGAATGTCACCACGGTCCGGGATGTTGTGTTTGACCCACAGGATAAACACGAACACCAGGCTGATCATGAAGGCCCAGGAGATGTTGTTGTGTACCCATTTGCCAGCCTCAGCGATGTCGGCATAAACCCCGTGCCCCATCCAGGGGATCAAGAATTTTCGCCCGGCAATCAGGTAGAGCCCGCTCAATCCAAGCAGGATAAAACTCACCCCCATGACCCAGTGGCTAAACCGCTCAAAGGCGTCAAATCGGATGATCATGCGACCGGTTTTAGGGCCGTCGATCAAAATCTTTCCGCGATACAGGTAGAAGGCCAGGATCGCCGCCGTCATCACGCCAAGGAAAATCAGGCCGTAACGCAGCAGCGGACCTTCGCGGAACGACAGCCATTTCATGCCGGAATCTTGAATCAGCAATCCGGACGTAGGACCGCGGGCCGCAGTTGTTGTATCGGCGCTGCCATAACGCAGCGCGCGGAAAACTTCCGCATCGGAGGCACCACCACGGGTGCCAAGCTGCCCAATCAACGCCTCAACGTTGCCTTGGCCGGTTGCGTCACGACGAAAGCTGTCATCCAGCGTCTCGCCTCGCTGACGGGCCATAATGTCTTCCAGCGTCTGGGCGCCACCTGTCGCATCGCGATCGGGCGCCTCTTGAGCGAAACTTGGCAAGGCCAACATAAAACTTAGTGCAATCCAGAGAAGCGCGCGCATCACATCCTCGATACTTGAATAGGTCATTAGCGGACCTTTCCTTCATGGAAAGCCGCCGCATCTCATGTGAGATATTTGAATGGTGTGTGTTGGCGGCGCAGAACTCTGCGCCGCCAACAGTAGAAAGCTTGGCCTTAGCCGCCTTTCTGTTCGTAGGCTGTACCCCAGCCCCAAGCGCCGGACCCAAAGCCGCGCGCCACAACACGCTCACGGTAGATGGCGGACACGACGTCCCCGTCTCCCGCCAGCAGCGCTTTGGTGGAGCACATCTCAGCGCAGAGAGGCAGCTTGCCTTCTGCAATCCGGTTGCGACCGTATTTGGAGAACTCCGCATTGGAATGGTTCTCTTCGGGGCCACCTGCGCAGAAGGTACATTTGTCCATCTTGCCACGGCTGCCAAAGTTGCCTGCCTGAGGATACTGCGGCGCGCCAAACGGACACGCATAGAAACAGTAACCACAGCCAATGCAGAGGTCTTTGGAGTGGAGGACAACACCTTCTTCGGTCTGGTAGAAGCAATCCACCGGACACACGGCCATACACGGCGCGTCTGAACAGTGCATACATGCCACCGAGATCGAACGTTCACCCGGGTTGCCGTCGTTGATGGTTACAACACGACGCCGGTTGATGCCCCAAGGCACCTCGTGCTCGTTCTTACAGGCCGTGACGCAGGCGTTACATTCAATGCAGCGTTCCGCGTCGCAGAGAAACTTACTTCGTGCCATTTCTCTTTCTCCTTATGCTGCCCAGATTTTGCAGAGAGTACACTTAGTCTCCTGCATCTGGGTCACGCTGTCATAGCCATAGGTCTGCGCCGTGTTGGCGCTTTCACCCAACACATATGGATCGGCACCGGCGGGGTATTTGCTCCGCAAGTCCTCTCCTTCGAAGTGGCCACCAAAGTGGAACGGCATGAACACCACACCTTCGCCGACTCGGTTGGTCACCATGGCCATCACTTTGACCTTGGCACCTTCCGCACCCTCGACCCAAACCTGCGCACGATCCCGCACACCAAGATTGTTCGCATCACGCGGATTGATCTCGACAAACATGTCTTGCTGCAGTTCAGCCAGCCACGGGTTGGAGCGGGTTTCTTCACCGCCACCTTCGTATTCCACCAAACGCCCAGAGGTCAGAACCAGCGGATAGTCTTTGCTGAAGTCGTTCTTCTGGATGGAGGCATACATGGTTGGCAGGCGATAGAACTTCCGGTCCTCATAGGTCGGATAGTCTTCGACCAGATCACGCCGCGACGTATAGAGCGGTTCGCGGTGCACAGGCACTGGGTCTGGGAAGGTCCACACAACGGCACGGGCCTTAGCGTTCCCAAAGGGCGCACACTCGTGTTTGATCGCAACCCGCTGGATACCGCCCGACAGGTCGGTTTTCCAGTTGGTCTTTGGACCAGCCACAGCCTCAATAGAGGCACGCTCTTCATCCGTCAGATCACCATCCCAACCAAGGTCCATCAGCATTTGCATGGTGAACTCGGGATAACCGTCCTGAATTTCGGAATCGAGGCTTGCGACACCTTCAGCCAAGAGGTTCTGACCATCACGTTCCACACCAAAGCGGGCGCGGAAGGTCAAACCACCCTCAGAGACACGTTTGGACATGTCGTAGAGGTTTGGCGTGCCTGGATGGTTCATCTCAGCGGTGCCCCAACATGGCCATGGCAGACCGTAGTAGTCGCCATCTGCAGGCCCACCGTTGGCGCGCAATGTGGTGCGGTCAAAGGTATGCTGGTTTGCCATGTGCTTCTTAAGGCGCTCCGGCGTTTGACCCGTGTAGCCAATTGTCCACAGACCCTTATTGAACTCGCGTGTAACGCTTTCAATGTTGGGTGTGTTTTCGTCTTCCATCTCGATGTTGCGGAAGAAACGATCAGCCCAGCCAAACTTGTTGGCAAACAGGCCCATGATCTCGTGGTCCGGCTTGCTCTCAAAGAGCGGTGCCACAATCTGATCACGCCACTGGAACGACCGGTTGGACGCGGTCACAGACCCGCGGGTCTCAAACTGCGTACAGGCTGGCAACAGGTAGACACCATCGGTACGGTCATGAAGTACAGCGGAAACGGTGGGATACGGGTCAACCACGACCAGCATGTCCAGCTTTTCCATTGCCGTTTTCATTTCCTTGCCGCGCGTCTGAGAGTTGGGCGCATGCCCCCAAAGCACCATGGCTCGAACTTTGTCCGGGTTGTCCATGTTGTCAGGGTCTTCAAGCACACCATCGATCCAGCGTGACACGGGGATACCGGTCAGGTTCTGGAGCGACTTCTCTTTGCCGTCAGCAGCGGTGGTTTTGGCAAACTGATTGCCCAGCCACTCACCATCTTCTTCCCAGACACGGGCCCAATGCGCCCAAGCGCCTTTGGACAGGCCGTAGTAGCCCGGCAAAGTGTGAGACAGAACACCAAGGTCGGTTGCGCCCTGTACGTTGTCGTGGCCACGGAAGATGTTTGTGCCACCACCTGAGGTGCCCATGTTGCCAAGAGCCAACTGCAGAATGCAATATGCACGGGTGTTGTTGTTGCCGGTCGAGTGCTGTGTGCCACCCATACACCAAATCACGGTGCCTGGACGGTTGTTGACCAACGTACGGGCCACGCGGCGCAGCTGCTCAGCAGGCGCGCCGGTCACACGTTCAACTTCTTCCGGGTTCCAATTGCGCACTTCTTCACGGATCTGGTCCATGCCCCAAACGCGGGTGCGGATGAACTCTTTGTCTTCCCAACCGTTTTCGAAGATATGCCACAAGATGCCCCAAACCAGCGCCACATCGGTGCCGGGACGGAAACGCACATACTCATCCGCATGCGCAGCCGTCCGCGTAAAGCGGGGGTCACACACAATCACTGGCGCGTTGTTGCGCTCTTTTGCGCGCAGCAGGTGCAACAGGGAAACCGGGTGGGCTTCGGCCGGGTTGCCGCCAATGATGAAGATGGCTTTGGAATTGTGGATGTCGTTGTAGGAGTTGGTCATGGCGCCGTAGCCCCATGTGTTCGCAACACCCGCAACAGTGGTGGAGTGACAGATACGTGCCTGGTGATCCACGTTGTTGGTGCCCCAATAGGCAGCAAACTTGCGGAACAGATACGCCTGTTCGTTGTTGCTCTTGGCTGAACCCAGCCAATACACGCTGTCAGGGCCGCTTTCTTCGCGGATCTTCATCATGCCGTCGCCGATCTCGTCGATCGCCTGTTCCCAGCTGATGCGCTTCCACTCACCACCCTCTTTTTTCATCGGGTACTTCAGGC
>NZ_CAJXIV010000070.1 GCF_913054185.1 uncultured Shimia sp.
TCCACGATTAGCGCCCTCCCGATACATCAAGTGTGCTGCCGGTGATGTATGAGGCATCGTCAGACAGCAGAAACAAGATGGCGCGGGCAATTTCTTCTGCGGCGCCCGGACGTTGCATGGGAATTTTATGCGCCAGCTGCGATGCGCGGTCCGGCGCTCCGCCTTTGGCGTGAATCTCTGTGTCGGTGATGCCGGGACGCAGGCTGTTCACGCGAATGCCTTGTGCGGCAACTTCTTCGGCGAGGCCCTTGGTAAATGTGTCGATGGCGGCCTTGGACGCGGCGTAGTCCACATATTCATTGGCGGAGCCTGTACGCGCGGCCACGGAGCTGACGTTTACAATCGCGCCCGAACCTTGAGCTTGCATACGAACGACGGCTTCTTTTGCAACCAGCATGGCACCAATCACATTGACGTCAAACATACGTTTGAGACGCGCATGGGTGAACTCTGTGACAGGAGCGCCTTGATCCACGATGCCAGCGTTATTCGCCAAAGCATCGACGTGGCCAAAGCTTACGTCGATGGCATTGAACATGGCCTCGATCTGTTCCGGCACAGACACATCTGCCTGAAACAGTTCGGCGCGAGCGCCAAATTCGCGTGCGGTTTTAGCAACGGTTTCAGCACCTTGGGCATCGCATCGGTAGTTCAGTGCAAGGTCATAACCCGCTTCGGCAGCCAGTTTGGCAGTGGCGGCGCCAATGCCTGCGCTGGCGCCGGTAATCAAAAGAACCTTAGACATTAGGCCTCCAGAATACGTGTCACCATTTCGGTGGTGTCGCGGCTGAGGCCATTTTGACCTGCGATGCGTTTCAGCTGCGCTTTAAGGATCGTCTGGCGGTCGGTATCGTAGCGTTTCCAGGTTTGCAGCGCGCTGCACATGCGTGCGGTGGTCTGTGGATTGACCGGATCCAACTTGATAAGCCAATCCGCAAATACTTGGTAAGACGCACCTGAGGTGTGATGGAAGCCGGCGTGGTGCGCAGCCATGACACCCATCACCGCGCGGAAGCGATTGGGGTTTTTCCAATCAAAGTCGGCGTGTTGGGTGAGGGTGGTGACCGTTGTTGCAAGATCTTCGGGTTTGGCAAACATCACCTGAAGGGAGAACCATTTGTCGATCACCAGACGGTCGCCTTTCCACTGGTCATAGAATGCGGTAGTGGCATTTTCGCCCATGCCCGCGTCCAGTAGTGCGCCAAAGGCTGCGAGTTGCAGCGTCATGTTGTCAGCAGATTGATACTGTTTTGCGGCAGCTTCCCCGCCGTCCAAGCGTGTCAGTAAGGAGAGTGCGGCATTTGCCAGGCTTCGTTTGCCTGCGGGTTCCGCTTCAGGAGAAAAGGGTCCTGCGACCTGATTGGCCGAATAGATATCTGGCAGCAAATCCGCCAAAGCGTTGGCTTTGGCGTCGCGCAGGGATTCTGTGGCGGCGTGGATTGCGGCCGGGTCAGGGGTGTGGCCCTGTTTATGCAGAATGCCGGCCAGCTCGGACTGAGACGGCTGCACAAGCATCAAAGCACGGTAAGCAGGATCAAGCGTCTCGTCTCGAAGCAGTGTTTTCAGGCCCGCGAGGTAGTCGGCATTGTGTGGCGTGCCGTCGACGATGGCGCCAATCAGGCTGTCGCGCGCCAGGTTGCGGCCCGCTTCCCAGCGGTTGAACGGATCTGTGTCATGCGCCAGCAAAAAGGCGCGGCGGCTGTTGTCAATGTTTTGAGCGAGCGTTACCGGAGCGGAAAACCCGCGCAAAACTGAGGGGATAGGGCGGGTTGCATGGCCTTTGAAGGTGAAGCTTTGTTCTGTTTCGGTGAGCTCCAGCACCTCAGTAGGCAGCACTTCATCGCCATTGTCATTGAGCAGGCCCACAGCCACCGGGATGACTTGTGGAGCCTTTGTGTTCTGACCCGGCGTTGGGGCGCTGGATTGGCTTAGGTGCAATGTAAAGGTGTCGCCTTCGTAGTCCTCGCGCACGGTGACTTCGGGTGTGCCGGATTGGGAGTACCACAGTTTGAACTGTGTGAGATCGCGGCCCGTGCTGTCTTCAAAGACTTTGATCCAGTCTTCGATGGTGCAGGCTTGACCGTCGTGGCGGTCAAAATAGAGGTCGAGCGCTTTGGCGTAGGCGTCATCTCCAACCAGAGTTTTCAGCATGCCAATGACTTCGGCGCCTTTTTCATAGACAGTGGCGGTGTAGAAGTTGTTGATTTCCTGAAAGCTTTCGGGGCGCACCGGGTGCGAAAGCGGACCTTGATCCTCGGGGAACTGGCGGCCACGCAGGGCGAGCACGTCGTCGATGCGTTTGACCGGCTCAGAGCGCATGTCCGCGGTGAACTGTGCGTCGCGGAAGACCGTCAGGCCTTCTTTCAGGCAGAGCTGGAACCAGTCGCGGCAGGTGATGCGGTTGCCGGTCCAGTTGTGGAAATACTCATGCGCGATAATGGCTTCGATGCGCTCGAAATTACCATCTGTGGCGGTTTCAGGCGAAGCAAGCACGCAGGAGCTGTTGAAGATGTTCAGCCCTTTGTTCTCCATTGCGCCCATGTTGAAATCATCCACGGCGACGATGTTGAACTCGTCGAGATCGTATTCGCGACCGTAGACCTCTTCGTCCCATTTCATAGACTTTTTAAGGGCTTCCATACCGAAAGCACATTTGTGTTCATCCCCGGGGCGGACGTAGATCGAGAGTTTGACGTCTTTGCCGGATACGGTTTTGAACGTGTCTTCGTGGGCGACCAGATCACCTGCCACAAGTGCAAAGAGGTAGGCTGGCTTGGGCCAAGGGTCGATCCAGACAGCGTAATTGCTGGCCGGGGTGACGGTTTGGTCGGTGCCATATTCGTCGCCGTTGCCGTTGGAGAGTAGCTCTGGGGTGCTGCTTACGTCGCCTTCGATGCGCACGGTGAAGGTGGCCATGACATCCGGGCGGTCCGGATAATAGGTGATTTTGCGGAAACCCTCAGCCTCACATTGGGTGCAATACATGCCGTTTGACATGTAAAGGCCTTCGAGCGCGGTGTTGGCCTCCGGGTTGATTTCAACCTCGGCTTCCCAGGTGAATGGGGCGCTGGGCACGTCGACTTCGATGCCGCCGTCCACTGTGCGTGGCGTGGTCTCTGCGCCGTCGATCTTGGCGGTGATCAGTTTAAGCTGTTCACCATGCAGGAAAAATCGCTTGTCTGTGGCTTCTGGGTTGGGGCGAAATCTGATTTTGGAGAGCACCCGCGTTTTGGTGGGGTTGAGGCGGAACGTCAGCTCGACGCCATCCACGATGAAGCCAAACGGGGTGTAATCTTTCAGATAGATCGTTTGCGGCGCGGCATCTTTCATCACGGTCTCCATTGTTGCTCATCTTGGTGTAGCTTTTCGCGCGGCACCCGCAAGGGGGTAGGCGATTTTTTACAAAATGGGTGTGCAGTTTCGCAAATATATGGAAAAAGTTGAAAATCCCTTTGGTAAAGAAAGGTAACCGGTTTTATTGCCTATAGAAAACTTGTGCACTAATTGAGACGCGACGCCAGAGATGAGGAAGTTTCACAATGACCAAGAGAATTGAGCAGCACGGGCTGCAAATTGCCGAAGAGCTCTATGATTTCATTGTGAGTAAAGCGCTTCCTGGAACTGGCATCGATGCGGATGATTTCTGGCAAGGACTAAGCCTTCTGGCGCATGAGTTTGGCCCTAAGAACCGTGACTTGCTGGCCAAGCGCGAGGAAATTCAACAGAAGATCGACGGTTGGCATTTGGCCCATAAAGGCCAGGCGCATGATGCCGACGCTTATAAGGCGTTTTTGGAAGAGATCGGTTATCTGGTGGCAGAGGGTGAAGACTTTGCTGTGGAAACAGCCAATGTTGATCCTGAGATTGCAGCGATTCCCGGCCCGCAGCTGGTGGTGCCAATCACCAATGCACGTTTTGCGTTGAACGCTGCGAACGCACGGTGGGGCAGCCTGTATGATGCGCTATACGGCACCGATGCGATGGGCGATTTGCCATCTGGCAAAGGCTTCGATTCGGCGCGTGGCGCGCGGGTGATTGCTTGGGGGCGAGACTTCCTAGACAAGACGTTGCCGCTGGCGGAAGGCAGCTGGGCAGACATCGATGGTCTGTCGGTTGAAGGTGGGCAGCTTGTGCCGGCCCTGAAAGTGGCCGGGGCGTTTGTCGGTCACGTTGGAGATGCTGGTGCGCCATCGCGTATTTTGATAAAAAACAATGGTCTGCACGTGATTGTTGAAGTTGATCGGGCGGGCAATATCGGGTCGTCTGACAAGGCTGGAATCAACGACATCACGCTTGAAAGTGCGATGTCCACGATCATGGATTGCGAAGATTCTGTGGCCTGTGTGGACGCTGAAGACAAGGTTGTGGCCTACGGAAACTGGCTGGGTCTGATGCAGGGCAACCTGTCCGAAGAGGTTGCCAAAGGCGGCAAGACTTTCACGCGCGTTTTGAATGATGACCTGTCCTTTACCGCAGCGAACGGTGCGCAAACCTCGCTGAAAGGCCGCTCGTTGATGTTGGTGCGCAACGTTGGCCATCTGATGACCAACCCGGCGGTTCTGGATCGGGACGGCAATGAGATTGGCGAAGGGCTGATGGACGCACTCGTGACCGTGATGATCGCGATGCATGACCTGAAGCGGGCGAGCGGCAACTCGGTGCATGGCTCGGTCTATGTGGTGAAGCCGAAGATGCACGGGCCGGAAGAGGTGGCGTTCTCGGATGCGATCTTTGCCAAGGTCGAGGACATTCTGGGCCTGCCGCGCAACACGGTGAAGATGGGCATCATGGACGAGGAGCGCCGCACCAGCGCCAACCTCAAGGAATGTATCCGGGCCGCAAAGGGACGTGTGGCGTTTATCAACACCGGGTTCCTGGACCGCACCGGGGATGAGATCCACACCTCCATGGAAGCGGGGGCTTTCCTGCGTAAAGGTGAGATGAAAACCACACCGTGGATTTTGTCATATGAAGATCGCAACGTGGACATCGGTCTGGCCTGTGGGCTGCAAGGCAAGGCGCAGATTGGCAAAGGCATGTGGGCCATGCCGGATCTAATGGGCGCGATGTTGGAGCAAAAGATTGGCCATCCGAAATCTGGCGCAAACTGTGCCTGGGTGCCATCGCCAACCGCAGCGACGCTGCATGCCACCCACTACCACGAGGTAGATGTGCTGGCGCGTCAGGAAGAGATCAAAGCGGGCGGTGCGCGTGGGACGCTGGACGATCTGCTGACTGTGCCGGTTATGGACGGGCAGAACTTGTCCGACGAAGAGATCGCTGCCGAAGTGGAAAACAACGCGCAGGGCATTTTGGGCTATGTGGTGCGCTGGGTCGATCAGGGCGTGGGCTGTTCCAAAGTGCCGGACATCAATGATGTGGGCCTGATGGAAGACCGCGCGACGTGTCGGATTTCCAGCCAGGGTCTGGCCAACTGGCTGCATCAGGGCGTGGTTAGCGAAGCGCAGGTCATGGCGGCGATGCAGAAGATGGCGGCAGTGGTGGACCGGCAGAATGCCAACGATCCGCTCTATGCGCCGATGGCGCCGGGTTTTGACGGGATTGCCTTCCAGGCGGCCTGTGATTTGGTGTTCAAGGGGCGTATCCAACCGTCCGGTTACACTGAGCCGGTGCTGCATGCGCGGCGGTTGGAGCTCAAAGCACAAGCCTAACACTCAATCAGGTCGGGGGAAGCCCCGGCCTTTTTTCTTTGTCATGAATGATGTGAACGCTTCGGGGCTTTCTCATTTGGAACGCGCGTCCTATGGTTAGCTGCGCAACAAGACTAAGAGGCCAGCATGACGCGTCCTGTCGTCGGGATCATCGGCAACCAATATCTGATCAATGACCAATATCCGGCGCATGCCGGGGGCACCATGAATTCTGAAGCCGTTTCAGGGGTTTCTGGCTGTATGCCCTTGTTGATCCCAGCTGATCCGCGGTTTGTCTCCGTGGAGGAATTGCTGGCGCAATGTGATGGCTTTCTGCTGACCGGGGGGCGGCCCAATGTGCACCCTGAGGAATACGGCGAGGCGGCGACAGCGGCGCATGGGGAGTTTGATCGGGCGCGGGATGCAATTGTGTTGCCATTGGTGCGGGCTTGTGTGGACTCTGGGCAGCCGTTTATGGGGATTTGCCGGGGGTTTCAGGAGGTTAACGTCGCCATGGGTGGCAGCCTGTATCCCGAAATTCGCGATTTGCCGGGGCGGGACAATCACCGGATGCCGCCAGATGGCACGTTGGAGGAGAAGTTTGCTCTCCGCCATACGGTGGAATTTGGTGAGAACGGCCCGTTCCATCACCTGTTTGGCAGTCAGAAAGTGATGACCAACACTCTGCATGGGCAGGGCATCAAACGCGCGGGAAGTCGTGTGATTATAGACGGTTACGCGCCGGATGAGACGCCGGAAGCGATCTATATTGAGGGCGCGCCGGGGTTCACCATGTCGGTGCAATGGCACCCAGAGTGGGATGCGGCCAATGATCCGGTAAGCCGTCCGTTGTTTGAGGCGTTTGGCGAGGCGGTGCGGGCCTGGGCGCAGGGGCAAGAAGCGCGGACCATGCTCAAGTCTGCTTAAAGATTAACGCCCCAATCGACGCTGATTTTCACGTCGGTATCACGTCTGTATAGCGGCTGTTTCGCGACTGTCTGCAAAACTGGAATATGTATTGGTTAAGGCAGGTGCGGGCGGCTGCGTTCTTAGTGCACCTGCAGACCCAATTGCCCCAGCAAGATCGCAGCTTGTTGCTTGGACAGGATGGCACCTTTGAAGCGTTTTAGATCTGACAGTTTGATGCCACCTAAGTCCGCGCCGCGCAAATCCGCATTTTCAAATCGGCTGTCGATCAGATGTGTGTCGCGCAAGGAGCAGTCTTCAAACACGGCGTCGCGAAAGTCACATTGGCTCATGTCGGCGTCGGTAAAATCTACCCGTTTGAGGGTCATTTTCCGAAATGAGAATTTGGGCAAAACCGCGAGAGCCAACAACACATCTTCTAGCTGGATGCCAATGGTGTGGGTTTCTCTGAGATCAGCCCCGGTCATTTTGCAATTGTGAATTTTTGAATGTGTCAGGGTCGCGCCACGCAGATTGGCGTTGCTGAAATCTCCCCCGTCGATGGTGCCGTCCGAAAAATTGGCGCCCTGAAGCGAGAGACCACCAGCGCGGCATCCTTTTAATGTGACATCTTCCAGGGTGGCGCTTTTGAAAGAGGCCTGAGACAGATTGCAGGCCTCAAACCGCCAGCCGGTGAGATCGAGATCGGAAAGATCCCGACCTTCCAAGGAGCAGCGGGTGACGGTGTGCGGACGTTCAGTTCGGCTGGCTTGTTCAATCTCCGCGCGGGTTGGGCTGCAATCGGCAAACTGGTGGGTTTTGACAGGCACGCGGAGCTCCGGAGAATAAAATGTGGGGTAGGGTCTCTAAGCCATACGGTGGAATTTGTGGTTTGGAAAGGCAAAGCAGGATGTGGGAGCTGGAGCCGAGACGCTCCCGCATTGTCGTTTGCGTGTTGTGTCTACATTTCACCGCCAGCAACTTGCAGCGTTTGCCCACGCACGGAATCTGCCATGTCGGAGCAGAGATAGAGTGCGGTGTGAGCGACCTCTTCGGGTTTGATCAGGCGGCCGTGCGGGTTCACGCCCACCATCATGTGGCGGGCTTCTTCTTCGGAACAGCCGGTGCGGGCCATGATGCTTTCGATGTTTTGATCGATGATCGCGGTTTCGACATAGGCAGGACATATGGCGTTAAAGGTGATGGGCTTTAGCGCATAGTCCGCGGCCAATGATTTGATCATGCCGTTTACGGCGTGTTTGGAGGTGGAGTAGGCAGGTGCGCCTTTCAGCCCACGCAGACCGGCAATTGAAGAGATCACCATGACACGGCCCCAGTCGGTCTGGTTCATCGATTTGAGGCTCTCGCGAATGGTGAGAAACACGCCGTCGATGTTGATCGACATCATCTTGCGCCAAAACGCCATATCGGTCTTGTGCAGGGCGCGGCCTTCGGCGATGCCTGCGTTGGCGACACAGATTTGGATTGGGCCGCGTGCGGCCACAGCGGCTGCAACGCCGTCGACCACCGAGGCCTCATCGGCCACATCCATAGCTAGCGGAAACAGACCGTCACTTGCGGCCTCTTCCAGTACGTTGAGGCGACGGCCGGTGATGGTGACTTGGGCACCCTCGGCGGCCAGTGCCTTTGCGATGGCAAGGCCGATGCCGGTGCCTCCGCCGGTGACCAATGCGTGTTTCCCCGATAGTGACATGTCGCTCTCCCAATGCTGTGTTGGGATCACCTTAGCGCGCGGATAAGACCGAACAAGCGCTGTGGTTGATTACGCCGCAGGGTCACAAGGATAGATTTGAAGGTCAAAATGTCCGAGGGGACATGCGGAAAATGCGCTCAAAATGGCATTTCGGACAAAACTCCTGTCCTATTTGGGGCGCAACATGCGGCTTTCTGGCCCTTTTTGACGCACGACGGGTCTGTATCATTGCAGTGTTTAAACGGATCGTTAAACCAAGAAGCATGATGCAACGACGTGTAAAGACAATACCAATTCCAGATCTGCAGCTATGCCGCGGATGTGTCGCGTTTATGGCAAGGACACCCCAATGAATTTTTTGCGCTCTCTTGATATTCCGCCGGTTTGGTTGCTGTCGGGATTGGTGGTGGCTTGGGGGCAATCCACGTATTGGCCGATGGGGCTGAGCTTTGGGCCGGTCTGGGCGGATTTGCTCGGCGGTTTGCTTGTGGGTGGTGGCGTGGTGCTGACCGCGTTGGCGGTGATGGAGATGCGGCGGCATCAGACCACAATTCATCCCCATCATGACAGTGCGCGCCTTGTGCAAAGCGGAATTTTCAAGCGCAGCCGCAACCCGATCTATGTCGCTGATGTGATGATCTTTGCGGGGTTTATCCTCTATTGGGACGCTGTGTTGGCCCTGCCTTTGGTGCCGGTGTTCCTGTGGATTTTGGAAAAACGTTTTGTCATTCCAGAAGAAAATCGCCTGCGGAAGACATTTCGGATGGATTTTGCGCGCTATTGCGAGAAAGTGCGCAGGTGGGTGTGATGCCGTTGCGTCGCAGAAATACGGGCCTTTGTTTGTTTGCTTGTGCAGCAATTCAGGTGGCGTTAAAACATTATGCAAGTGCAGCGCTGTCTGCGTGAAACATTATTGCTCTGACTCTGAAGGGGGATAAGACAGGTGAAGATAGGTACACCAAAAGAGGTGTTTGGTGGGGAGAACCGGGTCGCGATGACTCCGGATTCGGCCAAACAGCTCCAGAAGCTCGGTTATGAGTGCGCCATTGAGAGTGGTGCCGGTGCCGGCGCGGGATTTTCGGACGCCACATATGAGGCCGCTGGGGTTGAGGTTGTGAAGACCGCAGCCGCGCTTTGGAAAGCGTCTGACATTGTCGCCAAGGTGCGTCAGCCGGATGCCACCGAATTGAAGCGTTTGACCAAAGACAAGACGCTGATCTCCTTCTTCAACCCAGCTGGGAACGAAGACGGCATGGACGCGGCCAAGGCCAAAGGCGCCAACGTGATTGCCATGGAAATGGTGCCACGTATTTCGCGCGCGCAGAAGATGGACGCGCTGTCCTCTATGGCCAACATCGCGGGTTACCGCTCGGTGATTGAGGCGGGCAACAACTTTGGCCGGTTCTTCACTGGGCAGATCACAGCGGCGGGCAAAGTGCCGCCAGCGAAGGTCCTGGTTGTTGGCGCTGGCGTGGCCGGATTGGCCGCGATTGGCACATCCACTTCGTTGGGCGCCATTACGTTGGCGTTTGACGTGCGTCCGGAAGTGGCGGAGCAGGTTGAATCGATGGGGGCCGAGTTTGTCTACCTCGATTTTGAGGAAGAACAGGCAGATGGCGCCGCGACAGGCGGCTATGCCGCTGTGTCGAGCCCAGAGTTCCGTGAAGCGCAGTTGGCAAAGTTCCGCGAGCTGGCGCCGGACGTGGATATTGTGATCACCACCGCGTTGATCCCAAATCGCGAAGCGCCAGAGCTGTGGACCGAAGACATGGTTGCGGCGATGAAGCCGGGTTCGGTGATTGTCGATCTGGCAGCGGAAAAGGGCGGCAATTGTAAGCTGACCGTGATGGACGAGAAGATTGTGACCGAGAATGGCGTGACCATCATCGGCTACACCGACTTCCCATCCCGCATGGCAGCGCAGTCTTCGACGCTTTACGCCACCAACATCCGTCACATGATGACCGACCTGACCCCGGAAAAAGACGGTCAGATCAATCACGACATGGAAGACGATGTGATCCGTGGGGCAACTGTGACCTTTGAGGGTGACATCACCTTCCCACCACCCCCACCAAAAGTGGCGGCGATTGCGGCGAAGCCAAAGGAAGTTGTTCCGGAGTTGACAGCGGAAGAAAAGCGCGCGGCCGAAGTGGCGGCGTTCAAAGCACAGACCAAACAGCAGGTGATGTTGCTGGGCGGCGGCGGGGCCTTGATCCTGTTGCTGGGGCTGGTGGCACCGGCGAGCTTTATGCAGCACTTCATTGTGTTTGCATTGGCCTGCTTTGTGGGTTTCCAGGTGATCTGGGGCGTGGCGCACTCGCTGCACACACCACTGATGGCGGTCACAAACGCGATCTCCTCAATCATCATCTTGGGGGCGCTCATGCAGATTGGCTCTGGCAGCTTCCTTGTGATCCTGCTTGCAGCGCTTTCAGTATTCATGGCCGGGATCAACATCTTCGGCGGTTTCCTCGTGACACGGCGCATGCTCGCCATGTTCCAGAAATCCTAAGGAGGTCGAGCGATGGAATACGGTTTTACAACCGCAGCATACGTTGTTGCGGCAGTGCTCTTCATCCTCTCCTTGGGGGGGCTGAACAATCAAGAAAGCGCCAAGCGCGCGGTGTGGTATGGCATTTCCGGCATGGCGCTGGCGGTGTTTGCAACACTCATTGGCCCGGGTGCGGGTCTGTGGTGGCTGTCGATCCCGCTGATCGCGGGTGGTGGCTTCATTGGGTATCAGCTGGCCAGCAAGGTCGAGATGACCCAGATGCCGGAACTTGTGGCTGGCATGCACGCGTTGGTTGGTCTGGCCGCTGTGTTTGTGGGTCTCAATGCGCATTTTGAGATTGGCAACGCGGCGGACGCTGTGGCGGCAGGTCCGGATGCGGTGAAAGAGCTGGGCACGTTTGGTAAGCTGATTGCCAAGAAGTCTGGCGTGGAGATCAGCATTTTGTTGGTTGAGCTGAGCCTTGGTGTTTGGATTGGCGCGGTGACCTTTACCGGCTCGCTGATTGCTTATGGCAAGCTGTCTGGCAAAGTGTCCTCCAATGCTGAGAAACTGCCTGGCGGTCATATGTTGAACGCCGGTGCGGCGGGGCTCTCGCTGCTGTGCTTGATCTGGTATCTGAACACCGGTGGCTTCTTGCCGCTGTTGATCCTAACAATTGCGGCGCTGTTCATCGGTTATCACCTGATTATGGGCATCGGTGGTGCGGACATGCCAGTGGTTGTCTCCATGCTGAACAGTTACTCAGGTTGGGCCGCAGCGGCGATTGGTTTCTCTTTGGGCAACGACCTGTTGATTGTGGTTGGTGCGCTTGTGGGTTCCTCCGGTGCAATTCTGTCCTACATCATGTGTAAGGCGATGAACCGCTCCTTTGTGTCGGTGATCCTTGGCGGCTTCGGCGGAACCACAGGTCCGGCCATGGAAGTGGAAGGCGAGCAGATTGCGATTGAAGCCGATGGTGTTGCGAGTGCATTGGAAGATGCGGACAGCGTTGTGATCATCCCGGGCTATGGCATGGCGGTGGCACAGGCACAGCAGAATGTGGCGGAGTTGACCCGTCGTCTGCGCGCCAAAGGTAAAACCGTGCGGTTTGCAATCCACCCGGTTGCAGGCCGCCTGCCAGGGCACATGAACGTGCTCTTGGCCGAAGCTAAGGTGCCATATGACATCGTGCTGGAGATGGACGAGATCAACGATGACTTCCCGGACACGGATGTGGCCATCGTGATTGGCTCCAACGACATCGTGAATCCGGCAGCCCAAGAAGATCCGAACAGCCCCATCGCGGGTATGCCGGTTCTGGAATGCTGGAAAGCCAAGCAGGTGTTTGTGTCTAAGCGTGGTCAGGGTACCGGGTATTCCGGCATCGAAAACCCGCTGTTCTTTAAAGAGAACACACGCATGTTCTATGGTGACGCGAAAGCCAGCCTCGATAAGTTGCTGGGTATGATCGAGTAATCGATCACTGCCATAGAGTGTGGAAAGGGCGCCCTAGAACGGGGCGCCCTTTTTATGTGCGACAGTGTTCGCCGAGAGTGACGATGGCTCCGGCGGAGGTATTTACGGATGAAGAAAACAATGATGTCTGCGCTGTCTCTTTCGAAAATACCTCGGGGTAGACACAGCGTGCTGTGGCAGGAGCAGCGCCCCTTAAGGCTCAAGCCCGTGGGCTTGAGCCATGCCTGCGGGATCAGGCGGTTTGCAAGCGGGCTTCCTGGCGCATGAGTGCAAAGGAGGCGCCGACAATCAGGGCCGCGCCAAGCCAGAGGCTGCCGGGCGGGGCGTAACCAAAGACCACCAGGCCGAGGCCGACGTTGAACGGCAATTTGAGGTGGTCAAACGGCTGCAGGTAAGCTGCATCAGCGATGCTGTAAGCGCGGGCCAAGGCGTATTGCGCGATTGCGGTACAAAGACCTGCGCCAATGAGTAAAAGGCCGGCGGTCATACCTTCAAAACCAAGGCCTGCGTCCAGTGCGAGACCCGCGTTTATTGGGGTGAGCAGCAGTAGCAGGTACAGCGTGAGCGTGGCCGGGCTTTCGGTGCCGCTCATCTGTTTGGTCATCAGGCTGGTGAGCCCCCAGAAGATGGCCGCGCCAACGGGATAGAGCGCGTGCGGCGTGAAGGTGTCCGACCACGGCGCCAGGATCATCATGCCGCCGACGAAGCCTGTGACCACGGCCACCCAGCGCTGGGCTGAAACCTGTTCGCCAAGCCAAAGTCCCGCAAGCACCGTGACAAAGAAGGGGGACAACATAATCAGGGCAATGGCCTGCCAAATTGGCACATGGGCGAGGCCGGTGACCCAGAGCTGTACGCCAATCACCGCGCAGCCGACCCGCAATAGGTGTTTGGGCAGGGCTTTGGTGCGCAGCGCTTCGGGGGATTTGAGGACAATCCAAGGCGCAAGCCAGAGCGTGGCAATCAGATATTGCCAGAAGGCGACGCGGGTGGGGGGCAGGCCCATTTTCATGGTGCCCCATTGCACAATGGTGTTGACCAAAGCGAACAGAAGTCCGGCAAAGATCATAAGAAAAGCCCCGGCGGTGGCCGGGCGGGTATTTGTAAAAATGCGAGTCATGGCGTTGTCCTTTCATCTGCGCTCACAACTCAAGGCAAAACAGGACAAGCCAAACAACGCTGTTGCCAGCTCTGCTCAGTTTCTTCCCGCTCTCTTCCATCCGGACTATGACCGTCGGCTCAGGAGTTGCACCTGATCTGCTGACACATCTTTAAGGGCTCCACTGCTTGGTCCGAAAACCGGTACCCACTTTTCGGGCCGTGGACGCATCTCATAGATGCCGCTCGCGGGCTTACAGCACAGCTGCTTACCGCCGGTGGGGAATTTCACCCCGCCCTGAGAACGTTGCGGCCCAGAGGTGGACCGCGACGGAACGCTAATAAAGCAACATTGGGGATGCAAGCGTTCACTTCACGGCGTTGCGCGAAACCCCACGATGCGACCGGCTGGATCTTGCGCATCGGTTTGCATTTCATCCAAGGCTTCCGAAAAATCGTTGTTCAGCAGTGTAAGGACATCGGTTCCGCTACAAAGGCGCTCCGTGGCGATTTGAATGGCTCTAAATGACCATTCTTTTAGAAATGCGTGAGTTACGCCATCACTCGCACGGACCAACTTGTCAAAATTCAATTCTGCGGTGTTTTGATCGCGCAGTTGGTGCCTCAAAAAACGCTTTCTCAGGTCATCACTGGGAGCCCCCATGTATATGCACTGGCTGATGCGACCAGGCCGATCTTTCAGAGCGGCTTCCATGCGATCAATGGCATTGGTCGTCATCACGACGCTGATTTTTTCATCCGGCGTTAGGCCGTCGAGCTGATCCATCAGTTCACCGAGCGTGGAAGAATACAGATTGATGTCACGGGAGGTGAACATGAGATCTGCGTCTTCGATAAAGACCACGGCCGGTTGCAACATACGAGCCAGCCCAAAAACGGCGCCGATTTGACCAAGGGCGCTCCCGGTCAAAAGGATCCGTGTCGTGTCCGTCATCTGATGGCAAATGTGCCGACAGGCGAAGGTTTTTCCGGTGCCGGGCGGTCCATAGAGGAGAATACCCCTGCGTGTGGGAACACCGTGTTTTTTAAGAATGTCGCGGCGCGCACTCAAATCGATCACGTTGCGCTGAAGCAGACGTTTTTGATCATCGTCTAAAACGATGTTTTCGTCATCGACGGTCTCAATGTCGGAGAAGGCGACAGTCAGGTGCTCAACCTTTTCAACGTCGCCGTATTCTTCTCTGGTGCCCGAATAAAACCCAAGGCTGATAATCTGATTGCGATGTATGGACGTTTTCTTACTGTCTTTCATCAAGCGGCGCATTACGGGATCGCCATCGCCGTCCGGGCCAATGGCGAGTTCCAGAATCGACGACTTTTGAAAGTCGTCGCACCGCAGACGCAGGACAATTCGTTGGTTGCTGTCCCCGTTGTATGTGACCCAAAAGTGGTCCTGCGGCAGCGTTTCGGTGCTGTCAGGACCGATGTCCCAAATCGTTTTGGCCGCTGGTTGCAGAGGATAGCCCTGGGTGTGGTTGGCTTGGAACATGATTGTACTCAGATCCCAGGGGTTCTGGCAGTCGAACTCTTCAGTGTAGTCGTGGGATTGGCAAAACCCCTCTATCGCCCGATAGATGTCCACGAAACGATACCCTGGAAGTGTTTCTACATGGACAGTCATACCAGGCAGGCCGCTTCTTGCAGCATTGCGGAGGGCACTGTCTAGTTGAGACTGGGAGCGGAAAAGAGCCACGGAAAATCCTTTGCGGTCAAATAAAATCGCGACCAGATTGCCATGTTGTCATCTGAGTTGAAAGTACTTGTACGCAAGTACCGCAAAGGGTGTGATCAAACAGTCGATTGGTTCGCTTTTCATTGATCCGGAAACGTTTGTGATCGTATCGGTATGCGGTGGTATTCCGGCAAGTGGTTGAAAAATCACAAAAACATTTACTTTTCGGCGCGGCGGGGTAAGTTGGCGCGATCAGGAGAAGAGCATGTCCGCCATTCAAGACCATCCGCTGCGCTACAAACTGGCCAATGAGCTCCACGCGCGTCCGTTCCCGACGTTAAACGCGCCGTGCCGGGCGGTTTATATCGCCTGGCGCATTCCGCAGGATCAGGTGGGCGTGGATACGGCGGCGGAGCTGGAGCACCTTTATGATTTGCTCGATCGATTTGGCGCGCCACATCCGCAGCCAGGCGCCACACATTTCACCTGCCAGATCGGGCGGGACACGCTGAAGTGGGAGCAACACGCGGAGTTTGTGACCTACACCATGTTCCTGCCACAGGTGAGCACGCGGGCGTTTGATCCAGCCGATCTGGATGTGTTTCCCGAAGACTGGTTGGAAGCTGCACCGGGACAGCGGGTGACCTCGGCGATGATCCGGGTTGAGAATATGCCCAGTGACGAGCAGATGATCTCGCAAATTTATGAGTGGTTTCTGCCAGAGACGGTGGCAGCGAACTATGTACTGGATCGCACCTGTGTGGTGGCTACGGATTTCCGTATTGCCGCCAACGGGCATCAGAATATGGCGGTGTTTGTGGCGCCGGAGACCGGTGCGCGGCGTGTTGGTCGGGTTGTGCAGCGCTTGTGCGAGATCGAAACGTACAAGTGCATGTCGATGCTGGGCTATTTCCGGGTGAAGGCGATTTCGCGGGAGCTTGGGGCCTTGGAGACGGATGCAGGGCGTCTGATGGGGCATTTGCGCAGCGACCGGGATGATGCTGCGGAGACATTGCAGGCCTTGCTGGAATTGTCCGGCGATGTGGAGCGTTTGATTGCGGACACATCGTTTCGGTTTGGCGCGACCAGCGCCTATGAAAGCATCGTGCAGCAGCGCATCAAAATCCTGCGGGAAGAGCGGTTTCACGGGCGCCAAACGTTTAGTGAGTTTATGACACGGCGCTATGATCCGGCGATGCGCACGGTGAACCACAGCGAAAGCCGCCTGCAGTCTTTGGCGGAGCGGGTGGGGCGCGCAGCGCAACTCTTGCGCACCAAAGTGGAGGTGGCGCGGTCTGCTCAGAACCAAGCCTTGCTGGAGAGTATGGACCGGCGGGCGGATTTGGCGTTGCGCTTACAAGAGACGGTGGAAGGGCTGTCGGTGGTGGCAATTAGCTATTACGCGGTCTCGCTGGCAGGCTATCTGGTCTATCCGTTGGCAACGCCACTGGGTGTGAGCAAAGGCGTGGTTTTGGCCGTGCTGACACCGGTTGTGGTGTTGGGGGTCTGGGCCATGGTGCGCCGGATTAAGGCCAAGATGCACTGAGAAACCGGTTTGGCTTTCTGTTGCGAATCAATGGCTTCTCTGCAGCGCGGCGAGACGGGCAACATAGGGAATACCATAGCTGGCTGGCAGAATTCATAGGGTTGCGAGGCTGTTATGGCGAAAAAATCAGTGAATTGAGCGGATTTCCACCAACAGGGGCGGACAATTCATTTCCGTTCTTCATCTTTCTTCTTATAGTCAATTAGATGCATGCGAAAAGACCTGCACGCCCTCAGGGAGATAGACACCGATGATCCGTTCGGAATTGATTCAGAAAATCGCAGACGAAAATCCACACCTCTATCAGCGCGACGTCGAGCGCATCGTAAACACGATCTTTGAAGAGGTCACAGAAGCGATGAGCCGAGGCGACCGTGTAGAGCTGCGGGGCTTTGGCGCGTTCTCAGTCAAACAGCGGGAAGCCCGCGTTGGACGCAATCCGCGCACAGGTGAATCGGTGGAAGTGGAAGAAAAGCACGTGCCGTTCTTTAAGACCGGCAAGCTTTTGCGGGATCGTTTGAACGGAAAGTAAGCTATGCGCTACATTCGCTATGCATTTCTCGGCAGCTTGGCTGTCGTGTTGATCGCGGTTGCCTTGGCAAACCGCGATGTTGTGACTCTCACTTTGCTGCCAGGTGCGGTGAGTGATTTGCTTGGGCTCAACCACGCCATTCAGCTGCCGTTATTTGCGGTGATCTTTATCGCCATTCTGTTTGGCGTGATCGTTGGGTTTGTCTGGGAATGGCTGCGCGAGCACCGTCATCGGGCAGACAAGACCAAAGCGCAGAAAGAGTTGCATAAGTCTCAGCGTGAAGTACGTCGTCTGAAAGGCCGTGAGGCAGAGAAGAAAGACGAAGTGCTGACGCTTTTGGATGAAGCCAGCTGAGCGCTTTGCGTTGACCGGAAGGTCGGGTAGGTCCAGATCATGGATATTCGGGTTAAGATTTGCGGGCTAAAAGAACCCGCGCATGTGGTTGCGGCGGCGGAAGCTGGTGCGGCGTATGTGGGCTTTGTCTTTTTTGAGAAATCGCCGCGCAACGTTGGATTGGCGCAGGCGCGGGATTTGGCGGTGGAAGCACCGGTGGGCGTGGCCAAGGTCGCACTGACTGTGAATGCGGATGACGCGTTCCTAGACAAGTTGGTCGAGACTGTGCCGCTGGACATGTTGCAACTTCATGGCAGTGAGAGCCCGGAGCGGGTGGCTGAGGTGCGGGCGCGCTTTGGGTTGCCGGTGATGAAGGCGATCGGCATCGCGGACGCGGAAGACGTCGCCAAGATCGATACGTACGGCGCAGTGGCGGATCAGTTGTTGGTGGATGCCAAACCGCCCAAGAATGCGGACTTGCCGGGAGGCAATGGGCTGTCGTTTGATTGGCGTCTGGTGAACCGCAAGTATTGGCCTCGTCCGTGGATGCTAGCCGGTGGGTTGACTGCGGACAATGTAGCCGAGGCAGTCAAAATGACCGGCGCACGTCAGTTGGACCTGTCGTCAGGTGTCGAAAGCGCGCCGGGGGTGAAGGACGTTGGTATGATCCGCACCTTTATGAAAGCGGTTCAGAACGCGCTGTGAGGCGCGGCGGGGATCACGCAACCAGAGTTTCAGCATTGCAAAGCGCCGCAGTTGCCGGCGCTTTTTTAATGCGGTGGCCTTGGCGCGAAAGATTTCCTGTTCCTTAGCGTAGCTGGACATGGGCTGTGGCTCAGTTGGTTGACTGGGGAGGAGATAAAAGTTCATCAAGAAAGCCTCACGTTGGGATTGGGCTTGACCACATTGCCGGTTTTAGGCTTCCATTATTAGAGCGCCTAAATGAGAGTTTGATTTCAAAAATGGAACAATTACCGCCGCTGGATGATTTGACCCTGTTTGTGGATGTGGCCCGAGAAGGTGGCTTGGCCGGTGCTGCTCGGCGCACGGGTGGTACTGTGCCTACGATAAGTCGCAAGATGACGGCGCTGGAGCGGCAATTGGGGCGCAAGCTGTTTGAGCGCGGGCCGCGGGGGTATGCGTTGACCGCAGAGGGGCGTGCGGTTTTGGAGCAGTTGCAGGACCTCAAAGATATTCAGGCGCGGCTGATGCGCAGTCTGGGGCAACCGGATGCGGTGCGGGTGCGGGTGACGGCGGGCGCGTGGACGGCGTCTTATTTGGCGCGGCGGTTGGGGCAGGTGTGGCGTAAAGACGATCCGTGGCGGTTGGAGTTTGTCGAAAGCACGCGCATGCTCGACATTGCCCGTCGGGATGCGGACATCGGGATACGCAGCCGGAGGCCGGACCAACCGTGGTTGGCGGGGCGGCGCACGTCTAAAGTCGAGTTCGCAGTTTATGCCGCCTCTGACGATGTGAGTGGTTTTGTGGCGCTGAGTGCGGACGGGCCGTTGACGCCTTCGGTACGTTGGGTGCGAGGCAACCATGGCGGTGAGATCATCACAACGGCCTGCGAAGAGGGCACGCTGGTGGACTTGGCCGTGGCGGGAGTGGGACGGGTGGTGATGCCGACGTTTGTGGCAAGTGGCGTGCCGGGATTGAAACAGGTCGGGCCGGTCATTCCTGAACTCACCCATGATGAGTGGCTGGTGTGCCATCATGAGGCGCGGCACGATCCGCCCATTCGGGCGGCTTTGGAGGCGGTGGCGACGCTGTTGACGTCCAAGTCCTGAGTGGCAGCGTACCCTCATGGCGTCAGCCATGCTATCAAGCGCTGTTTGCGCTTGCGCGTCCCCCTTTCGGCGTTTTAGGTATCTGCGACGCAAGGGAGAGACGCATATGTCTAACGATCTTTTCAACAGCTTTATGACTGGCCCCGATGAAAATGGCCGGTTTGGCGATTTTGGTGGGCGCTTTGTGAGCGAAACGCTGATGCCGCTGATCCTTGAACTGGAAGCGGAGTATGAAAAGGCCAAGGACGATGACAGTTTCTGGGCCGAGATGGATGATTTGTGGAAACACTATGTTGGCCGTCCAAGCCCACTGTATCATGCATCGCGGATGACCGAAGAACTTGGCGGTGCGAAGATTTACTTGAAGCGCGACGAGCTGAATCACACTGGCGCGCATAAGGTGAACAACGTGCTGGGGCAGATCATTCTGGCGCGGCGCATGGGCAAGACCCGGATCATTGCCGAAACCGGGGCTGGTCAGCATGGTGTAGCCACCGCAACCGTCTGTGCGAAATTTGGCCTCAAATGTGTGGTCTACATGGGCGCGCATGATGTGCAGCGCCAGGCGCCAAACGTGTTTCGCATGCGCCTGTTGGGCGCAGAAGTGGTGCCAGTGACCTCTGGTCGCGGCACATTGAAAGACGCGATGAACGATGCGTTGCGCGATTGGGTGACCAACGTGCATGACACCTTCTACTGCATTGGCACGGCGGCTGGCCCGCACCCGTATCCAGCGATGGTGCGCGATTTCCAATCGATCATCGGCAAAGAGGTGCGCTGGCAGCTGGAAGAGCAGGAAGGCGAAGGCCGTCTGCCTGACACGGTGATTGCCGCGATTGGTGGTGGGTCAAATGCGATCGGGCTGTTCTACCCGTTCTTGGATGAGAAATCGGTCAACATCATTGGTGTTGAGGCCGGTGGCCGTGGTGTGAACGCAAAGATGGAACACTGTGCGTCGCTGTCTGGCGGACGCCCGGGCGTGCTACATGGCAACCGCACGTATCTTCTGCAGGATGACGACGGACAGATACTTGAGGGCTATTCGATTTCCGCAGGTCTGGATTATCCGGGCATTGGGCCGGAGCACAGCTGGCTGAACGACATTGGCCGCGCGCAGTATGTATCGATCACCGACAAAGAGGCGCTGGAGGCGTTCCAGTTCTCCTGTTCGATGGAAGGCATCATTCCGGCGCTGGAACCCTGCCATGCGCTGGCGCATGTGATGAAGATTGCGCCAACCCTGCCAAAGGATCATATCCTGGTGATGAACATGTGTGGGCGAGGCGATAAAGATGTGCAGACCGTGGCGCGGCATCTGGGCTTTGACATGTCTGACACAGAAGGTCGCGCGGCGGACTAAAGTACCTTTCAGTTTGACGATAAAGAGCGCTCTTTGGGGCGCTCTTTTTGCTTTGGGCAGGGCTTCCTATACCAAAGTGTGCTGCGGTGATCTGATGCGCACAAAAAATGGATCGGGTTTCAGACATCATGAGAAGAGGGCCAGTCGCAATTGGATTGTGAGGCCCGCAAAGTCTTTAGGAAAGGACATCTCATGGCATTTTTGAATACACCTGTAACCCCGCCCTCCATGATGAGCCGTGCCAAAAAACTTGCGGAGCGTATTGTCGCCTCCATGCAGGCACAGGGGTATCTGGATATTGAGTATATACTGACTGAAGGGCAGCTGAAGATTGTGGCCAGCAAAACAGGCGGGGCGCCGCAAACGCTGTATCTGATGCTGCCAGAGTGAGCCCTTCGTTAAGGTTTCGGGCCTTCAGGAGCACCATAAATGAAATTGGCGTCGGGTTGCACAATTGCGCGTGTCAGGCGGATTTTGAGAGTGGTAAAATGCCGGTCAGAAGGCGCCCAAGGCTACAGTCAAAATCTCCGGTTGGCACAAGGTGCCTGGCAAAGGGGGCGAGCTTGCCGGTTGCAGTTGATACTGTGAAAGAGCAGATAGAAGCCGAAGCCGTGTTGACCGAGTATCGTGTTAGGCTGGTCACAAAAGGCCAATTGGGAGAGCTTTTGTTGGGGCTTTCTGGTGGGTTGCCCTCCAAAACGCACGGCGCAAACTCCACAAAACCAGAGGGGCACGCCTTGCGTGAGCGTCGTCGATTTGTGCTGTAGAGCCCCCTAAACCTAAGTTTAGAGGCCTAAACGCTCGGTGAATGAGGGTGGAATTAAACTTTGTGACAATGGCGGTCGTGTGCCCAATCAGAAAAGCAGGAGGGGCAATGCCGCATGGGTTCATGTGGCCTCAACTGACAAAGGACATTTTATGACACGTCTGCTTTTGACCTCCACCGCCGTTGCGCTTGGCCTGAGTTCTGCCGCCTTTGCGGATTCCTTTAAAAACCGGGTTGAACGCTCGTTTGAGCGTGCGGGCTATTCTGATGTGACTGTCACGGTCAAGGATGGTGTCCTCACAGTGCGTTCCAACAAAGATGGCCTGTCTATCGAAAGCCTCTACGAGGTGGCTGGTGAAGAGTTGCTACGTCATGCTGCGTATGATGGTGAGGACGACGATGATGAAGACGACGATGATGATGATCACGACGATAACGATGATGACGACGACGATGATGATGATCATGACGACGA
>NZ_CAJXIV010000071.1 GCF_913054185.1 uncultured Shimia sp.
CGGCCCTTTGCGGTCGTTCACAACAACGTCGGGCGCTGCGACGCAGCTTCACCGTACCGGTCTTTGGTGCATCGCGCAGCATTTTTAAAGCCGAACGACGGCAGAGTGGGACATTCCGGACTTTTGCTGATGCAATTATTGCTCTTGCAGCGTTCGCTCGCGGGCGCAGCATGAACCTTGCTAACAAGCGGCTGAAGTCACCATAGCAGTCATTCGGGTGAGATTGGTTTTTACGGCAATTTCGTCCAGAAACACTGCGTGTTCAGGCATTTGCGCAATCGCAAGCGTGCGATAGCGTGCTCAGCAAAGACGCCGACAGGACAAAACCTCCCGGACAGCATGAAACACACCGGGCTCGCTTGGGCATCCCTGACTCAGGTTTTCTAGAAAAGCTTTGGTGCACCAGACCTTGGGCCTGAACACCAAGGAGCGACGATCAGCCGTTGACCGCCGCCCCTCAATTATCGCTTACTCTGCGGGCGAGGTCCGCCCTGCTTCATTACGACGTTTGTTGTCATTGTAGAGAGCCTTGGTCAGGGACAGGCACATTAGGCCCATTACCATGGTAAAGGGTAGCGCCCCGATGATCATCGCGCTTTTTAACGCTTCCATCGGATCAGCTTCACCATTGGTCTTCCCGGCAACCAGAAGCGTGCCCATCACCAGCGTCAAGATCACGCCCCAGACGATGCGGTGTTTGACGCCGGCCTGGGTTTCACCGCCGGACATAATGGTGTTCATCACCAGGATGCCTGAGTCCGCAGAAGTCACAAGGAAGGTCAGGATCAGAACCACACACATCACAGTGATCAGCGTCAGGAAACCACCGGAAATGATTTGTTCCAGAGTCACAAAAAGCTTGGAAGACTGGGAGGCTGCGATGATTGCACCGTCTGCCACGCCGGAAATTTCCAGATCAATTGCGGTTGCGCCCAGAATGGTCATCCACGCAAAACACACAGCGGTTGGAGCAAAGACACAGCCGAAGATGAATTCACGGATGGTACGGCCCTTGGAAATGCGCGCAAGGAACAGACCCACGAAAGGTGAGAACGCAATCCACCATGCCCAGTAGAAAGTTGTCCAGCCAGCCTGCCAACCAAACTGACGGCCTGCGTTACCTGCATCATAAACAGCTGCGAGGGTTGCGTCATCGAGTTCCGCTGCTGCCCCCTCGAGGCCGGATTTGAAGCCGTCAAAGCTGCCCCAGGCATTGGTTGCGCCGCCGATCAGATCATCAGCAAGTGGTTTGGCTGCTTCTGGCAGTGCTGCTGCAAAGGCTGCCGGATCCTGCGGCGTCCAGGCGCCAAAGCTGATCTGCACGAAATGCAGGATGTAATCCACCAGTGCGGATGCATAGGTTGTCATAGCGAAGATGAAAGAGCCGAAGACCACGAAGGTCAAAAGCAGGATGACGGAAAGAACCAGGTTCAGATTGGACAAGATCTTAACGCCTTTATCCACACCGGTCACCGCAGAGATGATGGACAGACCCATGATCACAAGCAGACCTGCGATCAGTCCAACAGTACCCGGTACAGGGGCTTCACCGCCCATATCCATGATCCATTCCATGCCGGTGACTGCATAGACACCGTCGATGAATTGACTGACGCCAAAACCGATGGTCACAGACACACCCAGGATGGTTGCAACGATGCCCAGAACGTCCACAACATGGCCCATGAAGCCGTTGATGTATTTACCAAACAGCGGTGTCAGAGCGGAGCGGATGGTCAGAGGCAGGCCACGCGTATAAGCGTAGTAAGCCAGAGACAGACCTGTCACAACATAGATCGCCCAGGCGTGAATGCCGTAGTGCGCAAAGGTGTAGCGGTAGCCAGACTTTACAGCCTCAGGCGTGTTGCCGACAACATCACCGGCCACAACAACAGGGTTTGATCCCCAGAGACCCAGAGGTTCAGCCGTGGCGAAAACCATCAGGCCCACACCCAAACCGGCACCAAACATCATGGAGAACCAGGAGAAGTTGGAAAACTCCGGTTGCTCACCTTCCCGGCCCATGCGGATCTTACCGGTTTGTGGCAGTGCTGCCAGAACAAACAGGAAGAAGGCAAAGAAGCCTGTGATGATGATGTAAAACGCGTTGAACTCACCCAAAATTCTCCAGTTCAGACTTCCCAGAACGCCATTGGCATTCGCCGGCCAGACCAACGCCCAGATCACAAGCAAGGCCATTACAGTCTTACTGAACAGCGCAATCGGGATGCTATACCCCTCGTAAAATCCTGAATCGGACGTTTTAATGTCCAGATCCGTAAACGGTGCTTTGGTTGACATGATGTCTCCTCCCTGTTCGCACTATTCCCCTTGGCCGGCTGGCCCGGACCAGGGACAACGCCCCTGACCCTCGTCATTCCCCTCAGAACATCAGCCGAAGATGGCGTTGATCCGATCGAGGGTGGCCACATTGACGGCTACCCCTTCTGTCTGTGCACGCGCACGTTTTGCTTTGCGCCCGTCCCCCGGCAGGCGCGCGTTTTCCTGATCCCGAATGGAAGCCGCCAGAGCAGAAATGCGCGCGCTGAAATCATTTCCAGAGGTCGCGCCCGGGTCGATCGCCAAGAAGAACTGGCCGGTTTTGGGCGGGCCACCTGCGGTGCCGGAGAAGGGCGAAGCCTCTGTTCCCAGGGTCGCCCCGGTCATGGCAGCGGCCATCATTTCAGTCATCAATGCGATACCGACACCTTTGTAGCCGCCCGATGGCGCCATGGAGCCTTTCAGGCCGACTTCGGGATCCGTTGTCGGTTTACCCTGCGCATCGAGCGCCCAGCCTTCCGGAATGGCTTTGCCTTCGCGGGCGTGTTTCATCACTTCTGATTTCGCGATGGTGCTGGCGCTCTGGTCAATCAAGACCTCTGCCTGGCCATCCGCACCAGGGGCGGCGATGGAAAAGGGGTTGGTCCCTACCACAGGTTTCGCCCCACCAGACGGCGCAATAGAGGCCGGCGCATTGGTGAAACCGATGCCCATCAGGCCGGCTTCTGCTAGGCGTGCGGTGTGGATGCCAAGCACGCCACAGTTATAACTGTTGCGGATCGCGAGCGCGGCCACGCCTTGTTCACGCGCCAGAGGGATCAGCTTTTCAAAACCTGCATCAATCGCGGAATGGGCAAAACCTGTCGCCGCATCGGCGCAAATCACGCCCGGGCGCGGATGGCTGAGAACAGCCTGGGCCTGACCATCAACTTTGCCGCATTGCACATGCTCCGCATAGATCGGGATATAGGCGAGACCATGGCTGGCAACGCCGTCCGCCTCTGTTGACGCCGTTGCCGCCGCCAGAGGGCGCGCGTTTGCCTCTGATGTGCCTGCTGCCACAAGGGCGCGGAAAGCGATGTCTTCTATTTCGCCAAGTGTCAGGTTTCTGGTTTCGGTCATATCATTCGTCCTGATTAATCATTGTCAGATAGCCCGGCGCCCGCACCGGCTAGACGCGAGGCTTCGGTCGCGGGGGCGTAGGTTTTATGAGCGTAGGTATTGAGGGTATCCCAGGCTACCGGCGCAGGTTTGGCGCGACTGACTTGGGAAAGGATGTTGCCGGTCAGATCACCGATACGGATCACGACATCAGCTGAGGTTGCCTGCAGGAGGGCATCATTTGACAGGGCAAGCAGGTTGCCATCTGTAGAAGCAGATCCCGCATCACATTCCAGCACCAGAACGCAGTTCAGCTGTGCTGCCGCAGAAGCCATGAAGGGCAGCAGAAGGGCCGGGAAAGAAAGCCGCTGCATGGCAATGGATGCATCTTTCAGCTTTAGAGCTCCATCAGACAAGGCAGCGCCGGCCAGCAAGGCGCAGAGTTGCGTGGCATCGACAGCGCACCAGGTCCCCGATGTCTCTGCCGGGCGCAGATCCTGTTCCGCTTTGCCCTGATTGTGATCCAGCAGGGCAGACAGAACCCCTGCCCCATCAATCCCGTTCCGGCACAGCCAGCGGGTTGCTTTCGCTGCTTCTTCTGCCGTACCCCAGCTCATACCTGCACCACGCACAGCGCGTTTGGCGAGGGCTTCGACTTCGTTCAGTGCGTAGCTCATGAATTCCCCTCCGCATCCGGGTAGACCCAGAGATCAGCGTTTTCAGGGGTCAGCTCTTCCGGGTATGGCGCGTTGCCAAACATACAGATCCGCAACCAGCGGTCAGAGCGCGGGTCAAAATGCGTCGCACCAAAAGTCGCAAGCTTATAGCGCAGCATGTCGATGGGCATCATGTCCGCACAGATCGTATTGTCCTGAATTTCGCTGTAAGGCGCGCAGGCGTTGATTTGTACGCGGCGAATGCTGTGGCGGTGTTCCGGGTGGTTCAGTAGGAATTCAGACACCGGGGCATCATCACCCCAGGTTTTCAGATCCGCAAAGGCAAGGGCCACATCCCTTCCCGGGGAGAGCGGTTGTTCGTATTCCGCAATCGGCTCTTCAAACCGTTCACCCAGGCGTGGTTCCAGCTTTTCTTCTGAAACATACCAGGCACGGGCGCAGTTTTCCTGCGCGGACCAGTCGGTTTCAAGCGCCTGGGCGTAACCTGCGCGCATAAGATTACGCGTGGCTTTGACAGACATGGCCCCCAAAATGCGGGAGGCATCCGGACGGTGATCCGACATGGCGGGCGAAAGATCGTCCACCAGATCACCGTAGGGTTCCAGAATCAGCGATGCGATCAGTTCCTGCCCTTCTTCAGACAGGACCGCGCTCGTCCAGATCAGCAGGCGGTCCCAGGGGCCGTTAGCTGTCAGATCATCGCCTCCGAGGTAGGCTTCGACCTTTTCAAGGTCAGCCTTCAACGCGACCAGTTTTTTGATCTGTACCGGGTGCTCTGAGCGCCAGGTCTCAACCAGCACCTGCACACGGGCGAAGAGACTGCGGAACAGATTTGCCTCTGCTTCTTGCGCAGTGTTCAGGCTGCGTACCCGCGCAATGGCTTCTTCCCGGGCCGCGACCCAGTTGTTCAACAGAACCGGATGATTGATAAGAAACGGCGCCATGCCAAGACCGGTGGAGTTCCCGATCCCAAGACCATGCGCGATGTCCAAGGCAAGTTCCGCCGACTGAGCACCGCCACGGGCGCGCGCCATGTGATTGATCATGTCGCGCACAAACGCCCGGGTCAGAAAAACCGACAGCATTTCCGCTTGGAAGGGCGCGTCAAATTCTGGGCGATCCGCGATGGTTTCATGATCCGCAGCGCCCAGTTTCCCGGAGCCATAAACCGCCGTTGTACGCATAAGATACCCAACGGAAGCGACCTTATCGACATCCGGCTGCTCACCTTTTGCAAGCGCATCCACCATATGTTTCCAAAGGCGCACAGAGCGGTTGGCACGGGACACAGAAAGGGATTTTTCATTGACCCGCCCAGCTTCCTGATAGGGAACGTTATGCGACAGCCGTTCGATATCATCGGCCGTCGGCACCCCGTCAAACAGAGTAAAGGTCGCGTCCCAGGCCGTGGCAATCACACGATCAGACCGCTCTTCCGGCGGCAGATCATGGGCAAAAGCCACAAGGGAGTAAGTGCGCGCCGGGCCAGTCGCGGTATAGACCGCATGACCAACGCCCTTTGCGTCCACATCAAAGACAGGTCGTGCAAAACTCCAGTTTTCATTCGCCAGACGGCGTGTCAGCACCCGCATAAAGCTGAGACGGCACTGATGCATGGAACCAAGGCGGCTCAGACGCATCACCAGGGCCGGATCACGCCGCGGAATGGAGTTTTGTACGGATGCCCCCATGTTTTACCCTCGTGGTTTAAAGTTTTCAGCGTAGAAATTGTACCAATTGCGACCCATAATCCCGGCAACCTCCTCTTCTGACAGTCCAGTCGCGCGCAGACCGCTTTCGATGTTGCCGAAGTCACGGTTGTCCCGGAACCACTGCGGCATATCCGGGAAACCCGGCGAGCTGGCGGACCCTTCGCCGTAGTCGATTTCCTTGGTCCAGCGCCCGACACGCATCCATTCCACGATGCTGTCCGGCTGGTCCTGACAAAGATCGGTACCGATCCCCAGATGCTCTGCCCCGAATTTCTCAGCGGTGCGCGCGATCATCTCGCAGAAGCTTTCGAGCGTGCAGGCCCCCTTGTCTTTCAGGTGGTGCGGATAGACAGAAAAGCCCAACATACCTCCGTTTTCAGTGACCGCGCGGATGACATCATCCTTCTTGTTTCGCAGAGCCGGAGCCCAGGAATGGGGGTTGGCATGGGTGATTGCGATCGGGTGCTCAGACAGGTCCGCCGCCTCAATGGTGGAACTGTCGCCGGAATGGCTCATATCGACCACAAGACCCACGCGGTTCATCTCTTTGATGACCTGTTTGCCCATGCGGGTGACGCCCATGTCCTCATCTTCATAACAGCCGGTCGCAAGCAGGGACTGGTTATTATAGGTCAGCTGCATGAAACGAGCGCCAAGCGTGTGGACGATCTCCACAAGTCCGACGTCGTCTTCAATCGGGCTTGGGTTCTGGAAGCCAAAGAACACAGCGGTACGCCCGGTTTCACGAGCCACATCAATGTCAGACGCCCACTGACCTTTCATGATCAGTTCAGGGTACTGTTCAAACCAGCGGTTCCATTTTTCAAAGTTCAGAACCGTTTCACGGAAGTTTTCGTGATAGGCGATGGTAACGTGAATCGCATCCACGCCCCCTTCGCGCAACTGGCGGAAAATCTTTTCCGACCAGTTGGCATATTGCAGGTTATCAATCAGCATCATGCGACGCATCAGAATGGCGAGCCGCTGGAGATATAAGCGGTCTTCACAGTTGTGTAGAATTCAGCCGCTGCCTTGCCCTGTTCACGTGGCCCGTAAGAGCTGTCACCACGGCCACCGAATGGCACGTGGTAATCGGTGCCTGCGGTTGGCAGATTGACCATGACACAACCGGTTTGCGCATTGCGGCGGAAGTGGTTCGCACGAGCCAGAGATTGCGTCACGATACCAGAAGTCAGGCCGAAGTTTGTATCATTCACAACGGACAGGGCTTCTTCATACCCGTCGACTTTGATCACCGCCGCAAGAGGTGCGAACATTTCTTCACGGTTGATGCGCATGTCATTGCTTGTGCCGACAAAAACGCCCGGGTTCATGTAATTGCCCTGATGTGGCATCTCGAGACGCTGACCGCCGCAAAGCAGCTCCGCACCTTCGGATTTGCCCAGATCAACATAGGCCAGGTTTTCGTTCAATTGCTGTTCGGTCACAACCGGGCCGATCTGTGTCCCTGCCTCGAGCGCGTGGCCCACTTTCATAGCCTGCGCACCTGCCACCAGTTTTTCAACAAAAGCATCATGCACAGACGCGTGGACCACGAGCCGGGAGGAAGCCGTACATTTCTGACCAGTGCCGCCAAAAGCACCGCCCAGTGCCAGGGTCACTGCCAGATCAAGATCCGCATCATCCATAACTGCCAACGCGTTTTTGGACCCCATTTCCATCTGAACTTTGGTGAGGTTCTGGATCGCAGCACCTGCAATGCCTTTGCCCACTGGCACGGAACCTGTAAAGGAAATAGCATCGACCTTCGGGCTTTCGACCAGACGTTGGCCAATTACACGACCTGCGCCCATCACGAGGCTGAACAAACCTTTCGGGATGTCCTGACGTTCAATGATTTCAGTCAGGGCAACTGCAGAAGCCGGGGTTGCGTTCGCAGGCTTCCAGACCACCGCGTTGCCATAGCAAAGCGCCGGCGCGATTTTCCAGGATGCGGTTGCAGTCGGGAAGTTCCAGGGGCTGATGATAGCAACAGTACCAACCGCTTCGCGGCGCACGTCAACTTCGATACCTTCGCGCACAGAGTCCGCGTTCTCACCAATCTGACGCAGAGTTTCAGCGGCGTAATATGTGAAGAACTGACCAGCGCGATACACTTCGCCCTTGCCTTCTGCCAAAGGCTTGCCTTCTTCACGGGACAACAGCATACCCAGCTCTTCCGCGCGAGCCATCATTTCGTTGCCGATGGACATCAGCACATTGTACTTGCGTTCAATCCCGTAAGCGGCCCATTCCGCCTGCGCGATTTTTGCCTGATCCAAGGTTGCTTCCAGTTGATCGGAGGACGCCTGCGCAAACATACCGATCAGGTCAGACAGATCAGATGGGTTGCGGTTTTCGATCTCACCGGTGCCTGCTGTCCAGGTGCCAGCGATGAGGTTCAGTTTTGTTTCGGTCATCCGGAGTCTCCGCTTAAGTCTGCGTGCAATTGCGAAATCATCATGGACAGCTTTAATAATTTCAGTCAAATTCAAACAAATGAACTCAATTTCAAAAAAACTGAAACATGGCTGTAAAAATCGAAATGCTGCGCTGCTTTGCAGCGGTGGCGCGGAGCGGAAAACTGTCAGAGGCGGCGCATCAGCTGGGGCGCACGCCATCGGCTGTTTCCATGATGCTGAAGCAGTTGGAAGATCACCTTGGGGAACCCCTGTTTAAAACGGATCGCAAGAACCGGCTGACCGCCCTTGGCAGTTTCGTTCTCGAACAAGCTGAACGTGAGCTATACCAGTTTGATAGCACTGTTCATGCGATTGAGAGCTTTGCCAACGCCCGCCACGGGCGCGTGCGAGTGGCGGCGGTACCTTCTGTTGCATCGACCGTCATGCCACGGGCAATTGCCCGTTTTATAAGAGATTTCCCAGGTGTTCAGATCGAATTACGCGATATGGACTCGGCCACAATTCTGCATGAATTATCCCGTGGTCGGCTTGATATCGGCATCGCTTCAGCCGGGCTCAGCGGGGGCGTATTGCATCGCCAAAATCTGTTATCTGACCGGTTTGGCCTGATTTGTCCCTCCGAGCATCCCCTGGTGAAATCCGGGGAAACACTCACCTGGGAAGCGATAAGCCGGCACCGCTTTATCGCCAATGAGCTGTCCCGACTGATCACTGCCGAAGCTTTCCGCGACATTCACTCTGAAGCGCTTCTGAGTGTGCATAACATCACTTCCCTGCTGGCGATGGTGCGGGCGGATCTTGGGGTGACGGTATTGCCGGAAATGACCCTACGCATGGCGGAAAGCAGTGATCTGGCGTTCCTCCCCTTGCCTGGTTCCCCACCGGATCGGCAGATTCACCTGCTGCGCAAATTGGATATCCCCAGTTCCCCCGCCGCGCGGGAGTTTGAAAAACAGATATTTGCCACCGTTGCAGAAATCCAGCCAGAGAACTGCCCATGACACAAACGGTAACGCTTGGTTTCGTGATTTTCCCTGGCTTCCCCATGGCCTGTCTGACTTCCGCGATAGAGCCCCTGCGCGCGGCAAATGAAATCGCCGGCACTAGAGCTTTCCGCTGGCGCGTTCTTAGCGAAACCGGGGAGGCTGTGACATCTTCTGCGGGAGTGGTCTTTGCACCGGACGGTATTCTGTCCGATCAGACAGAACTCGATCATGTCTTCCTGACCTCAAGCCCAGACGGGGCGTTTGCCAATGTCACGAAAGCAACCGCCTTCTTGCAAAGGCATCTGCGCGTGGGCAAATCACTTGGCGCGTTCAGCGGGGGCATCTTTCCTCTGGCCCGCACAGGCCTGATGGATGGGCATCCGATCTCGGTACACTGGTGTTATGACGCGGCTTTCGCCGCGGAATTTCCGAAGGTCACACCCGTGAAAACCGTGATCTGTGAAGGGGAACAGCGTCTGACCGTAGCCGGGGCCGCAGCGGTGTTTGATCTGATGCTTAGCCTGATTGAAAAATCCCTAGGCCCAGAGATCATGACGGAGGTCGCCTGCTGGTTTCAGCATCCGTTTGTGCGCACAGGCGAGGTTTCGCAGAAGACGCCATCCCTGACGACAGCCACCACGACCGATACGATGCCAAAGCAGGTCAGCAAGGCCATTCAGATGTTTGCGGAACATATTGAGGACCCGGTGCAAATCAAGGATGTGGCCGCTGCCGTGAACATGTCGACGCGCAGCCTTGAGCGCAATTTTCGCCGCGCCACCGGGGAAAGCCCCCTGAAATACTACCGCCTGCTGCGGCTGAAACAGGCGCGGCAACTGGTGCTTTATTCCAGTGATACGCTGACGGAGATTGCCTATTCTGTGGGCTATTCTTCCACGTCGCCAATGCTCAACCACTATAAAGAAGTTTACGGCGTGACGCCGCAGGAAGACCGGAAAAACCGCAACAGTTTTCGCGTGACCGACGGCAGTTGCCTGCCATCGGTGTGATAGGTCAGCAGACGGATTGCGCGACCTGCAACAGGGCATGATGCAGGGAAGCAGCAGAAGAACGCGGGCCAATGACAGCGAAGCCATCCTTCTGACGCCAGAGGAAACAGCCGAGATGGTGGATCTGGGTGCGGGTCACGGCACCCTCTGCCAAATTGGCGCTGTCTGCATTACACAGGCGCTCCAGGACGCTGGTCATAGTGGCGCCCTCGAGATCAAAACGACACCAGCCATCGGTTTGCTCCACAACAGAAGCACTATCCCCCATCGCTTGTTTCACTTGGCGCGCTAGGTATTCATTCCCGCTATAAGGTATATCAATCATCCAGCTTTCCGGTCCAATCCAGAAGGCTGAATGAGTGTTACCCATGGCGGAGTCACCGATATCCGGCAAATCAATACCCAAAAGGCCCCGGGCTTTGTCGCGGATAGCATCAGCCTGGTCATTACGCGCAGTGAGAGAGACAAGCGCCCGCTCTGTGACCTCAGTGATCGTGAGACCTGTAAAGCGATCAACGCGGGCTTCATCCGCGCCAAGCGGGGTTATGGATTTAAGTTTAAGCACGCAGACGCTCTCCTTCTGGATCTACAAAATGGGCGCTGACAACCTCGGCCCGGACTTCCTGGCCTTCCAGCGGGTTTATCACCCGCAGAACATCGCCCATGCGATCCCCCCCGCCTTTCAGGAAGGCCAGCGCGATGGAACAGCCAAGGATCGGGGAATAGGCGGCAGAGGTCACATAGCCCAGATCGGTTTTCGCACTGACAGAACCGTCGGCATTCATCAGATGCGCACCGGCCGGAATCACATCTTTGCTATCCACCGGCCGCAGACCAACAAGGCGCAGGGCACCTGTCGCGTTCAAACCTTCTCGTTCGCTCAGTACATTGCCGATACAGTCTTTCTTCTTGCTGACCATCCGGCCAAGACCTAGTTTCAGCGCGGTGGTCGTGCCGTTCAGCTCGTTGCCTGCCGCATGTCCTTTTTCAATCCGCATGACACCCAGAGCTTCGGTTCCGTATGGGACGGCGTCAAATTCTTCTCCGGCCTCCATCAGCGCACGGATCATCGCATCGCCGTAACGGGTCGGCACCGCAATTTCATAAGCCAGTTCACCTGAGAAAGAGATACGGAAGAGCCGCGCCTGCAACCCGCCGCAAACCGTGATTTCACCACATGCCATGAAGGGGAAAGCGTCATTTGAAAGGTCAAATTCCGGGTCCACGACCTTCTGAAGCAATTTACGGGCATTGGGACCAGCCACCGCATATTGCGCCCAGGCTTCTGTCGTTGAAATCAGCTGTACATCCAGATCCGGCCAGAGACACTGACGCGCGAACTCCATATTGCGATAGACCAGAACCGCGTTTGCGGTGGTGGTTGTGACGACAAAGTGATCTTCAGCCAGACGGGCTGCTGTGCCATCATCATAGGCTATACCATCTTCACGCAACATCAGGCCATAACGCACCTTACCCACAGGCAGTTTCGCAAAGCCATTGGCGTAGATTTTGTTCAGAAACTCCGCCGCATCTGCGCCCTGAACATCGATCTTCCCAAGGGTGGTCACATCACAGATGCCAACGGATTTGCGGGTCTGCAGAACCTCGCGATCAACAGACTGACGCCAGTGGGTTTCGCCCGGTTGCGGGAACCATTGTGCACGCAGCCAGTTGCCGGCCTCAACAAATTCAGCGCCCTGTTCCACAGCCCATTTATGGCTGGGTGTTTCACGGGTCGGGTGGAAATCCTTGCCGATAGACCGCCCGGCAAGTGCGCCCATAGCAACCGGTGTATAGGGGGGACGGAAGATTGTTGTACCGGTTTCCGGGATGGATTTCCCGGTCAGCTCTGCCATCACCGCAAGCCCGCCCATATTGGAGGTCTTGCCCTGATCGGTTGCCATGCCAAGCGTCGTGTAGCGTTTCAGATGTTCGACAGAGCGGAAGTTTTCCTGATGCGCTAGTTTGATGTCTTTCACGGTCACATCATTCTGCTGGTCAATCCAGGCCCGGCCTTTGCCTTCCTTCACGTACCAGAAGGGCGTCAGGGAGATGGGCGCATCCTCTGCCTCAGGCAGATCCGGGGCTGCGGCGCTGACGCCAAGACCTTTCAGGGCACGTACCGCCGCATCCGCCCCGGTTTGCAGAGCCTGTGCGGTCGAGAGATGCCCATTTGCCGCCCCGGCCACTGTGAGACCGACAGGCATTTCCCCACCGGGAACAAAAGCAGCAATAGTATCGTTCCACACGGGCCTGCCACGCTGGTGACAGGTTAGATGCACATTCGGGTTCCAGCCGCCGGAAACCCCAAGCGCACCACAGGTCAGATCACGTATCTCACCATTCGCCAGACGGATCTGCACGGATTTCAACCCCAGAAGTCCTTTGCTGTTCACAACGTGCGCACCTGCGAAAACCTCAATCCCGACAAGAGATGGCGCATCCGGGCGCACGTCAATCACGCCAGTGACGTCAACACCTTTGGCAATCAGATCCGCCGCCGTGCGATGCCCGTCATCATTGTTTGTAAAAACAGCAACCTGCTGATGCGGTGTCACGGCCCAGCGGTTGACATAGGCCCGCACAGCGCCCGCCATCATCACCCCCGGCCGGTCATTGTTTTCAAAGGCGATCGGACGCTCAGTCGCGCCAGCCGCCAGAACAGCCCGCTTTGAATAGATCCGCCAGAGGGTCTGACGCGGCTTACCACTTTCCGGCACAAGCAAGTGATCTGACACACGTTCTACCGCGCCATAAATGCCGTGATCAAAAGCGCCGATCACGGTGGTGCGGGTCAGGATGCGCACGTTTTCAAGGCTTTCCAGTTCAGCCATGACAGAGCGCGCCCAGTCAGACCCGCTCATGCCGCCCACCGCATGGGTTTCCGCATTCAGCCGCCCGCCGGTGATAAAATCTTCTTCCGCCAGAATAACCCGCGCCCCGGCACGCCCCCCCGTCAGCGCAGCCATCAGTCCGGCCGGGCCAGAGCCGACCACCAGAAGGTCGCAATGCAGGAACCCTTTGTCATAACTGTCCGGATCATCCTCAAAGGAGATCGAGCCAAGGCCGGCCGCCTTGCGTATCACCGGTTCATAAAGCTTTTCCCAGAAGGCGCGCGGCCACATGAAGGTTTTATAATAGAAGCCAGCAGTCAGAAAATTGCTGAACCGGTCATTTATCCCCATGAAATCAAACTTCAAGGATGGAAACCGGTTCTGGGACCGTGCTTCCAGCCCGTCAAAGAGCTCAGTCACAGTCGCGCGGCTGTTTGGTTCCTGACGTGCGCCCGTACGCAGTTTCATCAATGCATTGGGTTCCTCTGATCCGGCAGTCATCACACCGCGTGGGCGATGATATTTGAACGACCGCCCCATAAGGCGCACATCATTTGCCAGCAGAGCAGAGGCAAGCGTATCCCCCTTATGCCCCTGATAGGTTTTCCCATCGAATTGGAAATTCACGCGAGAGCTGCGATCAATCAGCCCCCCGTTCACACGGTTCTTCTGGGTCATTTGCCGCGCCCCTCTCTGCGGGCCACATCCCGGGCCAGTTCTACATTGCTGATCTCATGGGTCAGGGTGTTGCGGGTCACGACCAGCCAGGACCGGTCACCTACCTCGTGGAACCAGAGCTCCCGGTGTTGCCCTGCCGGGTTGTCGCGCAGGTAAAGATAGTCGTGAAACTGCCCGCTCGCATCTTCGCCCTGCCAGTCAGGACGATGGATCAGGGAGGCGTCCCCCAGATAAGTGAATTCCTGCGCGTCGCGGGGGCCAAGAAGCGGATGGTTGATAATCATGTCCGATGTTCCTCAATGCAGGTTGGGCTGTGCGCCCTGTCCTTTTTCATCGATCATGTAACCGCGCCGGAAACGATCGAACCGATAGGCTGTGGCGGTTTCATGTGGCTGACCGGTTTTTAGCAGATGCGCAAAGCACCAGCCCGCCGCCGGGGTTGCCTTAAACCCGCCGTAACACCAGCCGCCGTTGAATGAGAGGCCTTCAATATGGGTGTTGTCGATGATCGGGGATCCATCCATGGACATATCCATGATGCCTCCCCAGGCCCGCAGCAGGCGTACCCGGCCAAGCGCAGGGATCAGGGAAATCCCGCCTTCTGCCACATCTTCGATCACCGGAAGATTGCCGCGCTGTGCGTAGGAGTTGTACCCGTCTATGTCACCGCCAAACACAAGACCGCCTTTGTCAGACTGGCTGCAATAGAAATGCCCGGCACCATAGGTGATCACGCCCGGCAGCACAGGTTTCAACCCCTCAGATACGAAAGCTTGCAACACATGGCTTTCCATTGGTAAGCGCATACCCGCCAGTGCCATAACTCGGCTGGACGATCCGGCAACCGACACCCCGACCTGACCTGCGCCGATAAATCCACGTGTGGTTTCCACGCCCAGACATTTCCCATCTTCGATCTTAAAGCCCGTGGCTTCGCAGTTCTGAATGATATCCACGCCCCGCTGATCCGCCCCACGGGCGTAGCCCCAGGCCACCGCATCATGGCGCACAGTCCCGCCCCGGCGATGCAGAAGCCCGCCCTTGATCGGGAAGCGTGCGTTGTCGAAGTTCAGGAAAGGGTACAGTTTGCGCACCCCTTCCGTATCCAGAAGTTCCGCATCAGATCCGTTAAGGATCATCGCATTGCCCCTCCGACGCGCCGCATCCCGCTGAGCATCCGTGTGCACAAGGTTCAGAATGCCACGCTGACTGACCATGGCGTTAAAGTTGAAGTCCTGTTCAAGCCCTTCCCAGAGCTTCAGCGAAAATTCATAAAACGGTTCATTGCCATCGAGCAGGTAGTTTGACCGGATGATCGTCGTGTTCCTGCCAACGTTCCCCCCCCCAATCCAGCCTCTTTCCAGCACCGCAATCCGGCTTTCGCCGAATTCCCTGGCCAGATAATAGGCGGTTGCAAGCCCGTGCCCGCCCCCACCAATGATCACAAAGTCATAGTGAGGTTTCGGTTCCGGGTCTCGCCATAGTGGCCCCCAACCCTTATGCCCGCTCAGGGCCTCTTTGATCACTCTGATGCCGGAATATCGCATTAATCATCCCTTTCAGTCGGGAGAAACCAAACAATAGAGAATGAGAGCGCGCCAGTTTGCGATCAGACAAATGCGCGATCAAATACGACAACAATCTTGGTCGCGCTTGGATTGCCGGAGGTATGCGATGATCTCGCGTGGAAAACGGAAGCCCTCCATTCGCACCTCCGAAGCAAACGGTGGCAAAGTCCGCGACTGTCTCCTTGAGGCGTCGTTTCCGCTACGACTTGCAAGAACGACCGGTTTTCCCTCCGCTCAGCAGCGTCGAGATTTACACGGATGCAGCAAATTTCACGCTGCGTTTGCATGAAGCGGAGGTTGCGAATTCACAGGTTGGGCTCCGAGCCGACTTGCGGTGGTGCCGAAATTTCTCAGGCTTCGGCTCAATCTGAATGTCCGTTCTTTCAGAACCGCATCGAATACTACGCACATGCGGAGAATGACTTCTCTCCGCCCCGTCCTGCTTCGGACGTCTCCCATTCTGCACTGAGCACCAATGTCGTGGAAGGGCTGCGAGCTGTCGTCAAGACACAAAGGCTATGATCAGCAGCGTCCGACATGCTTCGGTGAGAAGTGCCAACGGCAGCAATGCGCAGGAAGCGGACTTTGCAGAGTGCTGTGAACGGCCCAATCCGGACCTTGGCATAAGAAACGAATGCTGCGGCGCAGCTTCCCGAAGCGGACAGATGCCAAATGACAAGGTTGAGTTGCCTCTTAACAGCCTGAGCTATAACTTAGAGAGAAGATGCGGGAGGCCGGCTTGGACGAAGAAATTTCAGAATTTATGCTTTTGGCCGCAAAGCTAGAGTTCTTTTTGGTCAATCTCGACCAAGCGTTTGCCCATGTGAATGAAAAGACGCGAGTGGTTAGAGGGATCAACTGGGACCGGATCGGTCAATCATTGGAAGACAAGCATCCTTTCGCAAAGTTTGATTTCGAAAGATCAGGGTTTCAGCTCTTCAAAGAAACAATCCCACAACTTCTGGTAGCAAAAAAGGGTGGTGGCTTGAAATGGGACAGTGACGAAATCGAAGTTTCGTCTTGGCAGGTATTGTTGGGGCGTAGCTACGCTCAGCTACGGAACAATGTTGCACACGGAAACAAGGCTCAGCTCCCGGCAGCTTTCACACACGATCGAACAAAGGAGTTTCTCAAGGCAGGGCACCAACTGATCCACTTCATTGCGGGAGCGCATTCATCGAACGAGACTTGGAACTACGCAGTCCAGTTCCAATAGCATGTTTGCTGTGCCGCGATAGAAGCTCAGGCAACCATATGGCGAACGGCCCGAAGCCGCCCTTGGTTGCCGAACCGTGCGCCGCAGCGCAGCTTTCCGAAAGCAGACGCCGGACAATGCTGCTTGAGTTGAGCAGACAGTTTTGTATCACTGACCACTCAACTCGCGCAGCGTAGAGAGCATCACCGCTTGATCACACCATGCTCGTCGTAGGCTTTCATCAGTGTTTCTGTGAACTCTGCAGTATCTGACATCATGCTGCCTATGTCAGGCCAAGCAAAAGGTTCTGTGAACAAGGAAGACTCTTGCTCAACTTCTAGGCCGAGCTTTGTTGCGACCGCCAACGCTGCCGTTGGCTCCTTGTCTTCCGGCCACAGCATCTCGTCAAATGTGATCCAGACCTCTTCTCCATCTATGAGGCTGATTTCGGCTCGCATTGCGGCTAGCCGTTCGTTGACTGACGAAGCGTCCTCAAGGAGCGCACATCGGATCAGTGTTGAGACGGCTGCTTCATTCAAGTGCAGAGTAAGTCTGGGCTCTACAATTCGCACCTCGGGGCTTTCGCGATGTGCCGTATCTGGCGTCAGCACTGGTTCCCCAGGAAACTGATCATCAAAAGGCTCTGCGTGTATATTGAGCGGGTGCGTGCCACAGTTAGGGCAGTGCCAAAAATTCATAGCCATTTGTGTACCGGTCATCTGTGCATCACAGCTGTGACAGTGCCAAGTGGCGGCATCCCCACCTCGCAGTGGATGGCGCGCTACACCGTCAAGGTCCGCTTTTGTCGATCGGCGAGGCCAATCGACTGCCATCTGCGCGCGAATCCTTGTGCTGCGATCCTGTGCGATCTCAATGAGCTTGGCCAGAAAGATGGTATCTTTGACTGGGCTCGTTTCCGAGTGGCGCTCATCAATCTCAACGATAGGTGCCTTGAGCGGAGCTTCTGGAATGCGTAATTCCCAGCCCTTCCCGGAGACGACAACGTCCCCAAGATAGTCTCCAATCCGGTATTGGTGGCCGCAAAGCTCGCCTTCTTCCGGTGCTGGTTCGTGAATGAACGAGACGTCATAGTTTGGAGCGTTTGCATGCGCCTTGGCACCCGCTTGGTGCGCAAATTCTTCGGCCCGAGCGAGGTCCTCATCACTCAGATTCCAATCGCCCTTCACTGCATCGATTAGTGCTTTCCAGTGAATGAACCCAAACTCCATAGCTAAGGTGTTCAAAGCTTCAGTGTGCGGCATTGCAGTCGCTCGCGCATACCGCTTGCCCAATGTTCTCAACTTTTTCAAACGATTGTCTGTCATGTGTCATCTCCAATAGGATCTGACTAGGTGCCCGCTGCTAATCATCCCGCGCAGATTGCGCAGTGTGTCAATTCAAAGCTGAATACGCTGCTTAGCTTTGCGTGGCGGGCACACCGGCCTGCGTGAGGGCCAAGTGATAGATATGATCTCTAATGGAATTGGTCAAGCGGTCCTTAGAAGATGAGGTGGGTGGCTCCTGGTCCACCAGCATCGAATGCATGCATTTCAGAGCAGCCCCCGCCCACCATCAAAGTGAATTTGCTTAATGGTTGAAGCTAGATCACTCGGTGGGTCATTATTCTCCACCACAATGAACTGTCCGATGCCTCGAAGCTCGTCGAGATGAGCATAGAACCGATCAGCGATTCCAGCCTTCACTAGTTCAGCGTCGCCTTCGCGGTCCTCGGGTGTGTCCGCTTTTTCAGGTTCTCGATAAGCTCGTAGCGGCGTATCCAGTAAGAGGAATCCGGGATGAGGCCTCCCCTGTTCATGGCAGTAGATAAGAATTGCTACTTTGAACGCAGAATGCAAAATCGCCCGCACCCCTTTGCCATTTTGCTTCCGCTCTTTCCCATCAATAATCAGGTCATGGGCTTTGAGGTCAAAAATTACCGTATCGACGCCGGGATAGCCCCAAGCGACTAATACCCGTTTGACAACCTTGGCTATTTCATGGGCTTCGGTGGTGGATAGACTAGGGTCCGCGTCTTCTGCTTTGGGTCGACCTGGAACCTTTGTCTCGTTGAGCTTATCGATCTTTCCTTCTAACCGGTCGGCATGCACGCGACGATCAAATTCTCGCTGGAGTGAACGAAGTGTTTCGGTGGCTTCGACGAAACGGGTCCGAACACCACGATCATCACCTTGTAATTCGCGGAATGTCGCACGCTTCGTTTCGACGGTAGGCCGTAACTCCCCGATTTCATTTTCGTATTCGGAGATCTCCATGTCCGCGCGGGCAATTGCCGCATCCAACTCACTTAGTTCGCCAGCAATTTTTTTGATCTCTACCTCTGCAGCTGATTGTTGGGCCTCGAGCATTCCAAGTTCGTGATCATGGTGATGATGTTCTGGATCAGCGCCGCACAAAGGACAATTCATCGCTGAGAATTTTCTAAGCAAGAAGCCGCCTTCTTCAAGCCCTGCGAGCCGAGCAGTGTCAGACACGAGCGTGCTACGTAACTCGTTGAACCGAACGACCATCGCACGAAGGTCCGCCGCATTCGCCTCAGTTTCGCGAATTTGGTTGCTTGAGGACACAAGATTAGCGCGAGCCGCGTCAATTGCCTCCTGATGCTCGCGAACAAGCGCCTCTGCACCGTCCCGTTCCGCTTCGGCGGTGTCGATTTCTTTTTTAAGCTCTTCATCGGTCCACGAACCGTCGATGCGAGATTGTGTTTCGGAAAGTAATTCTTGAAGCACCTCAAGCTTTGCATTCTTTGCTGCCTTGAGTTCACCACCTGTTGGAACCTCGGCAACTGCGGAACCATCCACGCCAGTAGCGAGAAATTTCAGGAGGCTTTTATCTTCGGCCGTTGGTTGTCGTCCTTCACTGATAGCGACACTGGCTTTGCTGAAAATTTGATCTTCGTTAATGTATGCATAGCGAAACAGCAGTCGCAGTGAAAAACTCGACTTGTTTGCTCTTTCGTTTTTGAGCAGTTTGGCACGTCGAAAGCCAAAGCGATCCAATAGAAAAGTCGAGAAATTGGCCTTTCTCTCATCATGTTTTGCATTCAGTTTCTGGTATTCGTTCGCACCAGAACCAATCTCGTCCAAATGGCCAATAGCGGTTTCAATTGCACCACCAGCGACAGCGCGTTGCAGTGTTAGTCTCGAACTATCGGAAAATGTGAGCCAAAGCATGCACTGATCTAGGCCGCTGCCTTCGCCGAGCATATCAAGGGGGTCGCGCTTGCCCAGCATGAAATCGATTGTCTGAAGCATGAAAGACTTGCCGTGGTTGGAAGCCCCCCAGACGATGTTTAGGCCGTCGCCAAACTCAACAATCACAGGTTTGCGCTCAGGACCTCTATAGGTCAAACGGTTGATGCGCATTCTGGCTGGTGCTGCACTCATGATGGAACCTCACCAGCTACTTCGTGAGACCAGCGACCGACTCCACTCTCAAGGCGGGCGAAAAAAGCGTTATGGCCTTCCTTTTCGGCACATTGGGCGATCCAATATGATGCCTCCCGCAGTCGAAGATTGTAAGGGCTTTCCATTAAGTCAACCATCGCGGCGGCCACATCTCTCGCACGAAACGTCAATCCATTTTCATCAGCGACTTTGTCGAGAAGGAATGCGCGCTCCATTAGCGCGAGCCCTTCTTCAACTAGTCGTCTTCGGACAAAAAACTCACCTTTTCTAGCTTCAACAGGCGGATGAAGGCTTTCAGGTCCTTGTGTGTCTGTTTCAATATCGCCGACATGGACCACATAAAAGTCGAGCAACGACAAATTCTTCAGATCGAAAGCGTGGGGAGCAAAAGCGTCTAGGACGATGACTGCACGCATCCCCGCTTCAAGTGGAGTGTTAAACAACTCGGGCTGAATTTCTAAGGTCATCGATCCCACCGCATGAGCTGTTTTCCATCGGAAGCAAAGTGGTGGCAAGTACCCTGCTTTACACTGGGTGTTACTCGACGATGCTTCCCGAGTGGACCGGTTACTTCAACCGATGCAGCCTTTTCCATCACGCCAAGAAGGCGCCCAAAAAGCTCTCCTGCTTCATGCGAGCAATAGTGATCGTAGACCCCATCAAATACGTCGGTATCCACTTGGTCGAGAAGAGCTACGTCAATGTTGTCACGGAAGTGCAACCGGAACGCTTTGCGTTCGAGGAATTGGCGGCGTGCACGGGTGATTTTGGGTCCATAGTCAGGATCAGCCATAACAGCGTTGTGGTCGGCGAAATCGATGCCGCGATGAGATGCAAAAACACCAACTAACTGACTAAGGTATGCGAACTCATCATCCCCCGGCGTCGATGGTATATCGCTTTCCCGCACTGTGGGGGCGGCTCCGGGGTCAAGATCGAGAAGCTCGACCATAAGACCGCGCATTTGCGGCTGTTCGATAATTGTGCTGCATTTCCATAGCTCGACGTTATCAAAATTAAAGCCGCCAATCAGTTCGCGAATTTCAGAAGTAAGCGGCGCACCTGACCTTGTAATCTTTTTCTTACAATGAGCGTCCCAATTATCTAACAGTGCGGGACCGATTGTTGAGGGCCTGTCGATTAGTTTTAGAACTGCTCCTTGGGCTGATTTCGGTGCCACAAATACATATCGTCGAGGCAAGGTGTAGCGTTCTTCCGCCGCATAGTAGAATACCTTGCCAAGTTCCGAGAAGAAGTCACCAAGAGAAAGCGGTTTGTTGAGTTGTTTAGCCTGATAGTTATCCCATGCGCCATCGTATCGGGAAGTCGTCAGGAAACCGACAGAATCCCTGCCTTGGTCCGCAGAGGCAGTGGGTCGATCAAACCCGACATATCCGTCCTCATTATCGATGAGCCGAACTATCCACTTCTTTATCAATTCTTCAAGGTGATCGTCTTCTAGAGCTAATATCTGACGGGTCTCATTTAGTGGCAACGTAGCCTCTCCGGTAAAATGTTATTTATCAAAATGGCAAAAATGTAGCCCATTGAGTTAGTTGAGGTAACTCTACCTGCGCGAGCATCTAGACGCCAGCTATTTTAGAGAAGGCGAATGAGTGCGTCCTGAAGACGTGCTGAACTCTTTGGAACAGCAGCCGGTATCTACAAATGGGCTCAGATTCGTTGTTGTGGCCTTGTAGCAGGAAGTCGAGTGAGGTGTGCAGAATGTCGGCTCCGACTCCAGCCACATCGCTAGCTCGCAACTGCAGCGAATGGCTCCTTCCCGCCCGACGTGTCGCAGTTTCATGTCCGCTTTGGGCTGACACTAGTCATCCGCCACTAAGGATCCATGTGATTTCGCTTCAGG
>NZ_CAJXIV010000072.1 GCF_913054185.1 uncultured Shimia sp.
TGCCACAGGAAATGTCGATCTTCCGGGGGCTGTCCGTGGAAGACAACATCACCGCCATCCTCGACATCACCCACAAAGACCGCCACAAGCGCCGCGAACGGCTCGAGGAGCTGCTCAGCGAGTTCTCCATCGAACACCTGCGCCGCGCCCCAGCCTTGGCCCTGTCCGGCGGGGAACGCCGCCGGGTCGAAATTGCCCGCTGTTTGGCCGCCGACCCCAAATACCTCTTGCTTGATGAACCCTTTGCCGGTGTAGACCCGATCTCTGTGGGCGACATCCGCCATCTCGTGGCCGATCTTAAAAAACGTGGCATTGGCGTGTTAATCACCGACCACAACGTCCGCGAGACGCTGGAAATTGTCGACCGCGCCTACATTCTGCACGATGGCAAAGTGCTGATGTCTGGCACACCGGAAGAAGTGGTCGAAAACGAAAACGTGCGCCGCGTTTACCTAGGTGAAAACTTCCGCATCTCCTGAGCCGCGCAGAAATGCGCTTAATTTGCGCTCGATCATTGACTCTTTCTCTTTGGCCCACTCAAATGGATTTATGACATTTGATCGACTCCCCGCTGTGACCATGGCGGCCTTCTCAAAAAGGCCCGGTCTTGCGCAAGGGTCGACAATGTCGATTTCCAGCATTCGGACCTAACTGATAACGGGCAGCTCAAGCCCGTGGTCCGACATGTCATCGAAAAGGAGACAGGATGCGCTATCAGATTACCGGAAAACACATCGACGTTGGTGATGCTCTGCAAACTCACGTGAAAACGGAGTTGGGCAGTGTGCTCGAGAAGTATGCGGGCCGCCCCACCGATGCGACCATCACGTTCTCCAAACACGCGCACGAATATGTCTGCGAGGCCACCGTCCATTTGTCCACCGGACTGACCGCCCAGGCCAAAGCACATGAAACTGAAATCTACGCCGCCTTCGACAGCTGTGCGGAAAAAATGGACAAACAGCTGCGCCGCTACAAACGCCGCTTGAAAGATCACCATAAGGAACGACAGGACCCGGTTGAACTTTTCGGCGCTTCCTCGTATATCCTCGCGCCTGAAGCTGAAGAACATGAAGCCGAACCTGAGATGCAGCCGGTCATCGTTGCCGAGATGGAAACCAAAATCCAATCTCTAAGCGTTGGCGAAGCCGTGATGCAGATGGAACTCGCAGGCTCCCCGGTGCTGGTCTTCAAGAACGAAGGTAAAGACGGATTGAACGTGGTCTATCGCCGTGAAGACGGCAATATTGGCTGGATCGATCCGCAAGCATAAGTGAGTAGGTGCAGAAAGCGCCGCTCCGGAGATACAGGCCCTATGGACCTTTCTACGATCCTTAAGCCTGAGGCGGTACGTGTTGTCACAGCCGCCTCAAGCAAAAAACGTTTGTTGCAGGAGTTTGGCGACCTTGCGGAGTCAGCCTACGGGCTGAAAGCGCCGGCCGTCGTCGAAGCCCTGATTGAACGTGAATCCCTTGGCCCCACAGGCGTGGGCCACGGGGTTGCGCTGCCGCACGCGCGTTTCCAAGAACTACAAAGCGTTGTTGGCGCTTTTATCTTGTTGGAAAAGCCGGTTGATTTCAACGCGGTGGACCGCCAGCCCATCGACATCGCCTTTGCGCTGTTTGCACCAGAAGAAGCGGGTGTCGAACACCTGAAAGCGCTGGCCAAAGTGTCTCGTCACCTGCGCGAAGCATCGATTTGCGCCAAGCTGCGTGCAAACCCGGACGCCGCCACGCTGTTCACGATCCTGACCGAAGATGACAAGGTTCAGGCCGCCTGACAGCGCTGCCTAAGAAAGTTTTTGACGCGCCGCAGCCCTGCTGTCGGCGCGTTTTTACTTCCAGGCTTCAAATCCAAACGCGATGTAATCCCGCTTGTAAATGTCCTGACAGAGCTTCTCGATCTCATCATCATAGATCGCCTCAAGCGCCACCGGATGGCCAGGGTCCACGGCCACAGGATCGGGCGCATCCATGCGCCCCACCTGCATTGCCAGCGCCGGCAGATAGCTCATCATCTCGTCTTCCCGCACAATCATATCCGGCAGCGCCACGTCGCCGAATCCCTGCAACGCGGTGGTCTGACTGGCCCAATGCGCATCTTGCCGAATCCCGGTTTGCCCGGCCAGATTCGCCTTCACAAATCCCAAGAACGCCAAAAATCCAGCTTTGTGCTCTTCCGCCGTGTAATCACTCCCCGGCGGATCTTTGGGCAAAGGCATCTTATAAACCCGCCGCAGCGTGTTGCGGATCTTCTTATAGACACCTTGCTCGGCAGCCAAAATGCAGTCGCAAAATGCCGCATGCACCCGTGCCACCGGATGACGGATCACCGTAAAACTGCGGTGCCCCCTGTGGCCTTTTTTCCATTGCCGCAGGCTCTTTTGGCTGAAGCTGCGGATCAGCCCATCTGGCTCAATCCGATCAACATTGGCCATCCACTGCGTCACAGTGGCCTGCGGCCCGGACCGCAGCGGCAAGAACAACAAAGGCGCCACCGCACAGGCCACATAACTTGGCACAGCGGCCCCGTGGCGGGGCTCAAAGTTTGGCGTGCGGTTGAGGTTGAACCGATCCAACTCCGCCAGCGCCAAGGTCACCTCGTCAAAATTGGACACTTTCTCCGACAATGGGCTGGGGTTTTGCCGCTTGAGCTTTTGGTTCAACTCCTCAAGCTCACCCGCATGGCCAATGAACTTTGCCAAACCATTCATCACCTGAATGTCGTGCAAATCCTCGTAGGCAATGTAAAACGCGGTCTGGCCGCTCACCTGCAGGGACCGCATCAACGAGACCTGAAAGTCTTGCAACTCTTCCACGTGCCGCCGGAACTCAACCCCGTTAAACTTCACCTTGCTGTCGCGCCGCCGCCGCACATCCGTCAGTTTCCACTGCCCGGTGGCCTGCGCAATTTTCCAGCTGACATAGCTGTCCAATGGATTGCGGGTCAGGATGATTTTGGCACAACGGGGATCATCCAGAATTGTGTTCAGTACGCGCGGCTCGTGATCATGAAAATACCGGAAACCCGATAGCTCTTCATTGGCTTTCACCGCATCAATCAAAACCTGCGGATCCGCAGTGCGTTGCTCAAGCGTCACCCCCAGACAATCATCTTTGTTGGGGTAGCCAATAAAATGCGGGTTAAACGCCTCACCCAGGCAATTCAGCCTTTCAAACCCGTTGATATTGGCTTCCAAAAAATTGGAGCCGGTCCGCATTTCGGCAAGGACCACAAAATAATCAAAGGGTTTGGTCATAGGCTATCACTGCACCAAATAGGGTTTGCGCGGCGGCTTCTTTTGATCCACCTCTCCTGGAGATACCGGGAAATCACCCATCAGGTAAGGGTGCATGCCTTGGTTTTTCAGATTCTGTAGGAACTGACCAAAACCGGTCAAATCTGTCATCTTGGGCACTTCGGACAGACGCCGTGCTTTCTCCGGACCAATCTCATCAATGATGGTCTGCAGTGGCTCCATCGGCGCCTCGATAAACTCAGCCAGCGTCCAAATCCGCACCCGTGCTTTGGCATAGGGGCTGCGCAACGCAAACAGTTGGTCATTTTCCAGTTTTTGAAGCCGCGCCGCCTCTTTGCGAATATCAGCAAAGTTCAGGTTTGATTTGAACAGTGGGATCGCCCAAGCGCCACTGATCACCGACACTTGCGCATTGGGGTCTTTGGCAAAGAACCACACCGGTGCGCCTTCATCACGTGGGCCCACTTGGAAACATTGGCGCTCACCGCGTGTGTTCCAAATCAGGTTGGTCAGAAAGGCAATCGAATTGTAATCTCGGTTCCTTGGCGCATCACTCAGCGCGCCATTGATGACTTTCTGTCGCCCTTCAAACTCGGCCCGTTCCGGTGCAAACAAATGCCCATGCACCCGCGCTCCCGTCGCACGCGCCAACCACGGCTCAAAGTCCTCAAACAGCTGCGCAAAGCCTTGAAAAATCGAGTATCGGCCAAAGGTCATCCCGTTTTCCCAGCCTTCGTTGGGATAGCGGCTCTGCATATACAGCCCGGTGCGCCCTTTGGTCCGCCGTTCCACGGCCTTGGCAAATATCCGGTCAATCTTCGCCGGATTGGGTTCGCTCATCTTGATCGCGCCCTCGGGGCTGCGGAGAAATCCATTGTAGAGCTTGGTGGCACGTGGCCAGATCTTACGGGCGACAAAACAATCCGACCGCCGCAGCAATTGCAGGTGATCGTCATAAAAAATATGTGGCTTACCTTGGAAGTCGAACTTGGAAAGCGTCAGCGATCGGCTCTCGATATTGCTCGAATACAGCCGCGACAACGTCTGGAAATAGCTCTCATCCGGGATCCACACCCGCTTGAAATAGCGGTCAAACGTGTCTCGGTCTGGGTCTTGCAGAATGGCGGACAATGTCTGCCGTGTCAGGCACCACCACTGGCTGCCCATATGCGGCACAATCCCATTGGGAATTTTGCGTTTCACCCTCAGGAACCGCTGTATATCCACCCACTTATCAAACAGAAAACGATGCTTCTTCCATGAAAATGGAAAATGCAACGTAAAGCGCTCCGCATCCAACCCGCCAACGGTCCAGGGCACATCTGCCGTGGTCGCACTCTCGATAAAGTCGGTACGCGGCCGCGCTTCCAGATAGTCTTTCAGCTCCTGCACCGGCCTCAGTGGCAGACACGAGCCAGATGACAGGTAGATGTGGCGCACCTCAGGGAATTCGGCGAGCATGGTCTCGCCCGCAGATTGGCTGGCGGCCACCAGGCCCCAATCGCCCCACTCACATTTGTGCCGTTTGCTGAACCGCACATCCGGCACATCGCCCAACGCTTTGAGAAACTTTTTGTAGACCTTGGGCTTCACCGACGCATCGACGTGGATCACCACTGGGCAGCCGTATTTGGTCCAATGCCGTGCCACCTGCTCGGCGCGGTCAAACGCCGTGTGCACCAACATGAGAATACCAACACTCATGCCCAGTTCCCCTTGGACATGAGCCCCAGAATCTCAAGCTGGCGCCAATTGATGTATTTTTCGCTCCATTTGCACCACAGCTCAGGACTGTCACGCAGCCGCTCGGCATACGCCTTGTATTCCACGCTGGCTGAATAGTGCTGGTTGCGCTCCAACTCCTCGTCTGCTTTGGCCGTGAACGTATCTAGGAATTTGGCATGCAGCAGCAAACCTGACGCTTTTTCACCACCCCATTCATCAAACACCTGGTTCAAGCCTCGCGGCAGCAACATATGGGTCGAGCTGGCATAGCAATACCGCCGGTTCCACTTCACCAGCGGAATCTTGTTCAATGCCGGGGCCAACTCAGGCTCATTCGGGAAAAACACCCGCGACCGTGGGCCACCTTGAATCCACAAATTTCCGTATTGCGGGTTTTTGGCCATCGTATAGTTGCCCGCGTCAAACCAGCAGGCAATGTCCATCGGATCCTGACCTGCTTGGTAAGGCTGCTCCGTGATCGGCCCGCGTGGATACATGTCCAATAACATCGCACTAAACGATTTAATTGAGCTGGCATCCAGCCAATCGGTTAACGCCCGGATCGGCCGCGTGTCACAAAACGGGTAGATAAAGAATTCGTCCGGATCGACCACCAAACACCAATGGTTGTGACCATAGCGGAACTGCAACCAGTTGAGCCAATCCACGCCAAACTTGGATTTCTTATAGCTCTTGCGCGTGTGCCACACCGACACATCCGGCTGTTCCATCAGGTATTCAAGCGAGCCATCGTCGCTGTCATTGTCCACGATCAAAAAATGATCAATGCCCTTGTTGCGGTAGTAGTCGAGGAAATAGGGCAATCGAATATGCTCGTTGCGCAAGGTCGAGAACGCCAACAGATCAGACGGTTTGATCTGCGCCGTCCGGTCCACCATGCTGCGCAACTCGCGTCGCTTTCGGATCGCGCGCACAAGCCGGTGCCGACGTTTCACCCGAAGCCGATATGTTTGCAGCGCGCTCACCCCTGTCCCTCAACCTTTCTTCTTGCGTGAAGGTCCAGCCACAGGGTGTATCACGTGACCCTTAAGACCGTATTGAAATGCGCTTCCCAAGTCGGCGGGGAAAAACGCGGCTTTGATCCTGATCCGACCTTCCTGCTTGCTGCCAAAGATCCGACGATTGTTTCCCATTGATAAACATCTGAAACGCTTGCGTAAATGGGATAATCCCCAAGAATTTCCCGCAAAACAGGCAAGGTGTTGGCCACCACTGGAACCCCCATGGCCGCGGCCTCCACCGGAGGCAATCCAAAGCCCTCTGCGTGGCTCGGAAACAAAAGCCCAGCAGCCCCTGCCATGAGGGATAATAGGTCTGCATCGTCTAAATCATTAAATTCCAACAGAAACTCATCCCTGAGTGGCGATGATTCGAGGCGCTCAAACACCTCAGAGCTTTCCCAGCCACGCCGCCCGGCAATCACCAAACGAGGCATTTCTTCCTGTGAAACCCGCTCAGCCATACCTTCCCAAAGATCGATCAAAAAGAGGATGTTCTTACGTGGCTCAATGGTGCCTAAGCATAAAAAATACGGCGCAGGGATTTCTGTCACACCGCCATTGTTCTCAACTTCGAAAAAATCAACCTCCACACCAAGATGCGCAACCTCAACAGGTGGGATCTCCCCCAACGGCGCCATGTGCCGGGCGATGTCGCAGGCCGACACATGGGAATTGGTCAGGATTAGGTCGGCATAGGTGGCACAGCGCTTTAGAATGGCCTCCAATTTTTGCACCGAGTGCGCGGTTTGATACTGAGGGTGATCCAACGGGATGGTGTCGTGCAGAAACACCGTCACCTTGGCGCCGTTCACCGACTTGACCGCCTGCGCCACCCGCTTGGAAAACGTGGTTTGATCCACGTTGAGGTAAACTGTTCCGCTTGGCAGACGCCGCCGCAGCATCCGCCCCAATCCACGTGGCCGCGTGCGGGCAACAGCCACCTGCCGCGCCATTGTATCCGGCACCTGCCGTGGGCTGTTCACCCGATGACGTATCCGAGACAAGAAATCCGGCACGGGCCAGCTGCGATGCCCTTCAAGCGCCTCCAGGCACGCCTGCATGCCAGCCTGATCCAGCAGCACATACCCCAGGCCTGTGCGCACCAACCCGAAACACGGCACGCTATCAGCCAAAACAGCTCGTAAATACGCCACGCACACCCGATCCACACCGGAGGGGCGCCGCCCCGTCAGGGCCAGCACACGTGTCATTTCCAACAATCGAGCGGGAGGATTACTTGTCGTAATGCCCGGTCTGATGCCATCTCCATGCATCGGCAATCATCAGGTCCATCTTGGAGCGTTTGGGGGTCCACCCTAGCTCTTTCTCCGCCCGTGTCGAGCCAGACACCAATTTGGTGCAATCCCCCGGGCGACGGTCCCCCTCATTGTAGGGAACTGCGCGGTTGGTCACGGCGCGGGATTGGTCAATCACTTCGCGCACAGAGAAGCCGGTGCCAGTGCCTAGATTAAACACCTGACTGCCACGACCCTCCAAAAGGCGTTGCAAGCCCAGCACATGCGCATCAACCAGGTCACAGACATGCACATAGTCGCGAATACAGGTGCCATCCGGCGTGTCGTAATCCGTGCCAAAAATCGTCAGCGCATCACGCTTACCGTCAATTGCATCCAACATCAGTGGGATCAAATGCGTTTCCGGTTGATGGAATTCGCCCACCTCGGCCTCTGGATCAGCCCCGGCCACATTAAAATAGCGGAAAATCACCGATTGAAGTTCTGTGGCGCCTTCAAAATCGCGCAACATGTCTTCAATGGCCCGCTTAGAGGCCCCATAAGCGTTGATCGGCAGTTGCTCGACGTTTTCATCCAAGGTCACATTGTCATGATCGCCGTAGGTCGCACAAGTTGAGGAGAACACAAAATTGCGCACCCCAGCGTCAACAGTGGCCTCAATAAGATTGAGGGACCCCTGCACATTGTTGAGCCAGTATTTTCCCGGCTCCTTCATGCTTTCGCCAACCTGAGACAACGCCGCAAAATGCATGACCGCAACTGGGTTGTACTGCGCAAAAACCGCATCCAGCCGCGCACGATCCAGCAGATCCCCCTGCTCAAACGGGCCAAATTTCACGGCGTCCTGCCAACCAGTGCTGAGATTGTCAAAGGTCACTGGCACATAGCCCGCCTTTGCCAAAGCCTTACATGCGTGCGAGCCGATATAGCCCGCGCCGCCTGTAACGATTACGTGGTTCACAATCGTAGTCCTTTCAGGAGGTCTTATTCCGCAGCGCGGCGGGCAACCACCAGCTCTTCCAGATACTGGGACAGCTCCTCGCGCAGATCTTCCCGCTCAAGCGCAAACGCCACCGTGGCCTGCAAAAAGCCCGCCTTGGAGCCACAATCATAGCGACGCCCCTGAAAACGGTAGCCAAACACGTTTTGACCTTTGGCAATTTCGGTCGCAATCGCATCGGTCAGCTGGATTTCTCCACCCGCACCCTCGCCCTGCCCTTTGAGGTTGGTGAAGATGTCTGGCGTTAGAATGTAGCGCCCAATCACAGCCAAGTTGGATGGCTCGGTTCCTGGCGCGGGTTTCTCAACCATCCCCTTGACCGACACCATGGCGCCCATGTCTTCTCTCACGTCCAGTACACCGTATGACGATGCTTTCGAAGGTGGCACTTCCATCGCTGCAACCATACAGCCGCCAGTTTCCTGATACGCATCAACCATCTGTTTCAGACAGGACGTCTCTCCGGCAATCACATCATCCGGTAGGATCACCGCAAACGGCTCATCCGCAACCAGACGGCTGGCACAGGCCACCGCGTGACCAAGCCCCATGGCTTTGTGTTGACGGATATAGGCAATGGCACCGCTTTCCATGTTGGTCGCTTCCACGGCTTCCAACAGCTCGGTTTTTCCCTTTTCACGCAGCGTCTGTTCCAATTGGGGCGCGCAATCAAAGTAGTCCTCAAGCGCGCCTTTGCCGCGCGAGGTCACAAAAATGAACTCTTTGATGCCCGCTTCACGCGCCTCATCAATTGCGTATTGAATGAGCGGACGATCCACCAGCGTCATGATTTCCTTCGGGACTGATTTTGTCGCCGGCAAAAACCGGGTCCCCAAACCTGCGACAGGAAAAATAGCCTTGGTTACTTTACGCTGCATAAGTTGCTCTCTCTGGTCACTGTGTCTCGGCGCCACTAACAACGACACCTGTCAACAAAATATCATTTGGTTTATGAATTTAGTACTTCAAATTACTTTCTGCGATATCACGATTTTCTGTCGTTTTCTATACAACGCGCAGGTTTTCTGCCTGCATCAGTTAAATACGTTGGCAATCGCAAACATAGACCCAATCAAGGCAATCACAGCCTGCGCCGGCTTCACTGCCGATTCACTGGCCACCACAATGTCCGCTGGCTGTACCTGGAAGTTCTTGGCGCCAAACAATTCATCAGCCTTGGTCAGATCAAACTGAAAAATCACATGCTGCGAAGTTGGGCCTGTCCCGTCTTGGCGTACTGCCGAGTCTGGGTATTGCCGCAGAATAAACAACGCCTGCGGGTTGGCGCGGGCATCATTCAAACCACCCAAAAGCGAAACCGCCTCCATTGCGGTGATGTGTTCCTGGTGAAAATACACCAGCTCTTCTTTTGTGGTGGATCCCACCGCAATAAAGTAGCGCTCTTCTTCCTCAACTATGAGTTGGTCACCACCCCGCATGATCACGTTTTTGGCGGGGTCTTTCAGCAAACTGTCCAATGGAATTTCATACGACTTGCCCTGTCTCTGCAAGCGTACAAGTGGGTTATTGATGCTTTCGCTCACCCCTCCGGTTTGCGCAATCACCGACAAAATTGAGACATTGCGATCAGACAACGGCAACCGGCTTGGCGACGCCACCCCGGTCACAACATCAACTGAATTGGACGGACCCGGCGTGACATCAATCTGCACCTGCGCAGAGGGGGCAATTGGCGTCATCTGGCTCTGGATTTTCTCCCGCGCCTGATAGGGCGTCAGACCCGACACCATGATATCATTCACGTAAGGCACAAAAATCGTGCCTGCTTCCGTAACCTCCACGGGCCGCAACGGCACAGACCGATCAGCCGGGCCCAACAACAGCGAGTTTTCTTGATTGTCCCAAACCGTTAGCGTGACCATGTCGCCGGTCTGGATGATCCGGCTTTTGGAACCAGGCGTGCGCGCAAACCAATGGTAATGACCGTGCCAGCCAGTCTCCGGCCATTTTCCGATTTGCGAGACATTTTGACGTGTCACCTCGGTGACTTGGATGTCATCCGGAATTGCAGACTCGCCCACAATCTCTGACGCGATCGGCCCTCCGCGGGGCAGGGAGCACGCTGCTACGGTGAGCATGGCTAAAGCCACAACTACCTTCAAACCCACTCGCCGCATAATTCGCCTCATAAATTTTTCACTCTTTTAGAGCCTGTGTCCGTTCAAAAACAAGCACCCAGAGTTAACTTTTACGCCGGTGTGTCCCCAAGGCCCCCTCAAAAAGCGTTCAGCAGCGCGTTCATCACCCCCTGCCGCACATTCTGTCTGCCACTTATTTAGGCATTAGAGATCCAATCTTTGGCAGATGGCGACAGATGTGCTAGAAACCAATTCAAATTCTTATCAAACTACATTATAACCAAACAGCGCCTCAGCGTGACGGCACTCAAAAACCACCCAAGGCAAATACTCTTCCGGGAAGAATTCCCACATTTTCGAGCAAAGTCTCAAGACGTATTTTTTGACGATCCTATTTGACCCGATTTGTGAGCAAAAATTATGCTTTTCAAAGTTCTATCCAATCTGACGCATTTTCAGAAAGCCTGTGTGCTGCTGAGTGTTGACCTAACGGCAATCGTTCTCGCGCTCTGCCTGGCATTTTCTAACACAGCCGAATCGACTCAATGGATGACCGTGGCGTGGTACCTCCCTGCGGTTCTTGCCGCTGGTGCAATCGCCCTACACGGTTTTGGCCTGAACCGCGTGAAACTTAACACTTTTGGCATCGACGAAGTTGCCAAAGTGTTCATCGTCGCAGCTGCTCTGTCCGTGACCGGTTTCATCGTCTCCGAAGCCATTGGACCGTCCCATCTTGGGCTTAGCACCATGGTGGAGTTTGGCGCTTTGTTTGCTTTCCTCTCCGTAGGCAGCCGATTTTTGATGCTTCGGATTGTGGAGCGCATTTACACCACACAGATGCCGCGAAAACAGGTCCTGATCTACGGTGCAGGACAAACCGGGCAACAGATGGCCGCTGCCCTGCAAACCGATCACGAATTTAAGGCGTTCGGCTTTGTTGACGACGACCCGAACTTGCAAAAACTGACAATCTTGGGCCTTAAAGTTCACTCCCCCAAACGCATCGCCTCAATTGTACGCCGCAACCGCATCGACCGTGTTGTGCTGGCCATGCCCTCCGCCAATCAATCCGTGCGGCTGCGCATCGGCAAACGTCTGTCCGGTCTGGAATGTGAAGTGCTGGCCATGCCGTCTTTTGCCGACATTGTCCTACGTGGCGAAGAAGTCACCGCGGCAGCGCCAATCCAACTGGACAGCCTATTGGGCCGTGACGCCGTTGAAAGCGAACTGCCGCAAACCGAAAGCACCTACCGCGACCACCGCATTCTTGTGACCGGCGCTGGCGGCTCCATTGGGGGCGAACTGTGCCGTCAAATCGCGCGCTGCCGCCCTCAAAACCTGGTGTTGGTCGATCACAGCGAATACGCGCTTTACCGAATTACCAACGAGTTGCGCCAGGAGTATCCCGGCCTGCGAATGACCGCTGTATTGGGCAGCATCGAGCATCCGGAGTTGATGCGCGAAACTCTGATGAAACACCAAATCGAGGTGGTTTTTCACGCTGCAGCTTACAAACATGTCAACATGGTTGAAACCAATGCGTTTGAAGGCGTGCGCAACAATGTCATTGGCACCCGCGTGCTGGCCGAAGAAGCCCGCCTTGCGCGCGTCGACAGGTTCATCTTGGTCTCCACCGACAAAGCTGTACGCCCGCAATCTACGATGGGCAGCACAAAGCGCATGGCCGAACTGGTGATTCAGGATCTTGCCAAACGATCTGAGCACACCAAATTTTCCATGGTGCGTTTTGGCAATGTTCTGGGATCCTCCGGCTCGGTAATCCCTCTTTTTCAGAAACAAATCCGTGACCTGGGTCCGGTCACCGTGACACACCCCAACGTCACACGTTACTTCATGACCATCGACGAGGCTGTCCGCCTGGTCCTTTTGACCGGCACGTTCTCTCGCGGTGGTGACGTCTTTGTGCTGCACATGGGGGCGCCGGTATCTATCTACGAAATGGCCCGCAAAATGATCGAGGCTGCAGGGCACTCAGTCCGGGACGAAGCCAACCCCGGCGGCGACATTCCAATTGCATTCACGGGTTTGCAGGACGGCGAAAAAATGCACGAGGAGCTGCTCATCGGCAGCGATATGCTCACCACGCCACATCCAAAAATCATGCGAGCTCAGGAGAAAATGCTGTCTGAATTGCAAATTGCCAGCGCAATTCAAGATCTCCGTCGCGCCATTGAAACGCGCGACGAAAGCTTGCTCACATCAACTTTGCGCTGCTATGTGGAAACCGAAGAAACCGAGGTTGTGGCCACGCCGTTGCCCAAAATCCCTGCGCTCTCTGTTGTGGGTGAATCCTAACGGACATCACTCCGCATAATACTCGCGATACCACGCCACAAATTTCGCAACGCCCACTTCGACGGGCGTCTGCGGAATGGTGCCAGTCAACTGCTCCAGCAGCCGCGCATCCGCCCAAGTAGCCGGCACATCACCGGGTTGCATATCCATGAAGTTCTTCTTGGCCTCTTGGCCAAGCGCGGCTTCAATGGCTTTGACATAAGCCATCAACTGTACGGGTTGGCCATTGCCGATATTCACCACACGCCACGGCGCCACCGCACTCAAACTATCACCTTCGAGCGCCACATCGCGCGCACCTGCGGTCTCTGGCACAGCTTCAATCAGGTTCACAATCCCGGTCACAAGATCATCGATGTAGGTAAAATCCCGGCTCATATCTCCGTGATTGTAGATGTCGATTGCGCTGCCTTCCAAAATCGCCTTGGTGAATTTGAACAGCGCCATATCCGGCCGTCCCCAGGGCCCATAGACGGTGAAGAACCGGAACATCGTGGTCGGCAGGTGATAAAGGTGCGCATAGGAATGCGCCATGACTTCATTGGCCTTTTTGGTTGCCGCATAAAACGACATCTGACTGTCCGCCTTATGGATCTCCGCATAAGGCATCTCGGTGTTGGCGCCATAAGCTGAACTGGTCGAGGCCAGCAACATATGCTGCGGCGGATAAGCCCGCGCCGCTTCGAGCAACTCAAACGTCCCAACAAGGTTGGCTTCCACATAAGACCGTGGCGCATCTATTGAATAGCGCACGCCGGCTTGCGCCGCGAGATGGATCACCACATCCGGCTTGTGCTGTGCAAACAACGCCATCAAAACACCTTCGCCTTCAAGACGGTCCTCAACGGCGGTGAACTGACCGCTCTGCTTCAGGATCGCATGCCGCCGCTCTTTGAGAGTCACATCATAGTAGTCCGTCATCGCGTCCAGCCCGATGACTGTCCAGCCTTCCTGCAACAGGCGCTCAGCGGCGTGAAAGCCAATAAACCCTGCGGTGCCTGTCACCAAAGCGGTGCGTCGTTGGTCCTGCGTCATGTCCTGCTCCGTTTCTGAGCCTGTTGTTTTGTCTGCAATCTTTTCGGCAACAGTGTCTCCGACAAAAGCCGCTGCGCCGCAACCCGTTGAAATTCCAGCCGCAACCGGGCGCCATACCCACCAATGCGGAACAGCGACTGGCGCCGCTCCGAGCGACCAAACAGCCCGCCGCGTTGCACCCAAAAGCCCGCCGGATCAAACCGCACCGAATGAAACAACCCCGTGCGCGAGAAGATAAAGACCGATGGAGATTTCCCATCCTGTGCCGCTTGTTTGGCTTCGCGCAAAATGGCCTTCCGTCGCCAAAAACGCCCAAACATCACAACCTGCGGCCCCGCCTTCACGTCCAGCGGTGAAAACCCGTCCGCCGCGTGTGTCAGCTCTGGCGTCTGCCCCAGCACACGGGTCAAACCGTCCGCGTGCCCCTGCTGCAACCCCCACAGCAGCCGCCGCACATCACCAGGCACGACGTGCCCCGCCACCATATGGGCGACCAACCTCCGTCGCTGCGCCTGGCAAAAGGCTTTCCAGACCGCGTCCCTCTGCCCTTCCGGACAATGCTTTCGCAGAAACACCGCCTTGCTCGCGCCAATCTCGCTCAGATCCCGCGGCACCCGCGCCGCCGTGCGCTGTTGATTTTCGGCGTAACCGTGATGCACCTCGGCACGTGGCACAATCGCAGTTTTGTACCCCGCCGCCGCCAGCCGCAGGTTCAGATCGGTCTCGTCCAGATAGTAGTGAAACGCCGGATCAAAACCGCCCAGCTCTGCCAACACCTCGCGCCGGAACGCCATATTGGTGCCTTCGGTCTTGATCGCCCGCTGCCCATCCGGGGTCAGAACCACCGGGTCGTCGCCGTCAATCTCCAGTGGCAAACCCGCCCCTGTGCCATCCACACTCTGCGCTTGCCATTGAAAACTGATCCCGTTGCGCCCGCGCACATATCCGCCTGCTGCCGCGACGTCTGGCTTGGCAAACGGCGCCGCCAGATGGTGCAACCAGCCGGTTTCCGGCACCGCATCGTCATCCACAAACGCCACAATCTCGCCCGCCGCATGCGCAATCCCACGATTGCGTGCCGCTGAGATATTTGGCGTCTCGTATTCCACGGTTTTGAGCTGATCGCCAAACGGCAGGCTTTTGGCCGCCGCCAACCCCGCCGCATCCGCCACCACCACAACTTCAAACGCTGGATAGCGCAGCTGCGAAATGCCCACCAAGGCGCGTTTCAACGCCTCCGGGCGCCGCCGGCTCACCACCACCACACTGATGGTAGGTTGTCCGGCGGGCGGCATCATGCGGTGCCCATCTGCGCCATCATTGCCTCAAGGCGCGGCACATCTTCGGGGTTGTTCAACTCCCAGAACTGCCGCCCCCGCGCCTCCACTTCAACACACAACACCTGCCGCCCATGTTCCATGAACCGCAACTGCTCCAGCCCTTCAAGCTGCTCGAGCGGCCCCGACTCCCAGCGCGGATACGCGCCCAGCGCTGACGGCCGATAGGCATAGACCCCCACATGGTGGAACACCGGCGTGGCATCTTCGTCGGCAAATGTCGCATCGGTAAACGGCACCACCTCTTTGGAGAAATACAGCGCATGACGGTCTTTGGTGAACACTGCCGTGGTGCCACCCACGAGCCCGGCCTTACGATCTTCCAAAAACCCGTTAAGCGCGCGCCCGTCACAGCGCAACACCGGTGTCGCCACCTCCGCCATCGGGTCCCCTTTAAGGCCTGCAACCAGGTCTTCGACAAACCACGCGGGCGTCAGCGGCGCATCGCCTTGCAGGTTCACCACAATCTCATAGCCACCGCCCAGCACGTCAAACGCCTCGGCACAGCGTTCCGTGCCATTGGCGCAAGCCGGCGAAGTCATCACCACCTCCGCGCCAAAGGCCTCACTTGCCTCTTTGATGCGATCGTCATCCGTCGCCACAACCACACGATCCACACCTTTGACCGCACTGGCCGCTTCCCAACTGCGCCGGATCAGGCTTTTGGCCTCCCCGGTTGCGCCTTTGAGTTCCGCCAGCGGTTTGCCGGGATATCGTGTGGACGCGTAGCGCGCCGGAATGACGATCAATACAGACATCAGGCTTCTTTCAGCTCCACTTTAGGCGCGTAGGCAATGAAGAACGGGTTTGCAAAATCGTCTTTGCCGTATTTGAGCGGCGTGTGGTCATCAAACCGCACAACGTCACCACCTGCGCCCAACAACACCGCATGACCAGCCGCCGTGTCCCACTCCATTGTGCGACCCACACGCGGATACACATCCGCTTCGCCCGTGGCCACCAGGCAGAACTTCAGCGAGGAGCCCGCACTCTTCATATCTTTGACATTGTATTTGTTGATGTAATCATCGGTCGCCTGATCGCGGTGCGATTTGGACGCCACCACGTAAAGCGCACTGTTGTCACTGTCCGACACGTTGATGGCTTTCAGATCACCCACGGTGTCCGGATCAAAGGCACCGGTCTCTTCCACCGCTTGGCCGTCAGCCTGCGTAAAGAACATCCGCTCCCGCGCCGGTGCATAGACCACGCCACGCTGCGGCACACCTTTTTCCACATAGGCGATGTTCACAGTGAAGTCGCCACGACGGTGGATGAACTCTTTGGTGCCATCCAGCGGGTCAACGATCAGAAATGTATCGCCTTTTGCTGTATGGCTCTCCGACTGCTCTTCAGTGACCAGCATCACATCCGGAAAAGCCGCGCGCAGACCTGCAGAAATCAGCGCATCTGCCGCCTCATCTGCTGCCGTCACTGGGCTGTCATCGCTTTTGGTCTTCACATCAAAGTCATCTGCTTGATAAATCTTCATAATTTCCGCACCAGCTTCGATGGAAAGCTTACGAATAACTGGAATCAAAGTATCGTAATTCAATGGATTTCTCCTAAAAGGCATTTGTTGTTTATTTCTACCGTGCCCCTTATGCTTGCTGCGTAACAGAACGGCAAGATTTCCCTGTCATCCTAGGGACGCTCCGCAATCGGCACAGGCAATGTTTCAGCAATCCGCACCCAAAACGACCTTCGCTTCGGCGCTCAATATCGCCGAGCTGATCTACCACGCCATTGTCCGCAGCGTGCGCAAAAGCCATGGCAATGCGCTGATGTCGATTGCCATGAACATGCTGCAAACGGTGATCTTCGTGATGGCCTTCTATGTCATGTTCTCCGTCCTTGGCCTGCGCGGCGCCGCCCTGCGGGGCGATTTTCTGGTCTACATCATGTCCGGCGTCTTCCTGTTTATGACCCATACCAAAACCATGGGGTCTGTGGTCGGCTCTGAAGGCCCCTCTTCGCCGATGATGAAACATGCGCCGATGAACACCATCATCGCAATTTTATCTGCAGCCCTGGGCACTTTGTACATTCAAGTGCTGTCTCTGGCCGCGATCCTGTTTGTTTATCACGTGGCTTTCACCCCGTTTGAGATCGACCAGCCCATTCCAACCTTTGGCATGTTGCTGGTGGCGTGGTTCACCGGCTTGGCCATTGGCACCGTGTTTCTGGCGCTGAAACCCTGGTTCCCGACATTTGTCGGCATCGCCAACACTGTCTACGCCCGCGCCAATATGATTGCCTCTGGCAAAATGTTTGTCGCCAACACCCTGCCGCCCTTCATGCTGGCGATGTTTGACTGGAACCCTTTGTTCCACTGCATCGACCAGGCCCGCGGCTTTGCCTTCATCAACTATTTTCCGCGCAACTCCTCTATCGAGTATCCCCTCATCGTCGGAGTGGTGCTGTTGATGGTGGGCCTCATGGGCGAGTTCTACACCCGCAAACACGCGTCTCTATCCTGGAGCGCGCGCCGGTGATCCGCTGGCTGGCCCTCCTCTTCCTGTGGCCCGTCACGCTTTTGGCCGATCCATTCCCTGCGCTCTATGATGTCACCGGTGTTGCCCATGATGACGTGCTCAACATCCGCGAAGAGCCCAGCACAAACACACCAATTATTGCAGAGCTGGCTTTCAACGCCCGCAATATTGAAGTCGTAAGCCTGTCTGAGGACGCCCGTTGGGGGTTGGTGAATGCGATGGAAACCAGCGGTTGGGTGGCACTGCGGTACCTGATGCCCGTCCCCGGTGATCACTGGGCGCACCCCGGCGCAAAACTCAGATGTGGTGGCACCGAGCCGTTTTGGGATTTTTCCATCAACAGCAACACCTCAGGCCAAGCTGTTTTTGCGGCTATGGCCCTGGAAGAGACAGTCACTTATTCCATCAACTGGCAATCAGGCCAAACTGCTCGTCCCGACCTGGCCATTGGCCTTGGCGGCGTTGGCCCGGAGGGGAATTTCTCTGCGGTGATACGGCGCGAGGCCTGCCATGACGGCATGTCAGACCGCAACTTTGGACTGGATATCGATCTGTTTTTTCACAATGGCAGCGACGCGACCGGCTACGAAGGATGCTGCTCGATTGTGCCTTAACCCTGCACCACCCGCAGTGTGATGTTGATCCGCCCCCCGTCCGGCAACAGCGACGAACTGCCAAACCGGATACGATCCACGCCGTGATACGCCAAACGCGCCGCGCCGCCCATCACCACCACATCACCGGAACTGAGCCAGAGTGACTGCGTCTTACCGCCCCGCTCTGAGTCTCCCATGCGAAACAGCCCATCATCCCCAAGGCTCACTGACACAACGGGATAGGCAAAATCACCCTCGTCATTGTCCTGATGCAGCCCCATGCGCGCACCCTCGCCGTAGAAATTGATCAGGCAACAATCTGGCTTTCGCTCGAAACCGGTGAGATCTTGCCAAAGCCGCAATATCCGCGCCGGTATTGCAGGCCAATCCGTTCCGTCTGGATGTTGCGGCTCGTAGCGATACCCACGCCTGTCGCTGATCCAACCAACCCGCCCGGCGCTGGTCATCCGCACACTCATCTGTTTGCCGCCGCGCGTGACCGGACGCCGCATCGGTGCAGCCTGCGCCACAGCCCGCAAATCCGCGACCATCCCCGCCTGCTCAGCCGCATTCAAGTGTTCTTTGAAAATCTTAAAACCGGCAATTTTTAAGGGTTCGGTCACTTTTTACCGCCTCATATCTAAAATGCAGCATAATTTGTAGCGAATCCGACACAATCCCCCAATTGAGACGCTTGCAGCATAAATTCATGCTCCCTATATACGCTGCGAAGCGCATACCGGCACACCGTCGGAATGCAACTGGATCGAGGCTTGGATGCCACAACGGGTCCGACCTTGAAAATCGCCTTACGTGAAAGGGATCAAATATGAGCAAAGTTATTGGTATCGATCTCGGTACAACAAACTCCTGCGTAGCCATCATGGATGGTTCCCAGCCAAAAGTGATCGAAAACGCCGAAGGTGCGCGCACCACGCCGTCCATCGTCGCGTTCACCGACGACGAACGTCTCGTCGGTCAGCCGGCCAAGCGCCAGGCTGTCACCAACCCAGAAAACACCGTGTTTGGTGTGAAACGCCTGATCGGCCGTCGCCGTGACGACGCCGCGCTGGCCAAAGATCTGAAGAACATGCCGTTCTCCGTGGTCAACGGCGGCAACGGTGACGCATGGGTCGAAGCCAAGGGTGAGAAATACTCCCCGTCACAGCTGTCTGCTTTCATTCTTGGTAAGATGAAAGAAACCGCTGAAAGCTACCTCGGCGAAGACGTGACCCAAGCGGTCATCACTGTGCCTGCCTACTTCAACGACGCTCAGCGTCAGGCCACCAAAGACGCCGGCAAAATTGCTGGCCTCGAAGTGCTGCGCATCATCAACGAGCCAACCGCAGCCGCTCTGGCCTACGGTCTGGACAAAGAAGAAACCCAAACCATTGCGGTCTATGACCTCGGCGGCGGTACCTTCGACGTGACCATCCTCGAAATCGACGACGGCCTGTTTGAAGTGAAATCCACCAACGGTGACACGTTCCTAGGTGGTGAAGACTTCGACATGCGCATCGTGAACTACCTCGCGGATCAGTTCAAAAAAGAGCACAACGTCGATCTGACCAAAGACAAAATGGCCCTGCAGCGTCTGAAAGAAGCCGCCGAAAAAGCCAAGATCGAGTTGTCCTCCGCCAGCCAGACCGAGATCAACCAACCGTTTATCTCCATGGACCCGGCCACCGGCACCCCGCTGCACATGGTCATCAAACTGACCCGTGCCAAGCTGGAAAGCCTGGTCAACGACCTGATCAAAGCGTCGTTGAAGCCTTGCGCCGCCGCTCTGAAAGACGCAGGCCTGTCCGCAAACGAGATCGACGAAGTGGTTCTCGTGGGTGGTATGACCCGCATGCCAAAGGTGATCGCGGAAGTGACCAAGTTCTTCGGCAAGGAGCCACACAAAGGTGTGAACCCGGACGAAGTGGTTGCCATGGGCGCCGCCATTCAGGCCGGTGTTCTGCAGGGTGACGTAAAAGATGTGGTTCTGCTGGACGTGACCCCACTGTCCTTGGGCATCGAAACCCTCGGCGGCGTGTTTACCCGTCTGATTGACCGCAACACCACGATCCCTACCAAAAAGTCTCAGGTGTTCTCCACCGCCGAAGACAACCAGAACGCCGTGACTATCCGTGTGTTCCAGGGTGAGCGCGAAATGGCAGCGGACAACAAGATCCTCGGCCAGTTCAACCTCGAAAACATCCCGCCTGCCCCACGTGGCATGCCTCAGATCGAAGTGACCTTTGACATCGACGCCAACGGCATCGTGTCTGTGGGCGCAGCTGACAAAGGCACCGGCAAAGAGCAGAAGATCACCATCCAGGCATCTGGTGGCCTGTCTGACGCTGACATCGAAAAGATGGTGCAAGACGCCGAAGACAACGCCGAGGCTGACAAAGATCGTCGCGAGATGATTGAAGCTCGCAACCAGGCCGAAAGCCTCGTGCACGACACCGAGAAACAGGTGGCCGAGCATGGCGATAAAGTGGACCCATCCACTGTTGAAGCTATCGAGCTGGCTGTGGCCGCACTGAGAGATGAGCTGGACAATGAAGAGGTCACAGCTGAGAAGCTGAAGTCGGGCATCCAGAACGTCATGGAAGTGGCCATGCGTCTGGGCGAAGCGATCTACAAGAACGCTCAGGAAGAGGCCGGCGAAGAGGCACCTGACATGGATGCAGGTCCTGCGGCTGACGATGACATCGTTGACGCTGACTTCGAAGACCTGGACGACAAACAGCGCTAATCACAGCGTAACGGACCTGAAAATCGGGCCGGTCCGACTTCCGGATCGGCCCTTTTCAATCCGGCCAAAGGAGTACCCCCATGGCAAAACGTGACTTCTACGAGGTGCTTGGCGTCAGCAAAGGGGCCTCGGCAGACGAAATTAAGAAAGGCTATCGCAAGAAAGCCAAAGAACTGCACCCGGACCGCAATGCGGACAATCCGGACGCCGAAGCACAGTTCAAAGAGGCCAACGAGGCCCACGAAATTCTAAAAGACGCTGAAAAAAAAGCGGCTTACGACCGATTCGGCCACGCCGCCTTTGACGGCAGCATGGGCGGTGGTGGCGGCGGACAACGCGGCGGACACCCCGGTGGCGATTTCTCCTCTGCCTTCTCAGACGTTTTTGACGACCTGTTTGGCGACTTTATGGGGAGCGGCGGCGGTCAACGCGGTGGCGGGCGCCAACGGGCCTCCCGTGGCGCAGATCTGCGCTACAACCTGCGTGTCTCGCTCGAAGACGCCTTCGCAGGCCTGCAAAAGACCATCAACGTGCCAACCTCCGTCGGCTGTGACAGCTG
>NZ_CAJXIV010000073.1 GCF_913054185.1 uncultured Shimia sp.
CGCGTCCGGTAATCCACTGACTTTTCAGCCACATTCGGATCCAGCGTGCTCACCGCGATGCTCAATGGATAAGGAAAGCTCTCAAGCGCCTCAATGTCATAGGCCTGCTCACCAGTGTCGATCAGAACAATCGCCATAACCGGTTTTTCTTCAGCGTTCTCAAACTGTTCCGCATTGGCTTCTACAGGGCGAGACACCAGCGTTTCCAGGCTGTCTTCATCGTTGGCACCCACAGTTGGCAAGCGCGTCGATGTGCGCTGTTCAAACTTCTCATCCAGATCAGTCGCAGGCTTCAATAGGCTCTCTGCGGCTGTGGCCTCTTCAACCATGTCTTCTTCCGCAGCTTCCGCCTTTGGCGTAATGTCTTGCGCCTCCTCAATAGGCGCCGCCTCCGTCACAAGACCTTCACCGGCATCTGCTTCTGCATCACCTTCGGAAGGCGTTGGAAACGCTTCGTTTTCCGCCACTTCCGGCGCTTCTGGCTGTGGTGGATTAGTCGAAATCGACAGCTCTGAGTCTGGCACCGGCGTCGCAGGCGTCTCCGCCTGCGGGTTGGGCAGAACCGGCGTCTCTTCGTTCACCACAACAGCGCCGTCGGTTGCAGCTGCATCCGGCGCAGCCAATGCCGTTGTTTCTGTGCCAGTCTCCGGTTTTGGTGCTGAATCAGTGCTGCCAATCGGCGGCGCATCACTGCTATCAGCCGCGGGCGTCACAGCGGCCGAAGCCTCGTCTACCGCAGCATCTGCCTGCGATTCTGTTTCCACCGCACCGGTCTCTGGCGCGGTCTCATCTGCGGCCTTCGGCGCATCCGTGTTTGTCTGAGGCGTCACCGTCGCAGGCAATGGCGACAACAGCGACGTAACCGCCAAAACGCCCCCCACCAGGATCGCGCCCCAAAACACACCCGACATTAATCCGCGAAACATAGCTGCCTGCCTCTCTTTTACGTCCATTTTATGGGCCGACCTGCACCTGCCCCTCTTGACCCTCTGCGCCAAGCCTGAACATGTATACCGCGAGCAGGCCCTCTGCCTCCACCCCTTTTGCATCTTTAGGGAAAGAACCGACAAAATGCTGCTTCTGATCGATAACTACGACAGTTTCACCTACAACCTTGTGCACTATCTGGGCGAGATGGGCGCAGATGTGCAGGTCTGGCGAAACGACGCGTTGACCGTTCAGGACGCCATGGGCATGAACCCGTCGGGCATCCTCTTGTCCCCCGGTCCGTGCGACCCGTCTCAAGCGGGTATCTGCCTGGCATTGACGGCGGCCGCCGCCGAAACACGCATCCCTTTGATGGGCGTGTGTCTGGGGCATCAAACCATCGGTCAGCATTTTGGTGGTGACGTTGTGCGCTGTCATGAGATCGTGCACGGCAAAATGGGCACTATGAAACACACTGGCAAAGGCCTCTTTGCTGGCCTGCCAAGCCCGTTTGAAGCGACGCGCTATCATTCACTTGTAGTAGACCGCGCCACACTGCCGGACTGTTTGGAAATCACCGCTGAACTGGACGATGGCACCATCATGGGGCTGCAACACAAAGAGCTGCCTATGCACGGCGTGCAATTCCACCCGGAATCAATTGCCTCTGAGCACGGCCACGCCCTGCTCAAAAACTTTCTGGACATGATGCCCGCCAAAGAGGACGCCGCCGCATGACTGCCGACATTAAATTCCTGATCGGCGCCGCGGCTGATCGCCCATTGACGCGTTCTGAGGCCAAAGGTGCCTTTACACTGTTGTTTGAAGGCGAAGCCACACCCAGCCAAATGGGCGGCCTGCTCATGGCGTTACGCACCCGTGGCGAAACCGTGGACGAATACGCCGCTGCGGCTGCCGTTATGCGCTCCAAATGCCACGCCGTGAAAGCGCCGGACGGCGCGATGGACATCGTTGGCACCGGCGGGGATGGCAAGCACACGCTCAACATCTCCACCGCCACCGCGTTTGTCACCGCAGGCGCAGGCGTGCCGGTTGCCAAACACGGCAACCGCAATCTCAGCTCGAAATCCGGCACTGCTGACGTGCAAACCCAGATGGGCATCAACGTCATGGTTGGCCCGGAAGTGGTGGAAAAGGCGCTGCAAACCTGCGGCATTGCCTTCATGATGGCGCCCATGCACCACCCGGCAATTGCCCATGTGATGCCCACCCGTGCCGAGCTTGGCACCCGTACAATCTTCAACATCCTTGGCCCGCTGACCAACCCGGCTGGGGTGAAACGTCAATTAACTGGCGCCTTCACCCGCGACCTGATCCGCCCAATGGCGGAAACCCTGGGCCAATTGGGCAGCGAGCGCGCCTGGCTGGTGCACGGCTCTGACGGCACCGACGAGCTGACCATCACCGGTGTGAGCTGGGTAGCTTCTTTGGAAACAGACGGCACGGTCAAAGACGTGGAGCTACACCCCGAGGACGCGGGCCTGCCCATGCACCCGTTTGAGGACATTGTCGGTGGCACGCCCGAAGACAACGCCAACGCCTTTCGCGCGCTCCTTGATGGCGCACAAAGCGCCTATCGTGACGCGGTTCTACTGAATTCCGCCGCCGCATTGGTGGTGGCCGATGCAGCAAGCGACTTGCGCGAAGGAGTTGAAAAAGCCCGCGAAAGCATCGACTCCGGTGCCGCCAAAGGCAAAGTGGCCGCATTGGCCAAAGTCACTTCGGCGGCATGAGCACAGCCATTCCGCCCAGCCACTGGGCGCATCTGCCCTTCTTCACGGACCACTGGCCAGACATCGAAGCGCAAATCCGAATCGACCCGCGGGAGATCCTTCCTCCCGCGGCACAGCGCTTCGCCGCGCTTGAGGCTGTTTCGCCGGAAGATGTGCGCGTTGTCATTCTGGGCCAGGACCCATACCCAACACCCGGCCACGCTCATGGCCTGTCTTTCTCGGTCGACACTGACGTGCAGCCCCTTCCCCGCTCTTTGAACAACATTTACAACGAAATGCAGGCCGATCTTGGCGCAAGACCGCCAGACGGAGATTTGCGTTTCTGGGCCAAGCAAGGCGTGCTTTTGCTTAACACGGTACTTTCTGTCCCAGCAGGGGACGCCAACGGTCACAAAGCGCTCGGCTGGCAAACCCTGGCCCACCAGGTGTTGGCCGATGCCTCCGTCCGCCGCCCTACGGCTTTTGTCCTGTGGGGAAAACAGGCCCAAGCCCTTGCACCTCACATCACATCGCCTAAAGATGGCGGCCAACATCTGATGATTGAAACGGCGCACCCATCGCCACTCTCCGCCCGACGCGGGTTTTTCGGCTCCCGTCCGTTTTCAACCATCAACACATGGCTCGCCGACCAAGGCGACACACCGATAAACTGGACTGACGCATGACCGAGACCGTTCTGGACAAAATCAAAGCTTACAAGCTGGATGAAGTGGCCGCCGACAAGGCTGCCAAACCTCTGGAGGCGATTGAGGCCGAGGCGCGCGAAGCCAGCCCCACCCGCGGTTTTTCCGACGCGCTGCACAAGGCCGCTCGCGAAGGTTATGGCCTGATCGCCGAGGTCAAAAAAGCCTCGCCCTCCAAAGGCCTGATCCGCGAAGACTTCAATCCGCCGGAACTCGCCAAGGCTTACGAGGAAGGCGGCGCAACCTGCCTGTCCGTGTTGACAGACACCCCGAGCTTTCAAGGCCAAAAATCCTTCCTAACCGAAGCCCGCAAAGCCACCAACCTGCCCGCGCTGCGCAAAGACTTCATGTATGACACCTATCAGGTCGCTGAAGCCCGGGCCTTGGGTGGCGACTGCATCCTGATCATACTGGCCTCCGTCAGCGACGCCCAAGCACAAGAGCTCGAAGAGGCGGCCTTCAGCTGGAACATGGACGTGCTGCTAGAGGTGCACGACCGCGAGGAACTGGAACGCGCCAGTCAGCTCAAATCCCCACTGATGGGCATCAACAACCGCAATCTCAAAACCTTTGAGACCACGCTCGACACCACCCGAACCCTGTCCAAACTGGTGCCGGAAGACCGCTTGATTGTTTGCGAAAGCGGCCTCAACTCCCCAGCGGAATTGGCCGACATGGCCCGCTACGGCGCCCGCACTTTCCTGATCGGCGAAAGCCTGATGCGCCAAGACGACGTGGCGACCGCCACCCGCACCCTGCTCGCCAACCCGCTAAACGCCATGGGAGGCATGTGATGAGCAACACCCACGCCTCTGGCCTCACTCATTTTGACACCAAGGGTGACGCCCACATGGTGGATGTCTCTGAAAAGGCCGTCACTTCGCGTGTCGCCACCGCCGAAGGCTGGGTCAAGATGGCGCCTGCCACCTTTGACATCATCAACGAAGGCCGCGCCAAAAAAGGCGACGTTCTGGGCGTTGCCCGCCTCGCTGGCATCATGGGCGCCAAAAAATGCGCAGATCTGATCCCGCTCTGCCATCCGCTGCCAATCACCAAAGTGGCCGTCGAACTGACACCAGACGCCACTCTTCCCGGCGTGCGCGTTGAGGCTACGGTAAAAACAACCGGCCAAACTGGTGTCGAAATGGAAGCTTTGACAGCGGTCAACGTGGCTGCACTGACGGTCTATGACATGTCCAAAGCGGTCGACAAAGCCATGGAGATTGGCGGCATCCGCGTGATTCTCAAAGACGGCGGAAAATCAGGACGTTACGAAGCAAAATGATCTCGGTTGCTGACGCGCTCACACACCTCTTCGCCCTCACCAAACAGCTCCCGGTGGAAACCGTCCCGTTGTCCCGGGCCAATGGGCGCACACTTGCAGCGCCCGTCAGTGCAAATCGCGATCAGCCTCCGTTTTCCGCCTCCGCCATGGACGGCTACGCCATTGTCGCCGAAGGTGTCGAACCCGGAAAATCCTATGAGGTAATTGGCGAAGCCGCCGCTGGACACGCCTTTGAGGGCTCCGTGACGGCAGGCCAAGCTGTGCGCATCTTCACTGGCGCACCAGTGCCCGAAGGGGCAGACCGCGTGATCATTCAGGAGGACGTGACCCGCGAACGCGACACCATAACTGTCTCAGACAACCTAGACAAAGGCTTGCATATCAGACCTTTGGGCGGCGACTTCAAAGTGGGTCAAACCATTGCCGCCCCGCGTGTCCTGCGCCCATCCGATATCGCGCTCATGGCTTCGATGAACATCGCCGAAGTGCCAGTGACCCGCCGCCCCAATGTGGCGATCCTGTCTACGGGTGACGAGTTGGTCATGCCCGGCGAAACACCCGGCCCCGACCAGATCATCGCCTCCAACAGTTTTGGCCTACAAGCCATGCTGCGCGACGCGGGATGCGAGGCCCGCCTCTTACCCATCGCCCGCGACACCCGCGCCTCTCTCGAAGCGGCCTTCGACCTTATGGACGATGCAGATCTGTTGATCACCATTGGCGGCGCTTCGGTTGGCGACCATGATCTGGTTGGCGATGTGGCCCAAGATCTCGGCATGCAGCGCAGCTTCTACAAAATTGCTATGCGTCCCGGCAAGCCTTTGATGGCCGGGACTTTGGCCAATGGTGCGATGATGATTGGTCTGCCCGGCAACCCGGTGTCGGCCATGGTTTGCGGCCAAGTCTTTGTACTGCCGGTTATGCGTGCAATGTTGGGTTTGGGAGAAAGACAAACACCGCGCATTCCGGCCATCCTAGAGACCGCTATGCCTCAAAACGGTCCTCGCGAACACTACATGCGGGCGCATGTAGAGCACGGAAAACTCTCTCTTTTCAACAATCAGGACAGCTCGTTGCTCTCGATACTGTCAGACGCCAATGCGCTGCTTGTTGTACCGCCAAACGCCCCCCAGTGGCCAGCTGGAACCTCCGTCGAGTACATCCCAATCTAGTCGTAACACTTTGTTGCCATACCACATTTCAGCATCTGTTTCCGCTATGTTCTATAAAAGTTTTGACACAAAACAAGAACATGCGTAGAACAAGGGTAAGACACACTCTATTTGGAGGTCCTCGAGCATGTTGACCAAAAAACAACTAGATCTGCTGGAATTCATTCACACCCGTCTGCAAAAAGACGGGGTGCCCCCCAGCTTTGACGAAATGAAAGACGCGCTGGATTTGCGCTCCAAATCTGGCATTCACCGCCTGATCACAGCGCTGGAAGAACGCGGCTTCATCCGCCGCCTCGCCCACCGCGCCCGTGCGATAGAGATTGTAAAACTGCCCGAAAGCATGGGCGGCGCGCCCTCGGCACCAACCGCGGGCTTCAATCCCAAAGTGATCGACGGCCCACATCCCTCCCCCGCGCAGCCCGCCAATGTGACTCCAGACGAAGTCAAAAACTTCGCTCGCGAACTGCCCGTCATGGGCAAAATTGCAGCTGGTGTTCCAATTGAAGCCATCAGTCATGTCGACCATCACATAGCCGTGCCTGGCCAGATGTTATCCGTCGGCCAAAACCACTACGCGCTTGAAGTCAAAGGCGATTCCATGATCGACGCTGGCATCAACAATGGTGATGTGGTGATCCTCTCGGAAACCACCACAGCGGATAATGGCGACATCGTTGTCGCCTTAGTGGAAGATCAGGAAGCCACGCTGAAGAAGTTTCACCACAACGGCACTTCTATTGCGCTGGAGGCCGCGAACCCGGCATACGAAACGCGGGTCTATCCGGAAGACAAGGTCAAAGTGCAAGGCAAACTGGTGGGTCTGATCCGCACCTACTGACCACGCACCTCCGCGTCATTCCACAACCGACGGCCTGCGACCTCGCGGGCCGTTTTGCGTAGCGGTACAGCACCATCAAACTTCAGCGCAACAGACCCCATGGTTTCCAGTTCGCGGATGTCGAGATATTCACATGACAACTCGCCGTCAAAAATTGTTGAAAATACTACAATATCCTGCGGTGCGCAGCCGTCAAACAACGCCTGTCCGCGCTTGCCCTGCACATGGATCAACCGCCCCCCGCCCGCCATATCGACAAACGGCACACGACTTTCTCCCCCGGGCCACAGGCTGGCCGCCCCCGGCTGATCACGTTGGCTGCCGTCATTCTCCAGCCAGTTCTCCGCGACAAACCCTTGCCCTTTGGCCTTTGATAAAGCCCGCCCTTCTGGCGTCATAACGCCCACCAGACCACCTGTATCTGAAATCAAAACATCAGGTCTCTCAGCCGCACTCCACAGCCACCCCGCGCAACCGATAACCGCAATGCCGGCGATCCTCGTAGGTCCTTGCCACAAAAGCAGCCATAGCCCGCCAAGCGCAATCATCGGAAGCACCCATGCGCCGCCACTGGGCACCGTGCCCCGTGCGCCATCTAGACCGCTGACGAAAGTGGCGATGGTCACAATCCACCGCAACCCCTGCTCCATTACCCACAGCGGGAACGCCTCAAGCCCAATCGGAGCCAAAACCGCCGCCACTACCGCCGCTGGCACCACCAACGCGCCCATCACCGGCACAGACAGCACATTGGCCAACAATCCGTAGTGCGCCACGTGATTAAAATGCATCGCTGCAAACGGCGCAGTTGCCAATCCAGCCACAAGGGAGGACACGACCACGGCGGACACGGGGCGCAGCCATTTTGGACCCAAGTGCCATTGCATTTCACGCAGCCATCCAAACACGCCAACCAAGGCTGCTGTGGCGGCAAAGGACATCTGAAACCCCGGTCCCATCAAAGCTTCAGGCTGCATCAGCAACACAACAGTTGCAGCCACTGCCACCGCTCGCAGTGTCAGCGCACGACGATCCAAAAGAACCGCCAACAGCACCACAAACGTCATAACAAACGCCCGTTCCGTCGACACTGCGCCACCAGACAATATCAAATATCCCGTGGCCGCCAAAAGTGACACGCATGCGGCAATTTTCTTTCCATTGACGCGCAGACCCACCGTTGGCACCAAAGCGATGTAAAACCGCACCGCCCCAAAAACAAACCCGGCCAACAGCCCCATGTGCAGACCGGATATTGCCAACAAATGCGCGAGGTTGGCACCGCGGAGCGCGTCTGTGACCGCCTCAGATATTCCGCTGCGGTCTCCGGTGGTTACAGCTGCAGCAAAACCAGCCACATCCCGCGCCATGCGGGCTTGGATCGCCGCAGACAGGCGCATGCGAAATCCATAAACCCCTCCGCTGTTGTCTGGTTGTGCCAAGGCGACAACCGGTACCCGAGTATAGCCCACCGCGCCAATTTGTTTAAACCAGGCATGCCGTTGGAAATCAAATCCACCCGGCTCTACCGGGCCAGAAGGTGGCGACAAATGTCCTGTGGTTCCGATCAGCTTTCCCGGTGTTGGTCTGGTCCCATCCACATCGCCATGCAATGAAATTCGCACCCGTTTGGGTGTGTCCTTTGGCGTAAACCGATCCAGTTTCACATCGTTCAAGGTTAGCCTCACAGCATCAGAGGCCGAGCGATCAATCGCAACGATCCGCCCTTCAATTGCGCCATAATACCGAAATTCAAGAACAGGCCCCGCCACGCGATGGGCCCGCGCTCCGGCGATGCAAACTCCGGCCAAAACAAACGCCACAAGCCATAGACACGCAGCGGCATGGGCCTCCTTACCAATCGTCAACCATGCAAACCAACTTGAAATCAGTCCGATCGCCAACAACACCGCAACAGCAGGTTCAACTGGCAGCGTAAAATAGATGCCAATCCCCAGCCCCAAGCACACCGGCACCCAACAAAACAGGTGCCCATGTTGGTTCAAAAGGGAAGCACGCAAAGATGTGACGACGCGCAAGCCTTGTCCTCTCTTACCCGTGTCGCTAGACAGTCCCTCAACGCTAGAACCCCAATGGTTACTGAAAGGTTAAGCCCGCTATGACAGGCCAGGTCGTCACCCGTTTCGCCCCATCGCCCACCGGCTATCTGCACATCGGCGGCGCACGTACGGCGCTGTTCAATTGGCTTTATGCCCGCGGCCGCGGCGGAAAGTTTCTGCTGCGCATCGAAGACACCGACCGTGAGCGCTCCACACCTGAAGCCACCACAGCCATTCTGCAGGGTATGAACTGGCTTGGCCTGGACCATGACGGAGAGGTTGTGAGCCAATTTGAAGGCGCAAAACGCCATGCCGAAGTTGCGCTTCAGCTCTTGGACGAAGGCAAAGCCTTTAAGTGTTTCGCCACCCAAGATGAAATTGCCGCCTTCCGCGATCAAGCCCGCGCCGAAGGCAAATCGACCCATTACCGCAGCCCATGGCGCGACGCAGACGCCTCCAACCACCCAGATGCACCATATGTGATCCGCATCAAAGCCCCGCGTGAGGGGGAAACGGTGATCCGCGATCAGGTGCAGGGCGATGTGACCATTCGCAACGACCAACTGGACGACATGATCCTGCTACGCTCCGATGGCACACCGGTTTACATGCTGGCAGTTGTTGTAGATGACCACGACATGTGCGTGACCCATGTGATCCGAGGGGGTGACCACCTCAACAACGCCGCGCGTCAGATGATGATCTACACCGCAATGGGTTGGGAATTGCCGGTCTATGCCCACATCCCACTGATCCACGGTGCTGATGGCAAAAAGCTGTCCAAACGCCACGGCGCCCTTGGGGCACAGGAATATCAAGCCATGGGTTACCCCGCGGCTGGCATGCGCAACTACCTCGCGCGCCTAGGCTGGAGCCACGGCGATGATGAGTTTTTCACCGACGCACAAGCCAAGGACTGGTTTGATCTCGACAGCATCGGCAAGAGCCCGGCTCGGTTTGATACCAAGAAGCTGGAGAACATCTGTGGCCAACACATCGCGGTGAGCGACGATGCTGCATTGCTGCAAGAGATAGTGAAATATCTTGAGGCAGCAGACCAGCCGGCGTTGAGTGAGCCACAGACCGTATTACTACGGGATGCGCTCTACTGCCTCAAGGATCGCGCGAAGACTTTTCCAGACCTCATTGAAAAGGCTCACTTTTCCCTGACATCCCGTCCAATCACTGTCGAAGACAAGGCCGCCAAACACCTCGATTCAGTATCCCGTGGTATACTGAATGATTTGACGCCGCAGCTGCAAAATGCTAGCTGGTCGCGTGAAGGGCTTGAGGCTGTAACGAGCAGTTACTGCGAAGCCAATGACATCAAGTTCGGCAAGATGGCTGGTCCGCTCAGGGCGGCGCTGGCTGGTCGAGCTGCGACCCCCAGCGTTTTTGACATGATGCTGGTGCTGGGACGCGAGGAATCTCTCGCGCGTCTGACCGACGCTGCCAAAGATAACGCGACGGAATAACGCTTGTTAATCAGGCCTTAAGACGTCGCAGACACAACGCGCCGGGGCGATCCGCGTCCCCGGCTACATAGGAAGGAAAACTGCCATGTCCGAGGCCAAGAAAACCGCAACCCTTACGATTGACGGCGCGTCTTACGAGTTGCCAATCCACTCCCCTACTTGCGGTCCGGATGTGCTCGACATCCGCAAACTTTACGGCCAGGCCGGCGTGTTCACCTATGATCCAGGTTTCACGTCCACTGCGTCCTGTGAATCCACCATCACCTATATTGATGGCGAAGAAGGTGTTCTGACCCACCGTGGTTACCCAATTGGGGATCTGGCGGGCAAATCCCACTACCTCGAAGTTTGCTACCTGCTGCTCTACGGTGCCCTGCCAACGGCCGCGGAACTGGAAGATTTCGAAACCACCATCACCCGCCACACCATGCTGCACGAGCAGATGACCACATTCTTCCGTGGTTTCCGTCGCGACGCGCACCCGATGGCGATTATGGTAGGTGTGGTTGGTGCCATGTCCGCATTCTACCACGACTCCACCGACATCAACGACCCGCGCCAGCGTGAGATCGCCTCTCACCGCCTGATCGCAAAAATGCCTACCATTGCGGCAATGGCGTATAAGTACACCATCGGTCAGCCGTTTGTGTCTCCACGTAACGATCTGGATTACGCCTCCAACTTCCTGCGCATGTGCTTTGCCGTGCCAGCCGAAGACTATGAAGTGAACCCGATCCTGTCGCGCGCGATGGACCGTATCTTTACTCTGCATGCCGACCACGAGCAAAACGCCTCCACCTCCACGGTGCGTCTGGCGTCTTCCTCCGGTGCCAACCCGTTTGCCTGTATTGCTGCGGGCATCGCCTGTCTCTGGGGCCCAGCCCACGGCGGCGCAAACCAGGCTTGCTTGGAAATGCTGAAAGAGATCGGTTCTGTGGATCGCATCCCGGAATACATCGAGCGCGCCAAAGACAAAAACGATCCGTTCCGTCTGATGGGCTTTGGTCACCGTGTTTACAAAAACATGGACCCACGCGCGACGGTGATGAAACAGTCTGCGGATGAAGTGCTGGAACTTCTGGGTGTTGAAGACAACCCACTGCTGCAAGTTGCCTCCGAGCTGGAGCGCATCGCGCTGAGCGACCCGTACTTCAAAGAGAAGAAGTTGTTCCCGAACGTCGACTTCTACTCCGGCATCATTCTTGAGGCGATGGGCTTCCCAACCTCGATGTTCACGCCAATCTTTGCGTTGTCGCGCACCGTTGGCTGGATTTCTCAGTGGAAAGAACAGTTGTCCGATCCGGGCCACAAAATTGGCCGCCCACGTCAGTTGTATCTCGGCGAAGACGTGCGCGCCTACACAGACATCGAAAACCGCTAAATCAAACGGTTTTTACAATTTCAAACGCGCCGGAGCCCTCTCCGGCGCGTTTTTCATTGCCCAAAATTGGAATTCATAAAATTGTCCATTTTGGCTTCTGATCGGCCCAACTTCAAACACGTTTAACGTGCAGAACTGAGTTCAAATTTCGAAGAATTGGAATCGGTTGGTCTCACATCCGGCGACTGCGATACTTCCGCAGGCAATTATTGCCAATCGCGTTGTGCAACTGACCTCCCGACCAATGTTTGTGTTTTGGCGCTTATTAGACGCCACAATTTGGAGATGAGTGATGTGGATTTTAGGTCTACTGTTTATGGGGCTCGCGGCAAGCAGCCTGTCCGGCGGAGATGGCTCAGATGATGACGGCACGGAAACTGGCTTTGCGTCTGACACTGAGACCGACGATGATACCACCACCACCCCAATCGTGTCCGAAGAGGGCGACATTGGCATCTTGCTTGAAGGCGGAGCTTCCAACAACGACCTGACAGGAACGCACGGCCCAGACCTGCTTGACGGCAAAGACGGCGATGACACCCTGCGCGGCCAACAGGATGATGACAATCTCTTTGGCAGCGAAGGCGATGACGCACTGTTTGGTGGAGATGGCGACGACTATTTGACCGGCGGCGAAGGCGACGATGCACTGTACGGCGACAGCGGAAATGACACGCTTATTGGCTATACCGGTCAGGACACATTGGAAGGTGGCAGCGGCGACGACTGGCTGTTTGGTGCAGATCTGACCAACCGTGATCCTGAGGTCGCGGACAGCTACTTGGATCGTGAGCCAGATACCGAACTTGAAACGCAAGAGCCAACTGACACAGAAGAAGCTGACAAGCTCTACGGGGGCGCGGGTAACGACAATCTGATCTTGGGCGCACACGACACTGGAACCGGTGGCGACGGCAATGATACCTTCAATATTGGACATTGGGTTGAAGAGGATGCGCCGCTAATCACAGACTTCAATCCGGAAGAAGACATGGTCTCTATTATCGTGCCCGACACAGTACCACTGCCAACCATCACACTGGAGCGCGTCGGCGACGAAACTCATGTACTCGCAGACGACGTGATCATGGCACGCATTACGGGCTCTGCTGATGGGTTTGACGCCTCTGACGTGACCTTCGTCACCCTGTGATCTGTCGCAAAGCCGCCGACAGCCCGCCCTGCAAACAAATGTGCGACCGGCACAACCAGTGACGACTCACCACCAAAAAACGCGCCGGCATTTCCTTTCCGGCGCCGTCCTTTTTACACATTGATACAAAGACAGAAACAATCTCCGATAGACTGAGGCATTGACTGCAAACCCTGTCAAATACCTCTCAAATTATTGACACGCATAACGTGTTTAGGGCAATTTACGCGCAACATGGCTCGGGAGCCAATTGAGACGCGTAGAAGACGCGAAACAGGTGATTGATCTACCTTACTTGCTTCCTACAGATGTGACCGAATGGGACATCTGTTCCCTCCAGAATGTCTTCCGTTGGCCACCACAATTCTGAGCGCGTGCAATTTCGACGCGCAACTAGGAGAGACCAACATGATGTTTTTGGGTTTGTTGCTCGCAGGTCTGGGGATCGCAGCATTTGCTGATTTTGGTGGTTCGGACGACACTGAAAGTGACGAAGGGAACGATGCCAATACCAACACCGACGACGAGATCAACACCACCGGCGGCGTGAACGACGAGGTCACATCCCGATCCATCACACGCGACGGTGAAGTGGGCCTCATGTTGGAAGGCTCCGACAGCGACAACGAAATCTACGCAACCAACGGTCCGGACATCCTGTCCGGCGAAGACGGCGACGACAGTCTGCGTGGTCGCGATGGCCAAGACTACCTCCTAGGCGGTGACGGGGAGGATTCCCTCTACGGACAAACCGCCGATGATCTGCTCCACGGCGGCTCTGGTGACGACGAGTTACATGGCGGCAGCGGCAATGACACTCTGTTTGGAGCCGGCGGCGATGACGCCCTCTATGGCGGCCCGGGCAATGACGAGCTGGTTGGCGCAGACATCTTCAACCGCGATCTCGAAATTGCCGACCGCTACACACCTGAGGACCCTTCCAGCCCATTGGCGCTTGCCACGCCAACCGAAGAAGAAGCCAACCTATTGGATGGTGGCGAAGGCGATGACTGCATCTTGATGGGCGAAGGCGACACCGCCACCGGTGGCGCTGGCAACGACCATTTTGAAGTGGGGTATTGGGTCGAAGACGAAGACAACGTGCCACGCATCACCGATTTTAACGAAGCTGAAGATGTTATCGAGGTCCACTATCTGGCAGGGGATCCGGAACCGGCCATCACCCTGGGCATCGAAGGCGACGAAACGCTGGTCTATGCAGACGGCCAACTTGTGGTGCGCGTGCAGGGCGACAGTGACTCGCTGACAGCCAGTGATGTGCAGCTTGCAGAGATCACCGTGTCGTAGGACCGCTGGTTACCCGTGAAGACTTAGCCTGCGGCGCGCAATGAACCAACCGCCGCGCCGCTAAGCTGGACACCATCCAAGAACACAACTAAACACGGCGCCATGGGTCCGCAGTTCACCCAGGCGCCGCCGGTCACACTGACTTTGCTAAACCTGCGAGATATCTTTCGACAGCATGCTTTTGCACGTGCCGTCGACAAGGGCGGCCATCGACCCCGACCTCGGGATGCACGACATCAAAAGGATGCCCTCATGTCACAAGACGTGATCCCTCTTTACGTGGCCGACGTTTCGGCTTTCACCAAAACCCTGCGCAAGTCTTTGTCCGAACAAGACAAACTGCCCGGTCACGCCGCCATGTTGGCGCTTGTAGCCAAAGCCGCAGGGTTTCAAAACCACCAACACCTAAAGGCAGCCAAACCAGCTGACGACACAACGCTGGATGAGCTGGCTCTTAAGCGTGCCTTGCGTGTGTTTGACGAGACAGGCCGCATGTTTCGCTGGCCCAAATGGACAAAGGTGCAAGGCCTGTGTCTCTGGACCTTCTGGGCCCGGATGCCCGCGCACAAAGATTTGACGGAAAAAGACGTCAACGCGATCCTAATCGACGGGTTGAGCTTTGACGACCACGTGTTGCTGCGTCGGTCTCTGATTGACCACAAGCTGGCAGAACGCACCATCGATGGGCGGGTCTATCGCCGCATAGAACAAAGGCCAACGCCCGAAGCGCTGGCCTTGATGAAACGGCTCAAAGAACGGTAAAAGACTTAGCGCCCCTCGTATTTCGCGGGGCGCTTCTCCAGAAACGCCACAACACCCTCTTGGAAATCTCGGGTCTTGCCCAGCTTGCCTTGGCGCTTGGCTTCCTGTTCCATCTGCGCGGTCCAGTCGTTGCCATAGCTGTCCTGAACGGCGCGTTTGATCTCTTTGTATGCCAGCGTTGGACCACTCGCGAGATGCGCGGCGCGCTTTGTCACCGTAGCTTCATAGGCGTCATCCGCCACCGCTTCCCAGATCATGCCCCAGTCATCCGCCTGACGTGCGCTGATCTTGTCACCAAACAGTGCTGCGCCCATGGCTTTGGCTGCGCCCATCGCCTTGGGCAACTCATAGGTGCCACCGGCATCCGGCATCAGACCAATGCGTGAAAACGCTTGCATGAAATAGGCGCTCTCTTTGGCAATCACCACGTCTGCGGCCAGCGCAAGATTGGCCCCGGCCCCCGCGGCAGCGCCATTAACTGCACTGATTGTCGGAATACGGCATTCCCGAATAGCCCGGATCATCGGCATATACTCGTCGCGCAGCGTGCGCTCCAAATCCATGCTGGCAGCACTGGAGCTGTCGCCCAGATCCTGACCAGAGCAAAACGCCTTGCCTGCGCCGGTCAACACCAACACGCGGGCTTCGGAACCAGCCGCGATGACCGCATCTGTGATTTCCGCCCGCATCTGTTGTGTCATCGCGTTGAGCGTGTCTGGCAGGTTCAACGTCACCGTCGCAACACCGTCGGTCACATCATAAGTAATTGTCTGATAATCCATAGGGTCCCTCTCCGCGTCCTGCCCCGTCATCGCATCCCAGCGCTTGTGCTCCAAGCGGGACCCGACGTCATTCCTTGAGGATTTCCTGAAGCCGCGCTTCTTCCTCTTCGCTCAATGTGCGTTCCGTTGGCGTGCGGGCTGTGGAGCGGCGGCGTGTATAGCCAAACCCAACAATCAACGCGAGGATCAACATCACCGGTCCCGCACCATACAGCACCATATTGGTGCCACTGATACGCGGCCGCAGCAGCACATATTCGCCGTAGCGGTCCACGACGAAGTCAACAACCTCGTCGTTGTTGTCACCTTCCACCAAACGCTCGCGCACCAAAACTCGCAGGTCTTTGGCAAGCTGGGCATTGCTGTCGTCAATGCTTTCATTGCGACAAACAAGACACCGAAGATCTTTGGAAATGTCCCGTGCTCGCTCTTCCAGAACCGGATCATCCAAAATCTCATCCGGCTGCACAGCCGCACTTGGCCCTGCCAGCATCAGCGCGACAAAAACTGCCGCGCCCCAAGTTTTCAGCGTTGTCATCATGTCTCTCACTCCGCTGGTACGCCACCTGCCGGCGCTTTGCGCGCCCCGGCCGCCACACGATAGCGACGGTCGGTCAGGCTCAACAGTCCACCAAGAGACATAAGGAAGGACCCGAACCAAATCCAGTTGGTCAGCGGCTTAATGTAGGTCCGCACCGTGTACGCGCCATCTGCCTGCGCATCCCCAATCGCCAGATACACATCTCGCAGAATACGATAATCAATCGCCGCTTCTGTGGTTGGCATCGCCGCCACCGGGTACACCCGCTTTTCGGGATGAAGCATGGTCACCGCTTTGCCGTCTTTGCGCACACGGATGTCCGCCATAGTGGTCAGGTAGTTTGGCCCTTCGGCCTCCCGCACACCTTCCAACGTGATCTCATACGCGCCAACCATATAAGGTTGGCCAAGCTGCGCCACACGAATGTCTTCCTGCTCCCAGGCCATCAGGCCTGCGATGCCAAAGATGGTCACACCAAACCCCGAATGGGCAACAGCTTTGCCCCAATCCGCCCGTGGCAGACGTGTCAGGCGACCAATGCGATCGCCAAACGATCCACGACCGGTGCGCGACATCAGATCAATTGCAGCCCCCATCAGCAACCAAGCGCCAAGGAACAAACCTACCGGACCCAAAAGCGACCGACCGCCTTGAATGGTCCAAGCAAGCCCGCCAAGCGCCACCGCCAGAACAAACGCCGGCACCAATGGCTTCACCACTTTGCCCAGCTTCGCCCGCTTCCAAGGCAGCATCGCCCCAACTGGCAAGACCAGCCCCAGCAGCACCATAAACGGCGTGAAGGCCATGTTGAAAAACGGCGCGCCCACGCTGAGTTTGCGCTCAAAGAACATCTCACTCACCAGCGGCCAAATGGTGCCGATGAACACCACAAAACAGGCCACTGCGAGCAGGATATTGTTCAGCACCAGCGCGCTCTCACGGCTGACCACACCAAACACCCCTTTGGCCTCCATTTGACCAGCACGTGCCGCAAATAAGGTCAGCGCACCACCCGTAAAAAACACCAGAATACCCAAGATAAACACGCCTCGTTCCGGGTCATTGGCAAAGGCATGCACCGAAGTGATCACACCAGAACGCACAATAAATGTCCCGATCAACGAGAAACTAAACGCCATGATCGCCAGCAGAATGGTCCAGCTTTTCAGGCTTTCGCGCTTCTCCACCACAATCGCCGAGTGCAGCAACGCCGCCGCAAGAAGCCAAGGCATGAAGGACGCGTTTTCCACCGGATCCCAGAACCAGAAACCACCCCAACCAAGCTCGTAGTAGGCCCACCACGACCCCAGCGCGATACCGATGGTCAGAAACACCCAGGCCGCCAAAGTCCAAGGCCGCACCCAACGGCCCCAGGCTGCATCCACACGGCCTTCGATCAGCGCAGCAATGGCAAAAGAGAACGCCATAGAGAGCCCAACATAGCCGAGGTACAAAAACGGCGGGTGCAAGGCGAGGCCCACATCCTGCAACAGCGGGTTCAAATCGCGGCCGTCAAACGGCACCGCTTCCATGCGCTCAAACGGGTTTGAAGTGAACAGTATAAAGGCAAAGAAGGCCACAGCCACCGCACCCTGAATGGACAGTGCACGCGAACGGATACCGGGCGGCAGATTGCCGCCAAACCAGGCCAAACAAGCCCCAAACAACGTCAGGATCAACACCCAGAGCAGCATGGACCCCTCATGGTTGCCCCAAACACCGCTGATTTTGTACAACATCGGTTTGAGCGTGTGAGAGTTGCCAGTCACCAAGGACAACGAAAAATCCGAGGTCACAAAAGCATATGTCAGCGCCGCAAAACTGAACGACGTGAACAGGAATTGTAGCCCCGCCGCGGGTTCCGCCACGGCCATCCAACCGGGCCAACGCATCTGCGCGCCTACAAGTGGAACAATTGCCTGCACCATTGCGGTGACGGCGGCGAGGATCAGGGCGAAGTGGCCAAGTTCTACTATCATGGCCCCTATATACGCCGACGCGCAGGTGGGGCCAATGCAAATCGACCCCGCAAAATGATCACTTTGTCGCGCCCCCGCTGGAATGTTCGCGCCAATCCACAAGCACCGGATTCTCTCCCTCTTCCATGGGGGATTGAGCCTCCACCTTCACCGGACTCTCAAGCGCTTTGATCGTATCGACTACCTCTGAAACCTGGGCCAAATTTTGCGTCATAGAGCGCTGAAATTCCTGACCTTTTGTCTGATGCCTTGCGCCAAAATAGAAACTCACCACCACGCCAAGCAGCCACCACAACGGCTCCGGCACCAAAGCAATGCCCGACATGCGCGCTGCAAACCAGACCGGGTCCACCATAGCACTCACAAACAACGCCAAACAGCCCAAAGCCATCGCTGGACGCGGCAGGCGATTCACCGCATCCATCATCCGATCAAACCGCCCACGATCCCGCACGCGAAACTCTGCCGCATGGCCCTGCATGGCGGTGATTTGCACATCTTGCGCCCGCTGCGCCGCCCCTTCAGCATTCTCGCGGAACACCTCTGCGGTTTCCCTAATGACATTGCGCCCGCCACCAAACACAAAGGACAACAACCGCTCAATCACCCCCATGACGCCACCCGCTTCTCAAATTCCGGCTGTGTCAGGTGATAGCGCGGTGAGATAAATTCTTCCGCCCGTTTGATCCAACCACCCTTTTTGCCAGCACGGGACCTCGCATATTTGCGAGACTTAGGGCGCAAGTCCGCCAGCCGGAAATAGTAGTTCCGCCGCGCCACCCCATAAGCGTCCGCCAAATGATCCGACGCCATGCCCGCCGCAACTTTGCTGGCGGCAATTGTCTGCGGCCCAATTTTGCCATCCACCGTGACCTGCTGCCCCATTTGCCCCAGCAACCGCTGCAGAATCTTCACCGCATTGCTGCCCGCGTTGACGTACATATCAAACACCGACGCCTGCAAAACCTCTGGCAGCCGATCCACTTTGGGCCCTTCATAATAGTGCCGAAGATACACCGCTTCCGCATCTTCTGGAGCCAGCTTTTTCAAATCCGCCACATCCACATCACCATCGCGATCTTTGTCCAAACCCAATCGCCGCGCCGTGGCCAGCGTCACCCCAAAATTGGTCGCCCCGCCCGGGTCATCCGGATCATTTACAAACCCACCTTCCCGCGCCACAATCTCCTTTGCTACTTGCCGTACGTCCAACATCGCAACCTCCTATGTGCCTCCCACACAGGTTGCCGCCCCCTCTCTTAATCCGCCGCCACCGCAGCGCCCGATGCCTGTTGCACACAAAACAAAACCCCGCAGGCCTCTCAGCCCACGGGGTCAAATTCTTGTCCTGTGAAAAATCTTAGCTCTCTGGGTCAGGATCCACGTAAACGCCCTGCTCTTTCAGCGCATCCACCACCTCTTTGGGCATATAGGTCTCATCGTGTTTCGCCAGAATTTCTGACGCGACAAACACCCCATCCACATACTTCCCAGTGCCAATCATGCCTTCGTTCTCTTTGAACAGATCCGGCAACACACCAGTGAACGTGACTGGAATAGAGGCACCGCCATCGGTCACAGAAAAGCGTACGGTCTCACCGTCGCCACGCACCAAAGTGCCCTCTTCTACCAAGCCACCAATGCGGAAAGTTTCAGAGGCCGCTGGAGGTTCTTCCGCCACCTGAGAAGGTGAGCGGAAATAGTTGATCCCGTCTTGCATGGCCCATCCAATCAGGCCGGTGGAAATGATAAGGGCTACGAAGGTCAGGATGATCACCTGAACCCGGCGTTGCTTCTTGAGGCTCTTCATTTTTCCTCTCCAGCGCGTACGCGCAAATTACGGGAAACAAGGCGCCAGCATCAGGCCAGCGGTCTCTTCTTCTCCCAACATCAGGTTGGCGTTCTGCAACGCCTGGCCGCTGGAGCCTTTGGTCAGGTTGTCCAGTGCCGCAATTACTATGGCGCGACCTTCGATCCGATCAGCTGCCACGCCGATATGGCAAAAGTTTGAGCCACGTACATGCCGCGTGCTCGGCGCTTCACCAAAGGGCAGTACTTCCACAAAAGGTTCCTCAGCATAGGCTTTTGCCAACGTGGCATAGATCACCTCTGCGTCACCCTGCACATACACGGTTGCTAGAATGCCCCGGTTGGCTGGCACCAAATGCGGGGTGAATTGCACTTTCACCTCGCGTCCCGCCACTTTGGAAAATTCCTGATCGAACTCCCCGAGATGCCGGTGTGTGCCGCCAATCGCATAGGCATGGTTGCCTTCGCTTAACTCCGCGTGCAGGAGGTTCTCTTTCAAGGACCGCCCTGCGCCGGACACTGCACATTTTAGATCAAGAATGATTTGATCAAGGTCAATCACATCCGCCTCAATCAACGGTTTGAGCGCAAAAAGTCCGGTCGCCGCGTTACAGCCGGTTCCAGCCACAACCCGCGCCGTTTTGATCTCTTCCCGGTAAAATTCGGTCAGGCCATACACAGCCTCTTTCTGAATCTCGAGCGCATCATGCTGGCCGCCATACCATTTGGCGTATTCCTCAGGATCGCGCAGCCGGAAGTCTGCGCTCAAATCAACCACCTTAATATTGGATGGCAATGCTTTGATTACACGCTGAGAAGTCGCGTGAGGCAACGCACAAAAACTCAGGTCCACATCCGCAAAATCAATCTCTTCAATCTTGCACAGCGTTGGCAAAGTCAGGTGGCGCAGATGTGGGAACACCGCCGCCATTTCCAATCCCGCCTTACGATCCGCGGACAGCGCAACGATTTCCATGCTGGGATGGGTGGCGATCAAACGCACAAGCTCTGCTCCGGTGTAGCCGCTGGCGCCAAGAATTGCGATTTTGTGGGTCATCTCTTCGACCTCTTCCCTTCTTTTGGCTGTAGCATTCGCACAACCATCCCCGTCACTTGCGAGGTAAATAGTAAATTGTGGTGAGAATTGCGAGAGCCTGCGCGCCCTCGCCGCAGCTTAAGCGGCTTGAAAGGAGATTTGTCGTCGCAAAAACTGTGTTGCGCGATCACTCACTTTGCGAGGATCACCCGTGGTCAGGAACAAATTGTCTGTGCCGTGCCCAATCATTTTGGGGTGCCGCTCCAAATAGTCTGCCAACGAATCTGCAACCAGATTGGCCTGACTATACACATTTACGTCCGCGCCCAAAGC
>NZ_CAJXIV010000074.1 GCF_913054185.1 uncultured Shimia sp.
ACCACAACGTTGTCTTTGGCGACTGTGATCCGGCGGGCATTGTTTACTACCCCAACATCTACCGCTGGATGGACGGCACGTTTCAGCGCTTTTTGCAGCAGTTTGGTGGCCACGCCGCTGTCTGCAAAGAGCTCGGTGCCGTGGGGTTGGGCCTGATGGAAACCAACGCCAAATACCACCGCCCACTGACCGATGGTGATGCGCTCACCATCCGCATGGAGATCACCGAGTGGTCCGCCAAATCCTACCGGTTGATCCATCGCGGTTATGTTGGTGACGACCTGGCGTTTGAAGGGACTGAGGCCCGCGCGTTGTTTGAACAGCGCGACGGCCGTATGCGGGCAGGGGCGGTCTCTCGCCTAAAAACCTTACTTGAAAGCCAATCCGAGCCATGACTGAAACCCTGCAAAATCCCCATCGCGGTACCGGCCTGCCGACGCGCCAATCCGAAACCCTCCCAAGCCGTGATGCCACCGCCGTCGCCAAACTGCTTGCGCTGTGCCCGGCCCACGCCGAAACACCGCTGCGCGACATGGCCGATCTCGCCACCACGCTGGGCGTGCACAGCTTGCACATCAAAGACGAACGCGCCCGCATGGGGCTTGGCTCTTTCAAAGCCCTGGGTGCCGCCTACGCCATCGCTTATGATGCGGCCCGCACGGACCCAACCGACTGGGCCACCGCCTTGACGGGCCGCACCTATGTCACCGCTTCCGCAGGCAACCACGGCATGTCCGTCGCCGCTGGTGCCCGCATCTTTGGCGCCAAAGCCGCGATCTACCTGTCTCACACAGTACCGCAAGCCTTTGGCAAACGACTGGAAGCGCAAGGCGCCACAGTGGCTTGGGCCGGTGACGACTACGAGGCCAGCATGGTTGCCGCACAAAAAGCCGCGCAAGACAACGGCTGGACACTGCTCTCCGACAGCACATGGCCCGGCTACGAGGACAGCGGCTACCGCGTCATGGAGGGCTATTTGCAAATGGCTTCAGAGGCTGCTGCACAGATACCTCAAGCCCCCACTCATATCTTTCTGCAAGCCGGTGTTGGAGGCCTCGCCGCCGCTGTCGCCGCCTTCGCCCGCGCCACGTGGGGGAATACACCGCACATTACCGTGGTGGAACCCGAAGCCGCCCCCGCTCTAATCGAGTCCGTCCGCGCCAGTCAATTGGTCGACACCACGGGCCCGGTGTCCGACATGGGTCGTCTGGACTGCAAAACCGCCTCCATGGTGGCGCTCAACGGTCTTGCCATGGATGCGGACAGTTTTGTGACCATCTCAGAGCAAGAGGCGTATGACACAGTCGAAACGCTCAAATCCCACAACATCGCCAGCACACCTTCCGGTGTGGCAGGCGTTGCGGCCGCGCTCTTAAAGCGTCCTGATCTGCCCGCCGAGGCCCGCGTGCTGTGCTTTGTCTCTGAGGGTCCAGAAGATGCCTAAGCGCGGGTTTCCTCCCGCAGAGTTCCGCGCGCGGATAACCCATCTGCAAGCCGCCATGGCGCAGGCAGGCGAGTCCGCTCTCTTGCTGACCTCGCAGGCCGACATCTTCTACACCACCGGATTTCTCACACGCTTTTGGGAAAGCCCCGCCCGCCCGTGGTTTGTCATTGTGCCAGCCTCAGGCGAGCCAATCGCCGTGATCCCGTCCATCGGCGCGGACCTCATGGGAAAAACGTGGATCACCAACATCCGTACTTGGGACGCGCCCATGCCGGGGGATGACGGCTTAAGTTTGCTCGCAGAAACTCTCGCCGACACCGTGCCAGAAACCGGCACCATCGGCCTGCCCATGGGCCTCGAAACCCACCTGCGCATGCCTTTGGCAGACTACTTGCAGCTCACGCAAACTCTCGCTCCACGCATCTTTGTGGACGCCACCAACACCGTCCAGCGCACCCGAGAAATCAAGTCCGAAGCCGAGATCACAAAGATCCGCAACGCCTGCGCCGTGGCAGACCGTACCTTCGCGCGCATCCACGAGTTCGCCGCCGAAGGTCGCACCCACGCCGAGGTCTTCCGCGATTTCCAGCGTTTCCTGCTCGAGGAAGGCGCCGATTGGGTCAGCTACACTGCAGGCGGCGCAGGACAGGGCGGTTACGGTGACGTGATCTCTCCAGCCACCGACCAACGTCTCATGGCAGGAGACATCCTCATGCTCGACACCGGCGCTGTGCTGGACGGCTACTTCTGTGACTTTGACCGCAACTTTGCCATCACCCATGCCGATGACGCCGCCAAACGCGCCTATGACCAACTTTATTCGGCCACCGACCATGTGCTCGCCACCCTGCGCCCCGGTCACAAAGCCAGTGATGTGCACGCCATGTTTGTCGCCAGCCTAACAAGCCAAGGCGCAACACCCGGCGGCGGTCGCCTCGGCCATGGTCTGGGCATCACGCTCACGGAATGGCCCAGCTTCACGCCACACGACCAAACCGATCTGCGCGCGGGCATGGTGCTCACGCTGGAGCCGGGCGTCGAAATCGCCCCCGGCCTGTTCCAGGTGCACGAAGAAAACATCGCCCTGCGTGAAAACGGCCCCGAACTGCTTTCTAGCCGCGCCGCCGCATCCCTACCCATTCTGAGGTAACATCCATGGAGACAGCCCCCTTCACCCTAGGCACCCCTGCGTCTGGTTTGACCACCCTGGGTCTGATTGTGCTCAAGTTTGACGAAACCCTGGAACAGGACTTCCGCCGTCTGTTCCCGTCCCGCGATCTTTCGATTTACACCAGCCGCGTGCCCTCTGATCCAGAAGTCACGCAAGACACGCTGCTGGAAATGTCCAAAACCCTGCCTGCCAGCGCATCTCTTTTCCCACCAGCCGCCAGTTTCGACGTGGTGGGCTATGGCTGCACCTCCGGCACCACCATGATCGGTGCGGCGAAAGTCGCGGCGCTCGTCAAACAAAGCGTGCAAACGCCCGCTGTAACCGATCCGCTCACGGCTTCCATCGCCGCCTGCAAGGCGCTGGGCATCACCCGCCTTGGCATGGTCACGCCCTATGTCGAAAGCGTCTCCTTGCCGGTGAAGCACGCCTTTGAAGCCGCCGGCATCGCCGTGCCGCATTTAGTGTCTTTTGGCGAGGCAGGTGAGGAAAACGTCGCCCGCATCGATGCCGCCTCCGTGAAAGCTGCCGCCCTGCAGGTGGGGCATCAAGACGTTGACGCGGTCTTCCTGAGCTGCACCAACCTGCAAACGCTGGATGTTATCGACGGCTTGGAAGCAGACCTCGACAAGCCAGTGTTTGGCAGCAACCTCGCGCTTGCCTGGCATATGGCCCAGCTCTCCGGCGCCAAACTGGCCACCAACGCTCCGGGCCGTTTGCTCAAAAGCTAAAAACGTCCCCTCCCTGTCGGTATCAGACCTGCCGCTCCGATTGATGCTGCGCAGTCTGAACGTAACAACAGGGAGTAAGGCCTCATGAATATTGGTTTCATCGGATTGGGCAACGTCGGCAGTAAACTTTCTGGCAGCCTGCTGCGAAACGGCAAAAACCTCTATGTGCATGACCTTAACCCCGATCTGGTGGCGGAAAAAACTGCCGCAGGGGCAAAACCCGTCTCTGGCCCGGCCGAAATGATGCGCCTCTGTGATGCGGTCATCACTTGCCTGCCATCCCCCGCCGCCTCCGATGCGGTCATGCAAGAGATGCTGCCCGAGGTCACAAAGGGCAAAATCTGGATGGAGATGTCCACCACGGACGAAACTGAGGCCAAACGCCTCGGTGCATTGGTCATCGAACGCGGCGGCACTGCGGTGGATTGCCCTGTCTCCGGTGGCTGCCATCGTGCCGACACCGGAAACATTGCGATCTTCGCAGGCTGCGACCGCGAAACCTTTGAGCGCATCCTGCCACTTCTAACCACCATGGGCCGCCGCATCTTGCACACCGGCCCGCTTGGCTCTGCATCTGTGCTGAAGGTGGTGACCAACTACCTCGCCACGGCCCATCTTGTGGCCTCCGCCGAAGCCCTCACCACATGCAAAGCGGCGGGCATGGACCTTAACACCGCTTATGAGGCGATCCGCATCAGCTCCGGCAATTCTTTTAGCCATGAAACCGAAAGTCAGGTCATCTTGAACGGCTCCCGCGACATCTCTTTCACCATGGACTTGGTCAAGAAGGACATCGGCCTGTTTCAAGAAGTCGCCGACAGGGCAGGGGTGCCGCTGGAACTCAACCCGCTTATGATCTTGATGTTTGACGACGCCATCGCTCGCTTCGGTGAACGTGAACTTAGCCCCAACATCATCAAACGCTTGGAGGAGGCCACTGGCCTGTCCGTCCTCGCCCCCGGCTTCCCGCCGGAGATGGTCGATGATGAACCGGAGGAACCCGGTTACGAGGTCATCCCCACAGGGCGATAACGCTCTGTTTATGTTGCCCGCTGCTCCCCGTCATGCTCTTTGAAAGGAAACGACAGCGGGACCAGACCATATGCTCATAGACCTGTGGCAGTTTCTCAGCAGCTTGTTTGCCCCAACTGGCGCGGGCAAGCAGGCGTCTGCGTTGTCCAAAGAGGTGCCGCAGGTCGAAATCTTAAAGCTGTGGCAAAAGAAAAGCGGCGCCGGCGGTCCCGCGCTTTGGGCGGACGTCCACAACCCAGGTGCGCAAGACATGATCTTTGGCGACCTGATGTTGCTCCTGATGTACACGGCGCACCCCGGTGGGGGCTTGATGCAGGGCGGGCATGCCACCATGGCGTTGACCATTTCGCTGCCGCAAAGCACCACCCTGCCAATTCCGGCACATCAGACCACAACCCTGCGGCTCTACTGTCCGGGAGATGTTGTGGAAATCGCTGCGCCAAAGAAACGTGCCGATGCGCGGCTCAACGCGGTGTTGGCGCACGACCATCTGCGGTTTGTGGCTGCCATTCAGGCCGAAGGGCATCTGCTGGGAGGGTTGACGGTTGACCCGCAGGCGACATGGCTTGAACTGCGCGTCCCGGATCGGCGCCGGCGGGATGCAAATGCCGGGCGCATGTTGCGGCATCACACCTACAAGCGGCCATCCATGCGCTAATGAGGCCTGAGGGTGTCACGCAACGCCCGCAGCCTTAACCTTTGCACGCAACAAAACGCGCCTCCGCAAAACAGTCGTGATACCGACAGAATACCGACGTGAATTCGGGGCCAAAATAGAGAGGTTAACTCACGCCTTCGGGTGCGTCTTGTTATAGACTTCCATCAACCGCGCCGCATCGACCTGTGTATAGGCTTGCGTGGTCGAGAGCGATGCATGGCCAAGCAGCTCTTGGATCGCCCGTAAGTCCCCACCAGCGCTCAACAAATGTGTGGCAAAGCTGTGCCGCATTGCGTGCGGTGTGGCAGTCGCAGGTAGGCCCAGTTGCTGCCGCGTTTGCTGCATCACCTTCTGCACCTGACGCGGATTAAGCGGCCCGCCTCGCACTCCGCGAAACAAAGGCATCTCTTCGCTAAGGGTATGAGGACAAAGGCGAATGTAACGCGAGACCGCATCCCGTGCCGCATCGATCACCGGCACCACACGCTCCTTGCCACCCTTGCCCACAATGCGCAGAGTATTGGGCAAAGGCACATCCGCACCGGTCAACCCCAGCGCCTCAGAAATCCGCAATCCACAGCCATAAAGCACTGTAATCACTGCAATATCACGCGCGCCCACCCAGTCTTCTTGGGACTGGAATTCCACGGTTTCAATCACATCTTTGGCCGCATCCTCGCTCAACGGACGCGGCAGTTTGGCCTGAAACTTCGGCGCGCGTGTGGCCAATACAGCGGTCGGGTCACAGCCTTCCTTCTCTGCCAGCCAGCGGTAAAAACTCTTTACGGACGAGAGCTTACGCGCCAAGGAACGTGGCGCAATGCCACCCGATCGCGCACTTGCCATCCAGCTGCGCATGTCGCTCACACCGAGGTCCATCAAAGGCGCCAGCCCTTGCGGCCCGCCTTGGTGTATTGTCATGAAGGTCAGAAATTCTAAGAGGTCAGTCTGATAAGCTGCAACGGTGTTCTCAGAGATCCCTTGCAACGCCGCTTTATGGGCTAGAAACCGCGCAACCGCGTCGCTGGCCGCAGCGCTTATCACGCCAGCCAGCGGCGCATTGCACGCTCAAATACACCTGCAAAAAACGTCAACAGATCAGTGCCTTGCTGTGGCGTGAACTGATGCGGATCTTCTGCGCCCATCACCAGCAGGCCGGGCAACCGACCGCTGCCAAAATCCAATTTCAAACAGGCTTCAGAGCGGATCCAATCTGCGTCGTCACCATAGACCACCGAACCCCCACCTTGTATTTGGCGCAACGTCACCTGCCGCTGTGGTATATTGCGTCCACCGGTCAGATAATCTTCCACAAACCCAGGATTCGCCGTCGACAAAACATCTCCCAGCCGCGCGATATTTACGTCGCCATCGGTTTCCGCCTCGGTTTCCAGCACCAAACGCACCGCATCGACGCGTAAAATATCGGCCACTTCACCGCCTAGATCGTGCAGAAAGCCTTCAAATTCCACCGGGTCAAGCATGCGCAGAATGGCCCGATGCACCTGATTGGTGCCCGCCAGATTGTCATAGGCCGCCGCAATCACACTGCGATGTGTGTCTTCCAGGCGATCCAGCCGAGATTCCAGCCGTTCCATGGCGATGCCACGGAGATCGACAATGTTGCCACCCATGGTTTTCTCATTGGCGGCAATCAACGCGCGCATCAGATCGCGGTCTTCCAGAATTACATCGGGTTGCGAGATGATTTTCTCGCGCATGCCATCTTCAATCTTTGGGGTGCTGCTCATGTCGTCGCCATTTTTGGTCGTTGCGCCAACCTTATCAGAGCGTTTCAACAATTGCCGCAACTTTTTTGCACTGCAGCGCCACGCGTGCGGGCTTTTGCCAAGGGAGCCAGTTTGCCCCAATTTCTTAGGAGAGACCCGTCCCAGGGAGGCAGGGGCGGTGTCCCCATCCTCAGCCTCGTGTTGCGTCACAGGCCTTTCGCTTGCTCACGCAGGGCAAACTTCTGAATCTTTCCAGTCGAGGTTTTGGGGAGCTCTCCAAACACCACCTTTTTGGGTGCCTTAAATCCCGCAAGATGTTCTCGAGCAAAGGAAATCACCTCTTTCTCATCTGCGCTGGCGCCATCCAAAAGCTCAACAAAGGCACAGGGAATTTCGCCCCATTTCTCATCCGGTTTGGCCACCACGGCGGCCAAATTGACAGCAGGGTGATGCATCAACACACCTTCCACTTCGACCGAGCTGATGTTCTCGCCGCCGGAGATAATGATGTCTTTGGCGCGATCGGTGATCTGCACGTACCTGTCTGGATGCTGCACGGCGATGTCGCCAGAATGAAAGTACCCCCCTTCAAACGCTTCTTTGGTGGCCTCGGGATTCTTCAAATATCCTTTCATCACCGCGTTGCCTCGGATCATGATCTCGCCATCGGCCGCACCATCCATCGGGATCTGCGCCATCTGGTCATCCATCACGGTGATGTCTTCCATAAATGGCATGGCCACACCCTGACGCGCTTTGATCGCTGCGCGGTCATGACCTTCCAGATCATGCCAACGCATGTCATCCCACAAACATTCTGTTGCTGGACCATAGACCTCCGTCAGCCCATAGACCTGCGTGATGTGAAAACCCATTGGCTCAATTTTGGCCAATGTTGCCGGAGCAGGGGGCGCACCAGCGGTGAAGACCTCTACGACGTGATCAATCTCCCGGCGCTGCTCCTCTGGCGCATTCACCAGCATATTCAAGACGATAGGTGCCCCGCCAAAGTGAGTTACACCCTCGTCAGCAATGGCATCGAAGATCGCTGGAGCGGTGATGTCGCGGCAACAGACAATGGTGCCGCCCACCATGGGCAACATCCAAGTGTGGCACCAACCGTTGCAGTGAAACAGCGGCACAATGGTGAGATAGACCGGGTGTAAGGTCATGCGCCAACTCAGCACTTGTCCCATTGCGTTCAGGTAAGCGCCACGGTGGTGATAGACCACGCCTTTTGGCTGGCCTGTGGTGCCGGAGGTGTAGTTGAGGGCAATGCTCTCCCATTCGTCCTGTGGCATGACCCAATCAAATGCGGGGTCACCTTGGGTTAGAAAGTCTTCGTAGGTCTGATGCCGTCCAGACGCCGGGTGGCCCGCCTCGGGGGCGGCTACTTCAATCAGCCTTGGCGCAGGCGTGCTCATCGCGGCACAAGCCGCCTCCACCAATTCAACAAATGCACTGTCTACCAGCACAACCTTGGCTTCTCCGTGCTCAAAAATGTAAGTGACTGTTGCCACATCAAGGCGAATATTGATCGCATTGAGCACCGCACCACAAGCGGGCACGCCAAAGTGCGCCTCGCATGCGGCGGGCGTGTTGGGCAGCAACGAGGCAACAACATCCCCAGGTTTCACGCCCAATCCGGTCAGGGCGCTGGCCAGTTGACTGCACCGCGCATGGTATTCCTTGTAGGTGCGGCGGACCTCTCCGTCGACCAAAGCCAATCGGTTTGGGAAGATTGTTGCAGCCCGTTTTAGCCCTGACAGAGGAGACAAAGGCACAAAATTTGCCTCACATTTTTCCAAACCAGTTTCATCAGCCATCCAACCCATCGGTGAATCCTCCCAAAGTGCATTGCGCGCAGCCTCGCGGAACTTCGCCAAAAAAGAAAGCTGGTAATAATACTCACAATTGAGGGGCTCACTTGAAACAATGATGCGTATGAACGGTGCTTGTTCGCGTGGGGCATAGGATTATTGCGAGGTTTTGCATGTTGTCCACCAAGTGGAAGATGTCTCAAATTTCAATCACCTTGTGTCTTCTTCCACTTGAAATAAATGCCCAACACCCCTCTGAAATTGTTTACGAATTCTAGAGGGCGGCGCAAAATAATCGATCCTATGGCGTGTACTTCGGGACACGGGGCGCATGGTCCGTAAGACTGTTTTGATGGGGCCGAGTTTTCGGTAGAACACATGGTGGGAACAATTCGCGACAAAGCCCGGGTGGCTTTGGCGGCCAAGCGCCGCCAATCCAATCTGCGGCCTGTGATTACCACTGCAGGATGCGGCTTTGTGTCGGGCACCCGCGTGGTGACACCAGGCGGGTGGGCGACGGTGGACAGCCTTCATGTTGGAGACGAGGTGCTGACCTTCGACGCAGGGTTTCGGCGTGTGACGGCCCTGGTTTCAGAGCCGATATTTACTAGCGCACATATCGCGCCGCGCAACTTGTGGCCGGTGTTTGTGCCAGCTGGTGCGTTGGAAAACCGTCACGCCCTTTTGGTACAGCCTCATCAAGGTGTTTTGGTTGAAAGTCCGAAGGTGCGGGACAAATGGGGTGATCCCTATTCTGTCATCCCGGGCGCAGCGCTGGGTGTGATTGACGGTTCCTACCGTGTGGAACCGTCAAGACCGCTTGTCGCAGTCTTACCTGTGTTTGCAGAAGATCAGATGATTTTTGTCAATGGTGGGGCCTTGTTGTTCTCACAGTCCATCTGGGGCATGCGTGCCGGTGTGCGGCCACGGTTTGGCCCAGCGGCAAATTACAACATGGTGCCTGTTCAAACGGCCATGACGATGTTGGAGACTGGGGCAGTTCGGAATGTGACGGTGAAGCCAGAGATGATATTGGCCGCAGCCTAGGCTTCACCCAAAGGAAAAACGATCCGAGGGTGTAATCCAGACGTCTAACGAGACTTGACCCCGATGGCTGTAGGCTGTTGGTTGCTGGGAGCCTTTAGGAAAAATCGTGACATTTTCAGTCGAAGTTCGAAATTCGGAAGCCATCCAGGAAGAGGCGCAGACTGTTCATCTGTTTCTTGGCCTGGAGGATATCGAGATGTTGATCGCCTCTCTGGAGGCTATGCGAGATGACCTTCCCCGCAGCAATCCCCTCACACTTTTTTCGCAAGACTGGGGGAATGGGGCATTGTCGACTGAAAAAGTCATTCAGGACGCGCAGATCACCCACTGTCTCAAGATAACCAAATTTGAACGTTGAGAAAGAAAACGGGGGCCGAAGCCCCCGTTTTTGTGCTTAGGCGGCGGATTTGGCCTGCGGCCCAAAGCGACCATAGAAAGATTCGCCTTTGTCTGCCATCTCGCGCAGCAGTGGTGGGCAGGCAAACCGATCACCAAACTTCGCGGCCAACTGGTCACAGCGCTCGGCTGCCCAAGCGGCCCCAACAATGTCGAGCCAGCTGAACGGGCCACCGGACCAAGGCATAAAGCCCCAGCCAAGGATCGCGCCCACATCGCCTTCGCGGATGTCTTCCAGCACATCAGCTTCCAGCGCACGCACAGCCTCCAGAACTTGGCTGAAAATCAGGCGATGCTGCACTTCGATCAAATCTGGCTGTTCTTCCAATAGTGGGAACTTCGCGTTGAAGCCGTCCCAATAATCGCCGCGCTTGCCTTTTTCGTCATAGTCAAAAAACCCAGCTTTTGCCTTGCGACCCAAACGGCCTTCTTCGACCATCCAGAAAGTCACGTCATCCGCGACAGACGCTGGATAGGCATCGCCCATGGCAGCTTTGGTGGCTTTGGCAATTTTTGCACCGAGATCAAGTGAGGTTTCATCCACCAGTTGGATTGGTCCCACAGGAAAGCCCAGAAGTTGTGCTGCGTGGTCCAGCAGTGGACGTCCCACACCTTCACCTGCCATCATCACACCTTCGTTGATGTAAGGAATGATGCAACGATTGGCGTAGAAGAAGCGTTCGTCGTTCACCACAATTGGCGTTTTGCGGATCTGACGCACATAGTCGAGCGCTTTTGCAACGGCACGGTCACCGGTTTCTTTACCTTTGATGATCTCCACCAGCGACATCTTCTCAACTGGAGAGAAGAAGTGGATGCCGATGAATTGATCTTTGCGTACAGAGGCTTCGGCCAACCCGGTGATTGGCAGGGTCGAGGTGTTGGAGGCGAAAATCGCATCCTCAGGAATGATCGCCTCGACCTTTTTTGTCATCTCAGCCTTCACACCCACATCTTCAAAAACCGCTTCGATGATCAGGTCCACATCCGACAGGGTGTTCAGATCGGTGGTGGCGTTGATGCGGCCTAGCATGGCCTCTTTCTTCTCCGCCGTGACCTTTCCGCGTTTGATGCCCTTATCGAGATAGGTCTCGGTGTAGGATTTTCCGCGATCAGCTGCGTCTTGATTGGTGTCGATCAGCACAACATCCATGCCCGCTTGCGCAGAGACCAGCGCAATGCCTGCGCCCATCATACCTGCGCCAAGAACGCCAACTTTCTTGACGGACTGATCTGGCACGTCTGGACGGTTTGCGCCTTTTTCCAGCGCTTCTTTGTTGATGAACAGAGACTGGATCATCGCGGAGGATGATGGGTTCATCAGCACGTTCACAAACCAACGCGCCTCGATCTTCAGGGCCGTGTCAAACGGCACCTGCGCACCTTCATAGGCGGCGGACAGCAGTGCTTTGGCCGCTGGATAGACGCCCCACGTGTTGCCATTGACCATGGCAGATGCGCCGGCATAGGTCATGAAGCCGGCTGGGTGATAAGGTTCACCACCGGGCATTTTGTAGCCTTTGGCATCCCATGGTTTCAGGATGTCTTTGTCAGTTGCCGACAATACCCATTCGGTTGCCGCAGCTACCGGATCGTCCACCACTTCGTGGATGATACCGGCCGATTTGGCTTTCTTCGGGTCCACCATCTTGCCTTGCAGCAGGAAAGGGGAGGCCGCCATGGCACCCATCATGCGGATGAAACGTGTGGTGCCCCCCATGCCCGGAAAAATACCAACCATGATTTCCGGCAGGCCGATCTTGGCCTTCGGATTGTCGGCAGCAAAGATGCGGTGTGTCGCCAGTGGCAGTTCCAGACCAATGCCAAGCGCGGTGCCAGGCAGGGCGGAGGCAATTGGTTTGCCGCCTTTGTTGGTCTTCGGGTCCATCCCCGCACGCTCGATTTTGCGCAAGAATGTGTGGCCCATCATGGTGAAGTCAAACAGCGCTTGGGCAGGCTCGTCGCCAGCATCCGCACGGATGGAGCCGAGCACGTTCAGGTCCATGCCCCCTGCAAATGTGTCTTTGCCGGAGGTGATCACGGCGCCTTTAATGTCGTCGTTGCCCAGAACTTCATCGATGCAGGCTTCCAAGTCACCAAAAGCTTCACGGCTCAGCACGTTCATGGACTTGCCAACCACGTCCCATGTGATGATGGCGACACCGTTGTCGCCGACTTTCATTGTAAAATCAGTCATGTCTCGTCTCCGATCTGGTCAGCCGTCAGCGGGCTGCCATCTTTTCGGGTGAAGTCGTAGCCATCGGCATCCACTTTCACCTTCATGTCGATATCGCTGTAAAAAGCGGTTTCAGTCGGGGTGCGCGTGCCAACCACCAAAAAGGCAGCAGGCACGTCAGATTTGTTGATCAAATGATGTCCATTGGCATCGCCTGCTGGAAAAGCAGCACAATCGCCGGGGCGCATCACATGTTCGCCGTCATTGTCAATTAGGACCAGCTCACCATCGGTCATCATCAAAAACTCGTCCTGAAGCATGTGGTAGTGCCGCAGCGAAGATTGCGCACCCGGCGCAATCTGAACGATGTTGACGCCGTATTGTGTGATCCCGCTTGCGTCTCCAAGTGGCTGTACAGAACGGCCTTCAAAGCCATCCGCCAGTTTGCCCGGATAAGAGCATCGCGAGAAAGACGCGATCTGTGAAAGGTCCAGTTTGGGCATCAGACGCGCTCGATGATGGTGGCGGCACCCATGCCAGACGCGATGCAGAGTGTTGCCAGACCAGTTTCTTTGTCCTGACGCTCCAGTTCGTCCAGCAAGGTGCCGATGATGATCGCGCCGGTTGCGCCCAGCGGGTGACCCATTGCGATGGAGCCGCCGTTGACATTGATCACGTTGGAATCGACATCAAACACCTGTTGGAAACGCATCACAACGGAGGCAAAGGCTTCGTTGACTTCGAACAGGTCGATGTCGGAGATCGCCATGCCCGCGTCTTTCAGGATCTTCTGGGTTGCTGGAACAGGGCCAGTCAACATGATGGTTGGATCCAGGCCAATTTTGCAGGTCTGACGGATTTTGGCGCGGGGCTTGATGCCGTATTTCTCACCAAACTCTTTGTTGCCGATCAGCACACCGGCGGAGCCATCGACGATGCCGGAGGAGTTCCCCGCGTGGTGGATGTGATTGATTTTCTCAAGGTGCGGATATTTCATGATGGCCAGCTTGTCGAAACCCGGCATCACTTCGCCTTGTTCCTTAAAGGCCGCTTTCAAGCCACCGAGTGACTGCATGTCCGTGCCCGGGCGCATGTATTCGTCTTTGTCCAAAATGGTTAGACCGTTGATGTCTTTCACGGCAACGATGGACTTATCAAATCGGCCTTCGTCCCACGCCACTGCGGCGCGGCGTTGGGATTCAACTGCCAACTGATCAGCCTGATCGCGGGTGAAGCCATATTCGGTTGCGATGATGTCTGCCGAAATACCTTGTGGCACAAAATACATGTCCATGGCGACAGACGGGTCCACTGCAATCGCAGCCCCGTCAGAGCCCATTGGCACGCGGCCCATCATTTCCACACCACCTGCGATGTAGGCATCGCCTGCGCCGCCTTTGATTTGATTGGCCGCAAGGTTCACAGCTTCCATGCCGGAGGCGCAGAAGCGGTTGATGGCAAGGCCTGGGATCATTTCGTCCAGATCGGAGGCCAGAACCGCCGTCCGCGCGAGGCAGCCGCCTTGCTCTTTGACTTGGGTCACGTTGCCCCAGATCACATCCTCAACGGCATGGCCTTCGAGATTGTTGCGCTCTTTCAGGCTGTTGAGCACGGTTGCGGACAGCGCGACAGAGGTCACCTCGTGTAAGCTGCCGTCTTTGCGGCCTTTGCCACGCGGTGTGCGCACGGCGTCGTAGATATAGGCTTCGGTCATTGTGGTCTCCTATTATCAGGCGAGATCAGGCACGGTCCGCAGGGGAGCCGGGCATCAGGTCGTAGGGGTGCTTCCACCCCGGCGTTTGCGAAATATTGGTCAGCCAACGGTCAATGTTTGGCCAGTCAGTGCGGTCAAACCCAAAGGGTTCTGGATAATACAGGTAGCCGCAGCAAGTCAGATCGGCGTTGGTCAGGTTGTCACCCGCAATCCATTCGCGCCCCTCCAGATGTTTGTTCAGCACATCATAAGCAGCTTTGAGGCGGGCCTGATGGAAGGCAATCACTTCTTTGGGCTGTTTCTCCGGTGGCAGGAAATGCAGCAAAAACCGCGTCATGCCAGCAATCGCGCTGAGCTTGTGATTGTCCCAAAACTGCCAGCGCAGAATTTCACGGCGTTCGGCTGCATCTTTGCCGCCAAATTTACCGGATTTTTCAGACACGTAATCTTGGATCACGGAGGACTGTGTCAGGTTAAATTCACCATCGACAAGCACTGGCGCTTCACCCATCTCGTTGACGTTTTGCCGGTACGCGTCAGATCGAGTTTCGCCAGCAAAAAAATCTACCTTTACTGGCTCCCAGTCGAGGCCGGACAGCTCCAGAGCCAAGGCTGCCTTGTAAGAATGACCGCTTTCCCCAAAGCAGTATAGTTTGATTGTCATGCCGTCCTCCTCTTGGCAAATCGGGTCGCGCGCAGGATCACCGTTTTCGGGCATCCAAAGTCGCGTTGAACTGGCGCAAGCGATGCGCCAGCTGTTCGTCATCGGTCACAGCGTCGAAGTTCTCAAACAGAAACGACAGCGCTTCACCTTCGTCCAGGCCTGCCTCAGAAGAAAAGCTGCGCAGCTTGCGATAGCCATCCTCAGTCATCGCAACAGGAAAACGGCGGGTCAGTTTGAAGCGTTTGGGCATCTGTCCTCCACAGTCATGCCAATGAATAAGGGCAGGGCGGGGAAGTCCCCGCCCAACCGGATCAGAACTGGTCTGCGGCCAATGCCATAACGGTGTCGCCACCGGACTGGATGCGCGCAAGGTGCATGCCTGTCGCTGGCAAACGGCGTGCCATGTAATAACGTCCGGTGGTCAACTTGGTTTCGTAGAAGTCCTTGTCTTCCGCGCCAGCTTCCAGAGCAACGTTGGCGGCTTTTGCCATCTGAGCCCACATCAGGCCGAGGCAGACGTGGCCGAAGAGATGCATGAAGTCATTTGAGCCGGACAGCGCATCGTTTGGATTTTTCATGCCAGCTTGCATGAAGTACATGCCTGCGGCTTGCAAATCCTTGGAAGCCGCTTTCAGAGGGCCAACAAAGTCTTTCAGTGCTTCGTCTTCACCATTTTCTTTGCAGAAGGTTTTCACCAGTTCAAAGAACGCCATCACGTGCTTGCCACCGTCCGCCGCCAGTTTACGACCCACCAGGTCCAGCGCCTGGACGCCATTGGCGCCTTCGTAGATCATCGCAATCCGCGCATCGCGGGTGAACTGGCTCATGCCGTGCTCTTCGATGTAGCCGTGCCCACCGTAGACCTGCTGGGCTTTGACAGTCATGTCGTAGCCTTCATCGGTCAGGAAACCTTTGATGACTGGCGTCATCAGAGAGACCAGACCGTCGGCGTCTTTGTCACCTTTGCGGTGGGACGCATCGAGCAATTTGGCGCCCCACAGAATGAACGCGCGACCCGCTTCCACAAAGGATTTTTGATCCATCAGGGAGCGGCGAATGTCCGGGTGAACGATCAATGGATCGGCGGGCCCTTCGGGGTTTTCAACTCCAGTTACGGCACGACCCTGCAGGCGGTCTTTCGCATAATCGACAGCGTTTTGATAAGCCACTTCAGCGGCCGACAGACCCTGCATGCCAACGCCCAAACGGGCCTCGTTCATCATGGTGAACATGGCACGCATGCCTTTGTTCAGATCCCCCAACAGGTAGCCTTCAGCGTCATCGTAGTTCAGCACGCAAGTGGAGTTGCCGTGAATGCCCATCTTTTCTTCGATGCTGCCCACTGAAACGCCATTGCGCGCGCCAATGCTACCTTCGTCATCCACAAGGAACTTTGGAACTATGAACAGCGACACGCCTTTGATGCCGTCCGGTCCACCGGGAACCTTTGCCAGCACGAGGTGCACAATGTTGTCCGCCATGTCGTGATCACCGGCGGAGATAAAGATCTTTTGACCCGTGATTTTGTAGCTGCCGTTGTCCTGCGGCTCCGCTTTGGTACGCATTAGGCCCAGATCCGTGCCACAGTGAGGCTCGGTCAGGTTCATGGTGCCGGTCCACTCACAAGAGACCATGTTTGGCAGCCACTTGTTTTTTTGCTCATCGGTGCCGTGCGCGAGGATCGCGGCTGCGGCACCATGGGTCAGGCCCTGATACATCGTAAAGGCTTGGTTGGAGGAGGAGAACATTTCACCTACTGCCGTTCCAAGCACCTGTGGCATGTTCTGACCGCCGTATTCTTCTGGCATGTCTAGACCCGGCCAACCGCCTTCTTTCACTTGCTCAAACGCAGCCTTAAAGCCGGTTGGCGTATACACTACACCGTTTTCCAAACGACAGCCTTCTTGGTCGCCCACAACGTTCAATGGTGCCAGAACTTCACCTGTAAGCTTACCGGCCTCCTCCAGAACGGCGTTGGTGAAGTCAGCATCCAACTCGTCATAGCCGGGGATGTCGGAGGCGGAGATGTTCAATACATCGTGCAGTACAAACTGCAGGTCTTTCACGGGCGCGGTATAAGTCGGCATATAGCTTTTCCCTTTGGATGATCCGAGGCGGAAATTGGTGTTAGTCGCTTACTGAGCAGCGTCTTTTTGCGTTGTGAGATCGGTGAGGAACTGTTCACCCCATTTGAGCTGTTCTCGCAGATCATCGATCGCTTCGTTCAGCTCGTCGCGTTGCTCTTCCATGTCCTTGAGGCGGTGCTTGGCCACCTCATAGGTGCGTTGCATCTGCGTCGCCTGTTGATCGCCCATGTCATAGAGGTCGAGCAGCTGGCGGATTTCCTCGAGAGAAAACCCAAAACGCTTGCCACGTAGGATCAGTTTCAAACGGGCGCGGTCACGTTTGGTAAACAAACGCTTTTGGCCCTCGCGAACGGGGAACAAAAGTTCCTTGGACTCGTAAAAACGCAGGGTGCGAGGGGTCACGTCGTAGACGTCACACATCTCGCGAATGGTCATCGTTTCTTCGCTCATCGTTGCGTCCTTTCTTACGGAAGTTGGGAACAAAATGGGCTTCGGGAACTGGGATACTATACAGCTTGACGTTAACGTAAGTAAGACGTCACGTCACAATTTGAAGTGACGTGGGATCAGTTTTTTCAGCTTAAGCGACATCCCGCGCATCTGGTTGGTGCGGGTCGGCAAAGGAAAAGGCGCCCAATGGGCGCCTCGATTGATGGTCAGCGTGATACTGCCGTTGGTTGCAGCTTAGGAGGCTTTGTGAGGAAACCTGCCGTTTCGTCTCGCAGTTCCTTGAGCTCGCGCATCGCTTCATCCAGTTGTTCACGCTGTTCTTCAAGCTCTGCCATCTGGCGGTCAGCCATTTCTACAAAAGCTTGCATCTGTGCTGAGGTGCCATCGTTTTCATAAATCATGAGCCACTGGCGGATGTCTTCCAACTTAATGCCAAAGCGTCGACCGCGCATGATCAGAGTCATTCGTGCGATTTCGCGTGGGCCAAAGTAGCGGCTGCGCCCTTCACGCTCCGGCTGCAGCAGTTCGATATACTCATAGTAACGCAGCGTTCTAGGCGTGACGTCGAAACGGGCGCACATTTCCTTAAAAGTCAGGCGAGTATCAGACATTTGCGGGGCCTCCTTGCGAGCGAAACTTAGTTTGCATCTGCAGCAAGAGCAACCGCCCCCTTGAAGCCAGCGACAAATGCCGCTCATAAAGGGCAAAATCCAGTTGGAGGCAGGTCATGGAACCGGATAAGGCAAAAATGGCGGAGCATTTCATCAATGCGATTCCCCATTGCAAGGCGCTGAATATGCGGCTGACCGGCATCGGCGCCGGGCAGGCGGAAATGGAGTTGCCGTACGACAAACGTATTGTAGGTGATCCAGAAACGGGCGTGCTGCACGGCGGCGCTGTGTCTGCCCTGATGGATACCTGCTGTGGTGCGGCCGCCATGTGCCATCCATCATCTCCGTCCGGCACCGCGACAATTGATCTGAGAATTGACTACATGCGCGCAGCAATGCCCGGGCAAAATGTACGCACCAAAGCAGAGTGTTACCATATCACGCGGTCAGTGGCCTTTGTACGCGCAACCGCCTATGACGACGATGACAGCCGTCCTGTTGCCACCGCAACAGGCGCCTTCACTGTGCAGGGGAAATGAGTATGGCGCGTACCCGTCCTGAACCCGTTCAAGTTGTTAAACAACGTCGCGACGCAGCAATGTCGGCTCTCGTGCATGGCGTGCCGTACATCAATTTTTTAGGAATTGAGTTTGAACGACGTGGTGACGAGCTCACCGCAATCTTGCCGTTTGATGACAAGCTGATTGGCAACCCGCTTTTACCTGCCATTCACGGGGGGGTGACAGCTGGTTTCCTTGAGACCACCGCTGTTATTGGCTTGGCCTGGTCAGGCTTGTGGGACGATATCGAAAGCGGTCGCATTTCTCTGGAGAGCCTTACGGAAGGCCATTTGCCACGTCTGCCCAAAACCATCGATTTCACCGTCGATTATCTTCGATCTGGTTTGCCGCGCGATGCTTATGCGCGTGCCCGCGTGAACCGGTCGGGTCGTCGTTATGCTTCCGTGCATGTCGAGGCTTGGCAAGATCAACGTGAAGTTTTGTTTGCGCAGGCCACAGGTCATTTCTTGATGCCATCCAAAGATGAGTGACGCACCCACGGCGACCGGTGTGGGGGAGATCTCGCATCGGCGGATTCTGCACACTGCCCTTCCGATTGTACTGTCCAACGCCACAGTTCCCATTCTAGGTGCTGTTGATACGGGTGTTGTTGGGCAGTTGGGCGAAGCCGCTCCTATCGGCGCTGTTGGCATCGGTGCGGTTGTTCTCGCTGGCCTCTATTGGATTTTTGGTTTCCTGCGGATGGGCACCACGGGCCTAACCGCGCGGGCCAAAGGTGAGGGGCGGCAAGGCGAAGTCGCGGCCATGCTCACGCGTGCGGTGATGATTGGTGTTGCTGCGGGGCTTCTGCTCGTTGTCGGCCAAGTTTGGTTTTTTCGCGCCGCTTTCTGGCTATCCCCGGCTTCTCCCGAAGTTGAGACCCTGGCCCAGCAATATCTCCAAATCCGCATTTGGTCTGCACCGGCGGCGATTGCTCTATTTGGTCTAACGGGGTGGTTGATTGCACAGGAACGCACAAAAGCCGTTTTAGTCATTCAGCTGTGGATGAACAGCGTCAATATCCTGCTGGATCTTTGGTTTGTTTTGGGGCTGGAGTGGGGCGTGCAAGGGGTGGCCATTGCCACGGTGATTGCGGAGGTAACAGGGTGCGGTCTTGCCGTTTGGCTTTGCCGCGATGTGTTTGGCAATCCGGCTTGGAAGGATAAGTCGCGTGTACTGGACCCAGTTGCGTTGCGCGAAATGGCGGCCGTCAACGGTGACATTCTCCTGCGCTCACTGATGCTGCAGGCAATTTTTATGTCTTTCCTGTTTTTTGGGGCGGATTTTGGGGATGACACTTTGGCTGCCAACCAGGTGTTGCTTCAGTTCCTCTACGTCACGGCTCATGCGTTAGACGGGTTTGCCTTTGCCGTTGAAACGCTCGCCGGTCAGGCGTTTGGCGGCAAGGATCGAACAGGTCTACGACGCGCGACTTATTTGGCGTCGCTCTGGGCTGTGTTGGGATCACTTTTGATTGCGGTGACTTACTGGATCGCAGGTGGTTGGATAATCGACCTTATGACAACATCTGAGACTTTGCGGTTGTTGGCGCGAGAATACCTGCCGTGGATTGTTTTGTCTCCTTTGCTCGGCGTGGCGCCTTTTATGTTGGATGGGGTGTTTATTGGAGCTACCCAGACCAAGGAAATGCGAAACATGATGTTTATTTCCACCGTAATTTACTTTGCAGCGGTGGCGATTTTTGTGCCGATGTGGGGCAGTCATGGCCTTTGGCTGGCTTTGATGATCAGCTTTGTCGCGCGCGGCATTTCTTTAGCCATGCGTTATCCAGCTTTGGAAATGCGCGCCTCTGGCTAAGTTGAAAGGCGTTATGTTGGGGAAACTAAGAGGGGCGGCGCGATTTTGCGCCGCCCCTTTTTGCGACTTCAACCTCGGTTGGCGAAAATTTCTTGATCCAGAAAGCGACTCGGTCTAGTTATTGAACAACTGTTCAATAACCGGAGGGGATGCCCCATGTTCATGCACACGATGAATTTTGATCTGGGTGAAGACGTCAACGCACTGCGCGAGATGGTGCATCGCTTTGCGCAAGAGCGCATCAAGCCAATGGCAGCGGACATCGATCTGAAAAACGAGTTTCCCAATGAGCTCTGGAAAGAGTTTGGTGACTTGGGTTTGCTGGGCGTCACTGTTCCGGAAGAGTTTGGCGGGGCAGGTATGTCTTACCTGGCGCATGTGATTGCGGTGGAAGAAATCACGCGGGCGTCTGCCTCCGTCGCGCTGTCCTACGGTGCGCATTCAAATCTTTGCGTGAACCAGATTAAGCTAAATGGCACCGATGAACAGCGCGCGAAATATTTGCCGCGCCTTCTTTCCGGCGACCACGTCGGCGCATTGGCAATGTCTGAGCCCTCCGCGGGGTCCGACGTTGTGTCCATGAAGCTGCGGGCCGAGAAGCGTAACGACCGTTTTGTGCTGAATGGCAACAAATACTGGATCACCAACGGTCCCGACGCCGACACGCTGGTGGTCTATGCCAAAACCGATCCGGATGCTGGCCCACGTGGCATCACCGCGTTCCTGATCGAGAAAGAAATGAAAGGCTTCTCCACAAGCCCTCACTTTGACAAGCTGGGTATGCGTGGCTCGAACACTGCTGAGCTCATCTTCGAAGATGTAGAAGTGCCGTTTGAGAACATCCTAGGTGAAGAAGGCAAAGGCGTTGCCGTGCTGATGTCAGGCTTGGACTACGAACGAGTGGTGCTCGCCGGAATCGGCACAGGCATCATCGCCGCCTGCCTTGATGAGGTCATGCCGTATATGGTGGAGCGCAAGCA
>NZ_CAJXIV010000075.1 GCF_913054185.1 uncultured Shimia sp.
GGCCCTGCCGCACTGCTTTCACCAATCACCAAACGGTCCGGTGTCAAACGAAACCGTGCAAACACATCGGTGAACAAAATCCCCGGCCCGGCCAACTGTTCCACCAAACCAACCACACTGATCGCGTTTAGCAACTCTGCAACCAGAGGCATTTGCTGCACTTTGACGTCTTTCATCTCCAGCACGCCATCATATTCGCCCTTTGCAGCACGCGGCACCATCGACAGGGTCATCGCCCCTTTGCTGGCCGACTTCACCACGCCCATGCGCTGGGCAATCTGTCCGCCATTGTTGGAGGTCACCCGCAATTGTGTGCCATGCTGATGTGGCGCCAAAGTGCCATACACCAAAGGACCACCTTTGAAGTTCCCGCTAAAACTGCCATTCAAGCCGCCTTTAAAGCCAAGCTCTGCTTTCACCGGCCCCAGCCGGATGTTGTCCGTAACAACCACCTCGTCCACATTGGCGCTGATTGGCCCAATACCCGCTGCACCACCGCGACCGCCGCTCTTGCTGCTGTCCGGCATATGCCGCATATCCAAGCGGCCGTTGGTCATCACAACCGCCGGAGGCGCTTTTCCACGTCCGACCAATCGCCCGGTCCCCCTCAACCAATTGCCAACTGCAAAGCTGTCCATTTGTGCCACACCAAGCCCGCCGCCAGCAGCGATTGAGATCCGACCCTTGGCCCGCAGACCTGGCGCCTCAAACACAATTCGATCGATGTTTGGCGACTTGCCCAAGGACATGTCCACCTCAAGATTGCCGGACGTTTTTGCGCCTTTTCGCCACCCCAACGGCGGTGAGGACATACGCACGCCTGTCAAATCAGACCGCAAGCGCAATTTGGGCGCTTCATCACGCACAATGTCCATCTCATAGGTCGCTTGCCCCACCTCGGAAACAGTGCCCTTGGGCAATCCAACCTCAAATTCATCCAACGCCGCCGCACTCAACTCGGCCGTCCCTGTGAGCCAACTCCGCCCAGCATTTTCCTTGCCGCCAAACATGTGCCACTTCGCCGTGACCGGAATGCCCTCCACAAACCCATCTCCCCAAACCTCGACCCTTTCTGGCGTGGCCGTGACCTGCAAGTCGCCGCGCATCTCTTTGCCCGGCAAAAAATGGGTGCTGCGCACCTCGCTCAGATCCCCCCAAACATCATAGACCACCTCTTCAATGGGCAGTTTATCCTTGAGCACCAGTTCCACAATGCCAGCCAGATTTGCCTGACCGGAGGCAAAATCCACCGGCAGCTTGGCTTTGGTGAACAGCTCAAGCGGTTTGCGATCCAGAAGCGACAATACCGCCTCGACCGGTCCCTGCGCTTGAGCGTGTACCACAGCAGGCGACTTTTTCACCCGCGTGTCCAGGATCACCATATTGGTGCCCGCCACATCAATGCGGCCACCTTGATCCGCTTCAACGTAACCCGCCTCAGCCGTGATGTGCAGCTTGTGATCTTTCAACACCCCAAATCCGATCCCATCTCGGACGGGGGGCATGGTCTTTACCGGCTTGATGTCCACATCTCGGAATTGGAAATTCACGTATACATCTGGCAGCTCCGCACCTTTTGATCGCACCGCCAGATCAATATCATGCAGCGTGGCTTTATAGATGTTCTGATCTATCCATTTGCGCAACTTGTGTTTGAAACTTCTGGGCCACAGCGCCAACACGCTTTCCGGCACCACCTCGTCCATATGCCCGTTTAACGCATAGGCCCAGTTTTCACCCTCGGTTACCAGACTGCCATCCAACACAATCTGATTGCCGTTCTGGCGCACCACCAATTGCCCCAGGTCCAGTTCAAACGGATCAAGTTTCAACCGGAAATCCGCAAACGACCGTTCCAACGCGACCGGATCGTCGTCCAAATTAGGTGGATTGGCGCGAAATTCGTTCAACGTCAGCTGAACCAAAAACTCTTCCGGTAACCCTTGAGACAAAGGTCCAATGAACGCTTCTCCATGAGCGTTGACTCGCACCATATCACTGCTGAGGGACAGCTCATCAAACCGGATAGCTCCCCGATTTGGATCATAGGTCAAATAGCTGCGCATGCTTTCAAAGGGCACCGGGCGCACTGTTCCATCTGGCTGCAACACACCGTCCGCAATCTGCAATGTGGCATTCACATTGCCAAGGTTGCCGTCATTGTCGATGCTGGCCCTCAGCGCTCCGGATATAGGCGCGCGCAAAATCTGTAGCCAACTTAAGGCTGCAGATTGTGAGGCAATGTCTTCGCTCGGCAGATCTTCAAAATTCACCCCAAATTCCGTGGACCGAGAGCCAAACCGCGTGATCAGAGTTGCCTCAATTGTACTGGCATAGCTGCGCCCACCCAGCAACGTCATCTGCGACGCCAGTTCCACCAACTCATCCGTGCGCCGCAACGTGATATGGCCGCCATCCACGGTCCAGGCCTGCCGCGCGCGGCGGTCCTCAAAACGGATGGTCACATCTTCAATCTGAAACAGGTCCAAATAGGCCAGAAGTGGTGCCCGCAAATAACCTTCGATCTGATCCCCAAAGGTGGTGATATCCGTGTCGGTCTGAAACGCGCCACCACCCTGACCAATCGAAATTTGCACCTGACCGTCTTCCTGACGTAGCACCAATAGGGTCACACCAGACACCTGCACATCGCGCAACGCAATTTGGCGATCTAGCAGCGGCGCAAAAGCCAAACGCGCCCGCGCCGATTCCAACTGCACTGGCGTACCACCGTCCTGTGGCGACACCTGTACACCTTGCAACTCGATGCTCGGATCCCAGTCATCTTCCACCACAAGCGCCATGCGCTCAATGGACACGTCAACACCATCAAGTTGCTGATTAACTGCACGCTCCACCCGATCATGCAGCCAATCCGGCGCTTCAAGCGGCTTACCGCTGAGCACAAAACCCGCCGCCGCCAGAAGCGCTACAGGCACAACCAAACTGAACAACGCAATCACGCCAAACCGACGCGCACGACGCGGGCGGCGTGAGGAAGGGGCCTCTGTGATCTCCGCCTCCGAATGCACCGCCTTCTTGCTATCTATTGCAGATTCGGTGGTTTCGGATGTGTTGGCTGGACCCTCAGACGCGGAGTTATGATCGCCGTTCTCTGTCAGGGTTGATGCCTCTGTGTGTTCTGTTATTCCGGTGCTCGTGGACAAAACTATACCTGCAAGAGACGCCCGACCCAAGGCCGGATCACCGCTTTGGCAATATCAGGCGACATAGGAGCAAATTGATGATTGAGACCAACCAACCTGCCCCCGATTTTACATTGCCGTCCACCGCCGGTGACGACGTCACTCTGTCCGCTTTGCGCCCTGCGCCGGTGGCACTATTTTTCTACCCTCGTGACAACACGTCGGGCTGCACCAAAGAGGCCATCGCCTTCTCCCACCTTCAGCAAGAGTTCGCCGCCGCAGGCGTCAAAGTCTTTGGCATCTCCAAAGACAGCATGAAGAGCCATGGCAAGTTTGTCGAAAAGCAAAATCTGACCGTGCCACTGCTGTCTGATGAAAACGGTAAAGTGTGTGAGGATTACGGCGTCTGGGCCGAAAAAAAGATGTACGGCAAAACGTTCATGGGCATTGTGCGTTCCACGGTGTTGATTGATGCAAATGGCAACATCGCCCGCACATGGCCCAAAGTGAAAGTGGATGGCCACGCCGAAGTGGTTCTGGAGGCAGCAAAAGCACTCTCATGACCAAATCTCTTGCAGAAATGGCCGTTGAAGTGCTCACCACCGCAGATGGCCGCGCCAAAACCGCACTCTCCAAACAGCACGCCGACGCCTGGTTTTCCGCCCGCGAAGCTGGAAATCCATTGCCGATTGGCACCGCCAATCCACCTTTGCAACCGGCCCGCCCTGAAAAACCGGAACTGCTGAACCCACGCGACGTGCCCCGCCGCAAACCTGGTAGCCCGCAGGGCCGCATCGCCATGTTACACGCTGTGGCACATATTGAACTCAACGCCGTTGACTTGCATTGGGACATCATCGCCCGCTTCACCGACGTTGAAATGCCGCTTGGATTTTACGATGACTGGGTGAAATCCGCCGCCGAAGAATCAAATCATTTCAACCTGATATGCGACAGCCTTGAAGCCAAAGATAGTTTCTACGGCGCGCTCCCCGCTCATGCCGGGATGTGGCGCGCTGCGGAAGACACCATCGATGATCTGATGGGCCGCCTCGCCGTGGTGCCGATGGTTCTGGAGGCACGTGGATTGGATGTTACCCCCGGCATGATCCGCATCTTTGAGAATGCCAAAGATGAACAGACCCTCGAAGCATTGCGCATCATCTATGCCGAAGAAGTTGGGCACGTCGCTTACGGCTCCAAATGGTTCAACTTTCTCTGCGGCCGTCACGCACTTGACCCAAAATCCACCTTCCATGGTCTTGTCCAAAAATACTTCCACGGCGCCCTCAAACCGCCGTTTAACGAAGAGAAGCGGGCCGACGCTGGATTGCCACCTGATTTTTACTGGCCTCTGTCAGACGAAGAGCCCCCCGCCTACGCCCGTTAACAATCGGCAACAAACCGCCAATCTTCGCACAACACCTGCACCATACTGCCGAAACAAGTCAAAAACCTTGCCGGAGATGGCGCAGACCGCTAAACCCTTGCCTCAAGGCGCCCGAAAAAGGCGTTGGGGACAATGGGATGCGCCGGGGATGGCGCTCTCTGGGATGGGACTAAACAAGGAATACTTCCGTGAGAACACGACTCGCGATCCGTGTGCACGCGATCCTGGAACGCTTCTTTCCGGAACGCAGGCTCTTTCTTCGGTCGGACACAGACACCCGCTTCATTCGCCTGAAGCCAAGCACGCAACTCATTGCCTTTGTGGGATCTTCCGCAATTGTGGCTTGGGCGATCATCGCCACTGCGATCCTTTTGATGGACAGCATTGGCTCCGGCAATTTCCGCGAACAGGCCAAGCGCGATCAGCTGACTTATGAGCAACGCCTCAATGATCTGTCTTCAGAACGCGACACCCGCACCGAAGAAGCCCTGGCCGCGCAGGCCCGATTCAACTCTGCTCTGACTCAGATTTCCGACATGCAGTCCGAATTGCTCGCGTCCGAAATTCGCCGCAAAGAGCTCGAGACCGGCATCGAGGTCATCCAATCCACCCTGCGCCGCACCATGCAAGAGCGAGAAGCCGCCCGCGATGAAGTGGCGGCCCGCGATCAAGCACAGGCCGAAACCCAAACCGCCCTCATCGGCTCGTCACCGCTGGGCAACGACATGCTGGATGTGCTCTCAACTGCGCTCAACGAAACCGCCGCAGAACGCGACGAAGTTGTCGCCGACGCCCAACTGGCTTTGCGGGCCGCCGAAGAAATGGAGCGCGAGTTGCTCCTGATGGAAGAGAAAAACGACAAAATCTTCCGCCAGCTCGAAGACGCCATGACGGTATCTGTTGAGCCTCTGACGAAAATGTTCACCGCTGCAGGTTTGGACACCAAAAACCTGATGGACGAAGTTCGCCGCGGCTACCAAGGCCAAGGTGGCCCGATGATGCCGCTCAGCTTCTCCACAAAAGGCGTCGAAATTTCTGCGGAAACCCTGCGCGCCAACCGCCTGTTGGAACAGCTGGACCAGTTAAACGTCTACCGTATCGCCGCAGAAACCGTGCCGTTTGACAACCCAATCAAATCTGCGTTCCGCTACACCTCTGGCTACGGCATGCGCTGGGGCCGGATGCACAAGGGTACCGATTTTGCCGCCCGCTACGGCACACCGATCTACGCCACAGCAGACGGAGTTGTCACCCACGCCGGTTGGCTGTCCGGCTACGGGCGCCTCGTCAAAATCAAACATGACCACGGAATTGAGACCCGCTACGCCCACCAAGCGAAAATCCGCGTAAAAGTCGGCCAAAGAGTCTCGCGTGGCGACCATATTGGTGATATGGGCAATTCTGGACGCTCGACCGGCACGCACTTGCACTACGAAGTGCGCGTCAATGGTCGCGCAGTGAACCCGATGACATTTATCAAGGCTGGAAGAGATGTTTTCTAAGAGCAAGATCAACGACCCCGCACCGACAACAAACACTCCGGCCAAGCCAGCGGCCGCCGAAGCGTCTGCGATCCCGGCCGCACCGGCCAAGGCGAGCGAATTCAAAAGCGCGTCGGCCCCCAAAGCCAAGCCGCCAGCCTCGGTGCTGTCCACGGACCTGCACGTCACTGGCAACATGAAAACCACCGGTGACATTCAGGTTGAAGGCACCGTGGAAGGCGACATCCGCGCCCATCTGCTGACTGTTGGCGAAACCGCCACTATCAAAGGTGAGATCATTGCGGATGATGTGGTCATCAACGGCCGCATCGTGGGCCGCGTACGTGGTTTGAAAGTGCGTCTGACTTCCACCGCCCGCGTCGAAGGTGACATCATTCACAAAACCATCGCCATCGAGAGCGGCGCCCACTTCGAAGGCTCCGTACAACGTCAGGACGATCCACTGACCGTTGGCAAAGCGGCAGCCCCGCGCGCCGCAGCGCCTGCCGCTGCAGCACCGGCAGCAGCACCTGCGGCGGCCAAACCCGCCAAATAAGCGGCATAAGCGCCACAGAGACACTCAACCGCTGCGCACCTGCGCGGCGGTTTTTCTTTGCGCAACTACATGAAATCACGCGCAAACTTGTGTCTCATCCACCTTACAGCTCCTCAGAGTTCACAGATCACTCTGCGCCAATTCCCGTTTTTCTCCCCTAGGCAGAGCCAATTTCGCTTTCTAGGCTCCCGAAAGGTATATTTGGGAGTGATAAAATGTTTCAGAAACTCGGCGCGGAATTCATCGGCACCTTCTGGTTGGTGCTTGGCGGTTGTGGCAGCGCAGTCTTGGCCGCAGGCGTGGCAGACGTCGGCATCGGCTGGCTTGGTGTCAGCTTGGCGTTTGGCCTTACAGTTATGACCATGGCCTATGCTGTAGGCCACATCTCCGGTGGACACTTCAATCCAGCGGTTAGCCTCGGCCTGATGATTGGAGGTCGTTTTGAGGCCAAAGACCTGATCCCTTATTGGGTTGCACAGGTGGCTGGCGCCATTGCCGCCGCTGTTGTGCTCTACCTCATTGTCTCCGGCGCTCCGGAGTTTGCTGGCCCCGGTGGATTTGCATCCAACGGATACGGCGCTGCATCGCCGCAAGGCTATTCCATGATGTCCGCTTTGATCATTGAGGTTGTGCTTACCGCCGCTTTCTTGTTCATCATCCTTGGCTCCACATCGTCTGGCGCACCCGCGGGCTTTGCCCCGATCGCGATTGGCCTGGGTCTGACCCTGATCCACTTGATCTCCATCCCGGTCACAAACACCTCGGTGAATCCAGCCCGCTCCACCGGCGTGGCGCTTTTTGCCGATGGCCCGGCCCTGTCTCAACTCTGGCTGTTCTGGGTCGCCCCTTTGCTTGGCGGCGCAATTGGTGGCATTCTATGGAAGATCATCGGATCCGAAGAGTAATTCGTTAATACATCGCGAGGGCAACTTGCCCTCGCTCCCCGTGTCAGTGGCAAGGAAACGATGACAACAGAGGACCGTATCAACAAGAAAGTCTCACAATGAAATCTTTGTCTTTGTCACTTTTTGCAACACTTCTTGCGGCCACGCCTGTTTTCGCCGAGGACCTCCAGTTTCTACTGGTCAACGAGTCCAGCGCAGCTGTAACCGCTTTCCACGTCAGCACCTCTTCTTCCGAAAACTGGGAAGAAAACCTTATCGACGGCGGCTATCTCGACTCCGGCTATGAAATCAATGTTCGGATTGCGGACGGCCAAACCACCTGCGTCTACGATGTCCTTGCCGAGTTTGCCGATGGTGCAACGTTGGAAGACTACAATCTCGACCTCTGCGAAATGGGCAATTACACCTTCTCAGACTGACCTTCTGGGGCCTGCCTCACAACACGTTGTAGTGGTCCAGGGCAGGCTCAAACACTTTTGGCCCCTGCAACGAAAATTTCTCAAACTCTTCGGTGGCCTTCTGAATTCGGTCACATCGAAACGTCCGTGGCGCATCTCGCAAATGGTCCCATGCCAGCACGTACCACACCGGCGAACACAGCAGCAGGTAATGGGGCGCAATGGTCCGCCTTGATTTGGTCCCGTCCTCACGCACGTAGTCAATCTCAACCAGCTTCTGATTGAGAAACGCCTGATGCAAGGTCTGTACCACCCGCGGCTTGGGTTTCCCCATCGAGGTCTGCACTGGCAACGACGCCTGCTCCGCAATTAGAATCCGCTTCTTGATCCCTTCGACCGCCCGGCGCTTTTCTTTGGAAAACGACCCAATTAGTTGCCTCCGGATGGACCCCATCTGCGCCAGAAACATCGGTGAATTCATCTGTTCTGCCACTGCCAGGCTGATCAGAAGGTCCACGCTTTCCGCATAAGACAGGTTGAGCCGCCCCACCCCCCAATTCACGTCCATGCGCACTCCGCCACCACGACCGCGCTCCGCCTCAATTGGCAGGCCTTGCTCTCGCATGATCTCTAGGTCCCGCGCAATGGTGCGCCGGCTTACCCCATGCGTCTGGGCCAAATCCTCCACGGTGCAGGGCTCTTCGCCCTTAAGCTGGGCCGCGATTTGATCGAGCCGCATCATTCGGGTTTGTGCATTCGCACGAGAACGTTTTTGTGTCATGCAACAAATAGGACATAAAACGGCGCATTATTCAATATCCCATGCCTGTCACTTATACAGGAGACTGACATGACCCCAATCACCGTACTGGCCCCAATCAAACTTGCGCCAAACAAAACTGAGGCCGACCTACTCGCGGCTTCCGCCAAGTTCCAAACTGATTTTGTCGCCAACGAGCCGGGCGTGCTGCGCCGTGAACTGGTGCGGGCTCAGGATGGCACCTATCTGGACATCGTTCAATTCCGCAGCGAAGCCGACATGGCCGACGTCATCGAAAAGGAAATGCAATCGCCAGTTTGTGCCGACTTCTTCTCAGTGATGGACCTTACCGACTTTGACCCGGACGCCCCGATGGACACCTATGTGTCACTAGAAACCCACGCGGCATAAGTCAGTTGAACACAAGTGCTTTCACAGGAAGCAAGATTGCCATGGCACGGATCACCACCGCATTGGTCACGCCAAGCCCGTCAATTGCCTTATACATAAAGGCGTGAAGGCCGGTGAGCCCGTTTTCCTCAATGAACCCAGTGTGGTCTGTGAAGCCCACGCCGGTACAGCGGCTTCCCGGAGGCACACCCTCCACTTTCTCAGGGAAGATTGGCTCCATAATGGCCAGTAATGTGCCTGGCCGCACGCGGTCCTGAATATCAATCAAATTGTCGCCGGGCCGAAACTGTCCGGCGGCAATCGTGTCTTGCACCTGCACCACCCGCATTGGGATTACCGTCAAGGGTTTTGCCGGGCAAGTCATCTCGATCAGCATGCCTTCTTTCACAATGCCCGCAGAGATCTGGCGAAACCCAGCCATAAACCGCCGTGGCCCTGGCATATCCGCCACCAAAATGCCCGCCGGCCGCAGGATTGGATTGATGATGTCGCCGGGTTTCAATTGAAACTGGGTCACCGTCCCGCCTACTCCAGCGTAGACCGTGGACAGGGCGATCTCCGTCTCAGCTTGCGCCAAGGCCGCCTCCGCACTGTCACGCTGTGCTGGCAGAGTGTCACTCACCCGCAGGGTTGCTGCCTGCACCGCCGCAATTGCCGCATTGCGCTGCCCTTCAGCTACATCCACGGCATTTGCCAGCTGCTCCAGCTCCTGCTCAGTCACCACGGTGCTGTTGCGCTCCGCAATGCTTTGCCGCCGCTGCAGATCGTCACGCGCTTGCACAAGTTGCGCCTCGGTCGCATCCAACTGCGCCTGCGCCCCGGAAATCTCCGCCGCCCCCAACAACAGCGCCGCATCAACCTCAACCATCTGCCGCCGTGCTGTCTCCGCCGCCGCTTCTTGGCGTGACGTGTCCAGCCGGAACAGCGGGTCCCCTTCTTCCACACGCGCATTGTTGTCCACATAAACCTCAGCAACACGCCCTCCGTCCTCTGACAGAATAGTGACTGTGCGAAAGAACGAGGTGATCTTGTCTGATGTAGGGTGGAAATAGAAAATCAACGTGATCAAGGTCACGGCCAACAACGCACAGGAGGTGATGCCCCAGCGCAGCTCATACCAGATGTTGAAAAACGTGATCTCGTGACCAATACGCTTACCCTGCGCATAGCGACGATACAGGATATCCGGCACCAAGGTGACAAGGCAGCTGAGCATCAGTTCAAGCATTGTTTTGTGCCCCCTCTGATGTCTCGCCGTCTTCACCATCAGAAACCTCCACAACAGGTTCCGGTACCGGCTCGGTTTTCTCCTCTGGCCTATCAAACGCGTTGGTTATGGTGGCAAAATGTTTGGGGAACAGCTCATGGAACGGGATGGCCGCAAGCAATATGCCCGCGATCCAGAAGGCATTGTTCATGGTGAACAACGAGATCACGCCCAACAGGCCCACCAACTGCATTTGTATCTTGTGACTGCCCGACGCCATCCGGTCTGGAATGGTCTGTACCGTAAAATACAGGGTGCCCACACCCAATAAAGCGGCAACAAGGAAAATCCCGATCACCAACATCAACACATCAGTGGATCCAGGTTGTGTCACAAAAAATGGTAGCTCGGCGTCCATGGCGCGCTCCCGCTAAAGCTATTGAAATCCAATAGCTTCAACCGTAACGCGGAAAGTCGTTTTTAATCAACGGTTCTCACAAAACAGCGGCATGCCTTACTTTCCGAGCATCCATTGCCCGTCGGGCCAAAACGCGTGAAAAGCGAAGGCAAACATCACATCATGTGGCACATCTTTGCCTGCAGCATCTTTCACCCGAATGCTGCCCACATCTTTGCTTTTGCCAATATTGACCTCGTCCAACGCCGAAGCCTGCCCCTCTTGCCAAGAGATTGTGACCCCTGCTTCACGCACAGCGCCCTCTTTTGCCAGCCGGGTCAACGGCCAAGCCCGCTCCCCGACACGCACCACCCGCACCAGCGGCGGCACCCCATGTGGCGGGTTCTCTCCGCTGTACAAAAACGGTCGGGCAGAGCTGTCATAGCCAACATAGGGATTGCGCCCGTAGTCCCGGTTAAACGGCGGCACCGCCATCACCAACCCGTCCGGGTGGCGGGCCTTGAACTGCCCCCAACTCTCCATCCACGTCGGCAGGGCCTTAAGTTTCACACCGGTCATCTCGCCGACAATTCCGGTGCCAATTGCCTGCTGCCACCAGCTTTGTGTTTCGCGGTCATACATCACCATATCACTGTTGCGCAGCTTGCCGGACACGCCAAAGCTCAAGACTTGCCCATCCACAAACCGATCAAAGGTGATCGCCGAATTGCACAGCGGGCAAAACGTCACCGCAATCGGTGTGGTGCCCACAGTGTCGTTCACAATCTCATGCCAGGTCAGGTAACGTATCGGATAAGCCCGCGGCAGTTCACCTTCCATTTCCACTGTCACCACCGGCTCGCGATCCCCAATCCGGCTCTCGTCCCCAACGCGAATAAATTGCGGATCACTTAGCGCCGGAATCCCGTCCTTGGGCGGCCCACCACTCAAAATCTCAACCCAGTTTTCCACACTGTGCTTGGAAAAATCCGTCTCCGGCCACTCATGTTTCCAGAAACTTGGATCGGCTGCCGCACCACTCGCCAAAACCGCAACTGCAGCGGCAACCACCCAGCGTTTCAATTGCCTCGTACGCATACCAAAACCTCCCGCGCTTCCTTTAGGCTGCCCCGAAATCCCCCTCCATTCCAGCCCTCACACGCAGAAGTGACAGCCCTTTACCAATCCTCAATCCCTCTGCCGCATAGCTAGGTCCGCAGCATTTGCCTCAAAAAAGGAAAATTAAAGTTGTTAGAAGAACAACCCTCTGCCGCTGACCTGGATCTCATCGCCGAGTTTGAACCGCGCTTTGAGATGTTAGACGCCAACAGCCTTGTGGCGCTTGCTGAAAACGCACCACTGGGCGACGGCGGTGTGCACGCCTCCAATCTGCTCGCCCAAGCACTTGAGAAAGACCCGCACCACCACGCGGCGCATCTCTTGAAAGAGCAATTGCATCAAATGTTTGTGCCGCGCTGGCACTTCCCTATGCTGGCCGACACGGTGCGCAATCAGGCCTACGCCAAAGCCATCGCCGCCAAGGTTCAACCGGGCGACATCGTGCTCGACATCGGCTGTGGTGCTGGTCTCACCGCCATGCTCGCCGCCCGCGCCGGTGCCAAACATGTCTACGCCATCGAAGGCCAGCCGCTGATTGCCGCAGCTGCCAAACAGGTGATCGCTGACAACAACCTCAGCGACAAGATCACCGTGCTGTCCAAGTGGTCCCACGAGTTGATCATCGGCGAAGACCTACCGAACCGTGCCGATGTGGTTGTTTCTGAAATTGTCGACAGCAACCTCTTGGGCGAAGGCGCGTTGGCCACGTTGACCCACGCGATGGAACACCTCGCCAAACCCAACGCCCGCGCGGTGCCAGAAAGCGGCACCCTCAAAGCCCAGCTGGTGGAAAGCGCCGGCCTGCGCAATCAATACCGCCCACTGGAAGCCGAAGGCTTTGATCTCAGCGCGTTTCACAAATTTGCCAATGTGGCGCAGGTCACCCCCAACGATTCCGCGGCCTGCGGCTTGCGGCCACTCGGCCCAACCAACGACCTGTTCCACTTTGACTTCACCTGTCCTGACATGTCGCACGGCAAAACCACCGTGCCACTGTTCTGCACCGCCGTGGGCACCGCCCACGCAGTTGTTGTCAGCTTTGATATGGTACTTGCGCCGGGCATTTCCGTGTCTAACGACCTGAACACCGACGGCCATTGGGGACGCTTCTCCTACCTGCTGGAGCAAGCCACCCCTGTCAGCATTGGCTCGCAGGTCACGATCACGGCCCAGCACGATGCGACCAAGCTTAGCGTGTCGATCCATGACACGGCTCAAGTAGAACGTCCCATTATCTGGCAACGCGGCGTGACCACACGCACGCCAACTGCTCACGAGACCACGCAACCCAACGCAACTTGGTATGTGCCAGACGCACAAGACGGACCCGTCTCCGACCGACCTGTCCACTAAGCCCTAACATCCCGCACCGAACCCAAAGCCCACCGCAAGCACTGCAGTGGGCTTCTTTTTTGGTGGCCAACACAGCCCCAAAACCACCCTCCCAAAAGCATCTTTGAGTTTTTCCAGAGCTGAACTACGCTTGATGCAAGTGCCACACTCATTTCGAGGCGCACCAATCAATTTTGGAGGTACGGCGTGAAACGCACATTACTTTCGGCACTATATTTTGCAATTTCATCCGCGCTGCCCGTATTTGCAGACCCGCTAATCCGCGACGGCGAATATCGGTTTCTTGAGGCGCAATTCGCAGATCAATGGAACGCTCAGGACCAAGTCATTGATCAAAAACTGGCCGATATCAAAGCCGCAAACGGCGGCCAGCCGCCCAATATTCTCTACATTCTGATCGACGATGTCAGCTTTGGCCAGATGGGCAATCGGGCGATGAACTATGTGACCGGCATCGACACAACCCACATCAACGAATTTGCCAACGAAGGCATGTCCTTGATGCGCATGTACACCGAACCCTCTTGTACCCCGACCCGCACCGCCTTTCTCACCGGCCGCCATCCTATCCGTGCGGGCGTGGAGGAGGTGAAAGTCGCCTTGGTTGGTGAAGGGCTCGCCTCCGGCGAAGTAACACTCCCGGAGATCCTGAAAAAAGTGGGCTACAACACGGCGCATGTCGGCAAATGGCATCAGGGCGACATCGAACAATCGTTCCCCCACAATCAGGGATTTGATTGGGCGGCCTTTCCTGTGCATCAACAAGTGCAACTCAGTCTGATGACGCGTGAGGCCATGCAGGCCAACAACATGCTTGGCTTTCACCGGTCCGGCCAATCCAACACATTCGAAATGGACAAGCGGTTCCGCCCTTTTGGTCTTGTGACAGGCCTTGAGGCTGAGGCCGGCAAGTTGGCGCGCGAAGTAGATTTGAAACCAGGCGAAGAATGGACCCAAGCTCATTACGAACGCATGAATGAGCGGTATCAGGCTCAAACGCTGGAGCAGCTGGATCGTCTGGCAAGTGAGGACACCCCCTTCTTTCTTCAGTACTGGCCTCTCTATCCTCTGAATTTTGTCTACCCGGATCAGTCGGTCTCCCGAAATGGCGGCTTCATGGCCGACAAACTCCAAGTTCTCGACAGCTATATCGGGGAGATAATGGCCAAGGTGGATGATCTTGGTATTGCCGAAAACACAATTGTTGTGCTGATGGCTGACAACGGATTGATGTACCACTACGAAGGCACATCAGGCCTGAGCCAACTGATCTATCGTGGCGGTAAAACCCAGCATCTTGAAGGCGGTGTGCGCACCGACGCGTTTGTCCGCTGGCCCGCCGCGATCGAGCCCGGCTCCGCCGCGGGTGACATCGTGCACGTCAGCGACCTGTTCACAACCTTTGCCCGTGTGGCTGGTGCCATCGATCACATTCCAACTGATCGTGTTATCGACGGAGTTGATCAAACTGCGTTGCTTTTGGAAGGCGAAGGCAACTCTCGCCGGGATTATGTCTATGTGTACGAGGGTCCGGTGCTACGCTCTGTAGTGAAGCAAGAATTCAAGATGCATCTGCCTGCCCCCGGTCAGCCTGGAGCCGCCGCCCCCGTGTTTAACGTCTTACGCGACCCGCGCGAAGAAAATGCATTGGTGGGGTATTCACTTTGGTCCGGCGCGAGCTTTCAGGACATGGTCAAGCGACACGCTCTCACCATCCAGAAACATCCGCATCTGCCCCTTGGCAAAGGGATGCCTTACGAGGGGATTGAAAACTTACGTCCGGAAAGCATCGAAACGCGAAAGGTCTTTGACAGCTGGCACTGACCCGAAAATGCAAAAAAAGGCTCCCGAGAAACCCTCGGGAGCCTTTTCTGTACGACGTGTGAGTTCACTCGGTCACAGTGACCTTTTTCATCATATCCGGCTGGCCGATCACGGCGCCGTTTGGGCCTTTGCCACGTTTGATCGTGTCAACAAGCTCCATACCTTCGGTCACTTCACCAACCACCGTATATTGACCGTTCAAGTGAGGTGCAGGGGCAAACATGATGAAGAACTGCGCATTGGCAGTGTCTACGCTATAGCCTTTACGGGCCATACCGATCACACCACGTGCAAAGTTCTTGTCTGAAAACTCTTGCTTCAAATCAGGGTAGCTGGAGTTACCAGTGCCCGCCTTGCCCATATCGCCGCCAGCCTTGCCATGCATCACGTCGCCGGTTTGGGCCATAAAGCCTTCGATCACGCGGTGGAACACCACGCCATCGTAGGCCCCTTCGTTGGCCAAAGTGGTGATACGCTCAACGTGGCCAGGCGCGACGTCTTCAAACAGGTCGATGGTGATTGTGCCGTTGGCCTCACCTTCGACCTCAATCTGAATGCCGGTGGCCAGCGCAGGGCTGGCCATCACGGCAAAAGCGGCCGCGAGTTTAAGCATCGACATCGGAAGCCACCTTGACACTGATCATGCGATCCGGGTTCGCAGGCGGCTCACCTTTCACAATTGCGTCCACGTGCTCCATGCCGGAGGTCACGCGGCCATAAACAGTGTATTGACCGTTCAGGAAGTGGTTGTCTTTGAAGTTGATGAAGAACTGGCTGTTTGCAGAATCCGGCATCTGGCTGCGCGCCGCGCCCAATGTGCCACGATCGTGGGGCAACTTGGAGAACTCGGCTTTCAGGTCCGGCAACTCAGAGCCACCGGTGCCTGCGCTGCGCAGGTTGAAATCTTTTTCCATGTTGCCGTTGGCGACGTCACCAGTTTGCGCCATGAAACCGTCAATCACACGGTGGAAACACACGTTGTCGTACTGACCAGAGCGCGCCAGCTCTTTCATGCGCTCAGCGTGACCTGGTGCCACGTCCGGCAGCAGTTCAATGACAACCGTACCACCGGTCAGTTCCATCAGGATTGTGTTCTCAGGATCTTTGATCTCAGCCATGTCGGCGCTCCTCAATGTAAATTCTTGCCCCGTAGTTAAACATCCCATCGACGAATGCCAAGAGAGCGTTGACCCTATGTCCCAGTGCGCTAGGAATGCGGCAACGGATTTTCTTTGGAGATTGAGACCATGGCGTGGAAGACCCTCGATGAAATGCAGCTGAGCGGCAAACGTGTACTGACCCGCGTGGACATCAACGTACCGGTTGCCGATGGCCAAGTCACCGACAGCACCCGCATTGACCGCATTGTCCCTACCGTGAAGGACGTCCTCGCCGCCGGTGGCAAACCAATCCTTCTGGCGCACTTTGGCCGCCCCAAAGGCGAGCGTGTGCCAGAGATGTCTTTGCAACAACTGGTCCCCGCCCTGGAAGCGGCCTTTGGCACCAAAGTTATGTTTGCCGCTGATTGTGTTGGTCCGGCCGCCGAGGCCGCCGTGAACGCTTTGCCCGACGGTGACGTCCTTCTGCTGGAAAACACCCGCTACCACGCTGGCGAAACCAAAAACGACGCCGATCTGACCGCCGCTATGGCCAAACTCGGCGACATCTTCTGCAATGACGCCTTCTCCGCCGCCCACCGTGCCCACAGCTCCACCTGTGGTCTTGCCCACGCCCTGCCCGCCTGTGCTGGTCGTTTGATGCAAGCCGAACTTTCCGCTCTAGAAGCCGCATTGGCTGATCCGGTCCGGCCGGTAACCGCCGTTGTTGGCGGCGCCAAAGTCTCCACCAAGCTTGAACTTCTCGGCAATCTGGTTGCCAAAGTTGACAACATCGTGATTGGCGGCGGCATGGCCAACACCTTCCTTGCAGCGCAAGGCATCGACGTTGGCAAATCGCTGGCCGAGCACGACATGACCAACACCGCAACCGAAATCCTGACCAAAGCCCGCGCCGCAGGCTGCACCATTGTGCTGCCCACCGATGTGGTTGTGGCCCGCGAGTTTGCCGCCAATGCCGCCAACGAAACTGTGGCCGCGGACGCCTGCCCGGCTGACGCTATGATCCTGGATGCTGGCCCCGCCACAGTTGCCGCAGTTGCCGATGTCTTTGAAAACTCCAAAACCCTGATCTGGAACGGTCCGATGGGCGCGTTTGAGATCGCACCGTTCAACGCGGCCACCGACGCCGCAGCCCTGCAAGCCGCCGCCCTGACCAAAGCGGGCAAACTGGTTTCTGTCGCAGGTGGTGGCGACACTGTTGCCGCCCTGAACGCTTCAGGCGCAGCTGCCGACTTTAGCTACATCTCCACCGCCGGCGGCGCGTTTCTGGAATGGATGGAAGGCAAAGAATTGCCCGGCGTTGCCGCGTTGAGCCAATAGCATCCCCTTTTGCGCAATCCGCGCAAACCAAAGGGGCAAATTTAATCCGCCCCTCAAATTAATGAGCGGTAGCGCCACCATAATTGCACCCGATGGCCAGCTCCTCTATGAGCGAGGTCAACGGGTGTTTAACCCATTATTCACAACCACTTTTTGACTGGGGGCAGATATGTCAAACCAAGCTCAAGCAGAGAAAATCTCCAACGGCCAAGGCTTCATTGCCGCATTGGACCAATCCGGCGGCTCCACCCCCAAGGCGCTTGGCCTCTACGGTGTTGAAGCAGATGCCTACAGCAACGACGATGAGATGTTTGACCTGATCCATGGCATGCGCTCTCGCATTGCGCAGGCCCCGGCCTTCACCGGCGACAAAGTGGTGGGCGCAATCCTGTTTGAAATGACCATGGATCGCGACATCGACGGCACCCCAACCCCAACCTACATGTGGGAGCAGCGCGGTGTTGTGCCCTTCCTGAAAGTCGACAAGGGTCTCGAAGCAGAAGCCAATGGCGTTCAGATGATGAAGCCGATGCCGGAACTCGACACGCTCTGTGAACGCGCTGCGGCCAAAGGTGTGTTTGGCACCAAAATGCGCTCCGTGATCTCCGGCGCCAACGCAGACGGCATTCGCGCCATCGTGGCGCAGCAGTTTATGGTTGGCGAGCAGATCATCCGCCACGGCCTGATGCCCATCATCGAGCCCGAAGTGACCATCTCCATCGCCGACAAAGCAGAGGCCGAAGACATCCTTCTGGCCGAGCTGTCCGCCGCACTGGATATCCTGCCAGAAGACCAGCAAGTCATGTTGAAACTGACCCTGCCCAACAATGCCAATCAGTACAAAACCTTGGTTGACCACCCACGCGTGATGAAAGTTGTGGCGCTGTCTGGCGGTTACTCCCGCGAAGTGGCCAATGCCAAACTCACCGAAAACACCGGCATGATCGCCAGCTTTTCCCGCGCCCTGACCGAAGGCCTGTCCGCGCAGCAAAGCGACGAAGAGTTTGCCGCCACCATCGCAAACAGCATCGACGGCATCTACCAGGCGTCCATCGCAGGCTAAGGCCGAGCGATAATAGCACAAGGGAAGGCGCTCCAATTGGGGCGCCTTTTTACTAAGTAAAGAGTGCAAGGCCCCTTGCCCCCACACAGAGCGCGAGCAATCGATTTGCGCTTCCAACCACTCAACCTAAAGACTAAACTTATACGCCAATGCCCTAAGGCTCCACGCCAATTCAAGCGCCCCATGATCAATCGAAGCAACTTGCTATACTACATCACCGCCGGATGGTTCTTTTTGACCGTAGCGGTCGGCGGATACTATTTGATGGGTAGCACAAGTCCAACCACGGATGTGACAGCTCTGACCGATCCCAACTTGCGCAGCATCCGGGTCGAGCTCATGTCTCCAGGCGAAACTCTTATCAGTGGCGTAAACGGGAAAGCAGTGCTGATCTGGCGGCGCAATCTGCCACAAATGGCAACCGCGCTAACCCAGATGGATCCCAGTTTCGAGTACGATGAGGTATTGGCGAGCTTGAAAGATGGATCACTGGAAGCGGACATGGACCCCGAGCAATTCACGTATCTCGAATGGCTTGTGATCAGTCCTGTGGACATCGGTGGCATCGGTTGCGTCACCTTGCCCGGCGCAGGAGATTTTGGCGGCTTCTTTGATCCCTGTCGCGGCTCACACTTTGATCTTTGGGGGCGCGTTAAAAAGGGGCCAAGCAAGCACGACTTACAAGTTGTGCCCGCTCGGTTTGACCACAATCATCTATATGTCTTCATCGATCTGACCGATATTCAGAGGTTCAGATAACTTCAAAATCCGACGTCAAAAACTCGCCATACACTCCTGCGCTCTTTCGATCGCGTTTTTGGGTGTTTTGAGCTTCACCGTGATAGCCCGAGGTGAGCCTTGGAACGCCACAAATTCGCGGGCTTTCTCAAGATCAGTCACAAATGCCGGGTTGTCAAAAACGATGTATCCGCCTTTGAAACCACCGGCCAACGATTGGGACACTGTGGACGCGCTGCCGGTATAGAGATTGCCATTTAACACAATAGCGATGGCGCTCTCACCTTTAGGCGGCTCAACATCTTTCACAAAGGCGCCCAGATATCCAGCGTCCTGCGCCTTCGTCAATCCAGCTTGAACAACGCTATTTTCACTGCGCCACTCAATGAAACAGGAGTGCCGAGAGTTGTTTTTAAAGACCGTCCAGTACTTTGAACTCAGATATGTCTCAACACTGTCGTCCGTGGTTGGCAGGACGTTTTCATCCGATGCGGAAACCGTGGAAGCTGCAAACATCGCAATTGCTACGGTCATTCCGGAAAACAGAGACTGAACGGGTTTTAAGTTGGTCATTGGCAGTATTCCTTCCTCAAATGTGTTTCAAACCGATCTCACGACCGGTCCCAAATTGGCAAATTTCTTGTTAGGGTAGAGGATAACCCCTGCTTGGTCTACCGCGTAGAAAGCGCCCGTTGCAGCCCGCGCCCTTTGAGATTTTCAAACACGACAATCGGCGTCTCAGAGTTACAAACTCTGTTCAAAACAGAAAACCGCACCGACCGTTGCGTTCACAAACACTCCGTTTTGCGCGCCAAAAATATGCACCTCCGCAAAACAGTCGCGATACAGACAAGTTACCGACGTCAAAAATCGCCTTTTTTGGCCGGATTAAGGCCCTACCCCAACCGATCAATGATGGCGTCCACATCCATCCCGCGCACGGCTCCGGGAAACACCCCACGATCCCCTGCAACCCGCGAACCTACATAGCCCTCAGCCACCGCAGACGGCGCGGTTGTCATCAGGCTGGCTGCTGTCAGAAGTACCGCCAGGCTCTCCACAAACCACCGGGCTTCTGCCTCCGTCGGAAGCCCCGGCCAACGCGCCAAATGCGCCCTCAGCGCCGCGTCATAACGCGCATCTGATCCGACCATGGACGACAACACGTTCATCAACGCTTCCCCAGCCTCTGGCTCCTTCACCAGCGCGCGCAATACATCCAGACAGATCACATTGCCTGAGCCTTCCCAAATGCCATTGAGCGGCGCCTCCCGATAAAGCATCGGCATCGGTGTCTCCTCGACGTAACCCATGCCGCCCAGCATCTCCATCGCCTCAGCAATCACGCCAATACAGCGTTTGTTGTTGAGGTATTTGGCCAGCGCCACGCCAATCCGCGCCAGCGCCCGGCTCTCTGCATCATCTTGATCAAACGCGCTGGCCAGGAACATGCCCACCGACAGGGCCGCCTCTGTGTCCACCGCCAGATCAGCCAGCACAGCGCGCATCAAAGGCTGGTCAATCAGCCGCTTTTGAAACGCTGAGCGCGACGACACCCACCAGTGTGCTTCCTGCAACGCAGCCCGCATCAGCCCTGCCGGCGCCAGAACAGTGTCCAGCCGAGTGTGGTGCACCATTTCAATGATGGTGCGCACCCCGGCGCCCTCTTCGCCCACGCGATACGCCAGCGCGTTGTGATATTCGATCTCGGAACTGGCATTGGCATTATTGCCCAATTTGTCCTTAAGGCGTTGAATTTGAATACCATTGCGCTCCCCTTCCAACCAACGCGGCACAAGGAA
>NZ_CAJXIV010000076.1 GCF_913054185.1 uncultured Shimia sp.
GGTGGAACCGGGCGCGCCGGTGCCGGTGATTGTCACGCTGTCGTCGCCGGTGCCGCCTACCAAACGTGGCACATCGGCGTCGTCTACTGTTGGCGTGATTGTGGTGTCGCCGTCGTTCCCATCCGGATCGCCGTCGTCGCCATCATCACCGTCGTCCCCATCATCATCGTCGCTTCCGTCGCCATCCGAACCGTCGCCGTCATTATCACTTCCGGTTCCGTCATCCCCGTCGCCAAGCGTAGAAGCCACGGCTGCGGCGCCGCCAACACCCAGAAGACCGGGGACCAAACCTGCGATCGGAGCTACAAGAGGGGCCACAACCGGCTCCACGCGTTCCAGATCAAGGAAAGCCAGCTGGTCGTACTCGCTCCATTTGTCGGTCATGGAGGCGGTGTCATACTGAGCAAAGTATTGGTCGTTGATCGGGTCACCCAATTCGACAATCTGTACCTGACCGTCTTTGGACAGCAGCAATTCACGCTCATCGCCGGAGAAGTAATTCTCAAGCGTAATGGTTTCGCCGCTCACCAAGTGAATCACCAGATCACCGCCGTCATTCACGTAGCCGGCGACTTCTGAGGGGGAGAGGTTCAGGGAGATTTGCGAGGCTTGCTGGACTGCAACAACACCATTGGCTGCTTCTGCTGTTTGACCGCGTACAACAACTCCGTCCGTACCGCGGACGGCATAACTAAAACTACTCATGTATTTACCGCTCTAGGTTGATCGGGCTTTTGCCCTTGTTTGATTTGTTAAGACTATAAATGTGACGGGTGCGTAAGCCAATCACTTTTTTGCCACATTTGTATAAAACTAAGGGAATTCGTAGTTTTTGGACAACGGTTTTGACTGATATTTGTAAGCAGATGCCATTGTTGCGAATTCCTGTGGGAATCTAGTGGTTGCGCTCAAGCATTAGTGGGTGCGTTAGGTGTAGCACACATCAATTGTGGCAGATTTTGGGTGGTGATTAAAATTTAGGCGGTGATGCCGAGGGGGACATTAAATCTCCTTTAGGTTGATTGAGTCAGTCGGACCTGGCATTGATGGAGGGCGCAGTCCGGCGCCGATACGTGGGTGTTTTGGTTTTTCTGTTTCCGTGCGTGTTGCGCTGGCAAGTGGCGGATATCGGCGAAAAGAAGCCGATTGAGGGGTTGCGACAAAAGCGTTTCCACCTCTTGATTTCTATGAGGTTGAAATTCCTCGGGAAACGAGAAAAACGGCAGTATTTTCCCCTTAGTTGCGCCGGGAGATCCCGCCAAAAAACTGCGAATTTGTGACATTGTGCAAAAAGGTGCTTATTATCGGCTAATATCAGCCGGTTGACGGGTTTGTCATTTGGACGTGAGCGGCCTAGACCGCAACGGGTCAACTGTTGGCTTGCGCTGTGAGTGGCGTGAGCAGAAAGCGAAAGATCAATTTGTGTCAGCAGTTGGCTAATGAGTGGATACCTGAGGTTGGCTGGTCGTGCAGAAAATTTCAGGTGATTGGCAAACCCCCAAATCGAACAAGGGGGTAAATGGAGACAGATGATGGTTGGAATAAAACACTCTGTATGGGCCGCCCCAGCGGCTTTGATTGTTGGCAGTGTGGCGATGACGTCAGCGGCGTCGGCGCAGGAGGGCTTCCGGTTTTATGGCTCCCTGAACGGCGCAGTGACCAGTGTTGATGATGGCGTTGAGCGTCGCAATGAGTTCAGTGACAACAGCAACGCCCCAAGCCGGATTGGCGCCTGGTATGAGATGGGCACCGGTAGCGGGACTCTAAAGTTCAACTTTGAAACCGCCTTGGGTCTTCGGGGAACGTCGAGCTTGAGCATGACGTCCAGTGACGATTTCTTTGATTGGGATAAGACCGACATTCGTAAGTTTGAAGCGATTTATGAGACGGATCGCTTTGGGACGTTTTATCTGGGGCAGGGGTCTATGGCGGCGGATGGTATTTCCGGCGGCACTGACCTGTCTGGCACAGATTTGTCCGGTACGGTTGCCGTGGCCGATACCGCAGGCGGTTTTGCCTTCCAGCCAAGGTCTGGCAGCACCACACCTGGTCCATCCATTGGTGATGTGTTCAAAGACTTTGATGGCGGCCGCAAAGGCCGTGTGCGCTATGACACACCAAGTTTTGGTGGATTTGTTGTCTCTGCATCGGCAGGTACAGAGATCCTGAAAGACAATGATGACACCAATTTCTATGATGTCGCGTTGCGTTATGGTGCGGATCTTGGTGACACAACGTTGCGGGCGACCTTGTCCTATGCGGAAACAGACGGTGCGTCAGATGACTCCAAGTCGGTGGTTGGGTCTGTTGGTGCGTTGCACAATCCAACCGGCATCAGTGGGACTGTGACGCTTGGCCAGAACGATCGGGATAGTGGCCGCAAGAGTGACTATGTGTATGCAAAGCTGGGCTATCAGCGCGATTGGTTCAGCTTTGGTCGCACCCACCTGTCGGTTGACGCATATCGCGGCAACGACATGGTTGAGGTTACTGGGGACAAATCGGTCAGCTATGGCTTTGAGGCGGTACAGAAGCTCGACAATGCCAATATGGATTTGTTCTTCAGCTACCACCAGCACAGCTATGACGTGAACACCGGCACCGTCTACAATGACGTTGACGCCTATATGCTTGGGGCGCGCTGGCACTTCTGATCTGATAGGATGGAAAAATCATCAAAAGGCGGCCCTTGGGTCGCCTTTTTTGTATGAGCGCAGCGGTGGTCACTTGGGGACTGTTGAGGCGGGTAAGGATGTGATCCGGCAAGTATTCTTGATGGCTGGGTTACGGGATTGTTTGAATGGGGCTTCAGATCCTGTGTTTTGAGGGCAAATGACCCTTGCGCCGCACCGCAGGGAGCACTAGAAGAGCACAAATTTTTCTCGACTGCGCGCGGACTCATTGTGTCGCGCGCCGCTACTTATGGGGATTCCCGATGCAGGTTACTGAAACGCTGAACGAAGGTCTGAAACGCGGCTACACCATCAAGGTGGAAGCAGCTGAATTGACCGCGACTGTGAACGACAAGCTGAAAGAAGCACAGCCGGAAATCGAAATGAAAGGTTTCCGCAAAGGCAAAGTGCCTATGCCGCTTCTGAAAAAACAGTATGGCGAGCGTCTGCTGGGTGAAGCAATGCAGGAAACCATCGACGGTGCGATGAACAAGCACTTCGAAGAGTCCGGTGACCGCCCTGCGATGCAGCCAAAAGTCGAGATGAAAGACGGCGAAAACTGGAAAGAAGGCGACGACGTTGAAGTCGAGATGTCCTATGAGGCACTGCCAGAAATTCCAGACGTTGACCTGAAAGGCATCAAGCTGGAAAAAATGGTTGTGAAAGCAGCCGAAGCGGATGTTGACGAAGCGCTGGCCAACCTGGCTGAAACCGCGCAGGATTTCAAAGCCCGCAAGAAAGGCTCCAAAGCCAAAGACGGCGACCAGGTTGTCATGGACTTCGTGGGCCGCATCGACGGCGAAGCGTTTGACGGCGGTGCCGGCGAAGACTTCCCACTGGTGCTGGGCTCCGGTCAGTTCATCCCAGGCTTTGAAGAGCAGCTGGTTGGCGTGAAAGCCGAAGAAGAAAAAGACGTGACCGTAAACTTCCCAGAAGAGTACGGCGCTGAAAACCTGGCTGGCAAAGAGGCTGTGTTCTCTTGCGTCATCAAAGACGTGAAAGAGCCGGTTGCTGCGGAAATCAACGACGAGCTGGCCACCAAATTTGGTGCCGAAGACCTGGCTGGTCTGAAGACTCAGGTGACTGAGCGTCTGGAAGCGGAATATGCTGGCGCAGCACGTGCTGTAACCAAGCGTGGCCTGTTGGACGCGCTGGACAAGCTGGTTTCTTTCGAGCTGCCACCAAGCCTGGTTGAAGCTGAAGCTGGCCAGATTGCACACCAGCTGTGGCACGAAGAAAACCCTGAGGTGGAAGGCCACGACCACCCAGAAATCGAGCCAACTGATGAGCACAACGCACTGGCCGAGCGCCGCGTACGTCTGGGCCTGCTGCTGGCAGAACTGGGTCAGAAAGCCGAGGTTGAAGTGACCGACGCTGAGATGACCCAAGCGATCATGAACCAGGCACGTCAGTACCCGGGTCAAGAGCGTCAGTTCTTTGAATTTGTTCAGCAGAACCAGCAGATGCAGCAGCAGATGCGCGCGCCGATCTTTGAGGACAAAGTTGTCGACTATGTCTTTGAACTGGCTGAGATGACAGACAAAGAGGTCTCCAAAGACGACCTGCAAAAAGCCGTAGAGGCACTGGACGAAGAATAAGTCCAACCCCCGTTAACGGGACAGTGAGAGGCCGCTCCAGTTTGGGGCGGCCTTTTTTGTTGTGCCGCCGAAGTGACGGGGCGGCAGAGTTGACCTGTTTGCGCTGTGTGCTTTGCTGCGTTTCAAGCTGAGGAGGAGCACCTATGGGATACACAACATTCGACAAGGCCGGCTACGAGGCATTCAAAGCCAATGACCGGGAGGGGCCGGTGCACATGCTGAATCTTGTCAAGCTGCGCGCAAAGGCAGAGTATGCCGACGGGCGCGAGGTGACCGGGGCGGAGGCTTATGCGGCTTATGGGCGCGAGAGCATGGCAACATTTGCCAAGCTCGGTGGTAAGATCATCTGGCGCGGTGACATGGAGCAGATGCTGATTGGGCCGGAGAAACAATGGGATTTGTGCTTCATTGCCGAGTATCCCAGCGTGGCGGCGTTTACCTCCATGCATAAGTATCCGGAGTACCGCGCGGCCGTGGAACATCGGCAGGCTGCGGTGGAGGACAGTCGATTGATCCGAATGGCCCCCAAAGATTTGGGCGGGAACTTCGGCGCATAAAAAAAGCCCCGGCGAAAAGTCCGGGGCTTTTGCGTGGATGAGGGGGGTTAGTGTCCGCCGGAGAAAACCAAAACCCGAAACGGCATCAGGATGGCTCGGAAGCGCAAGATCAAGGCGTGCGCGTAGCCAACCGTGTCGATCACATGCAGGGCGACAAACTCTCCAGTGCCAATGTCAGGATCCTGCAACCGTTCGTGGTTGCTGGTGTAGGCGTTGACTTCACATTGGCTCCCTGGAGGAAGGTGATCGGCGCCGCCTTCATAGAGCGGTTCCAAAAATGCGACGACGGTGCCGGGACGTTTGTTGTCCTGTGGGTCGCGCAGGTTGTCACTGGGGCGGATTTGACCCGCGGGAATGACGTCTTGAACCGCGACAATCACCATAGGTGTGACGCGCATCGGGCTGGACAGGCACGACATTTCGGCCAGCATGCCGGGGTGCAAAATTTGCGCGGTCAGCTGACCAAAACCTGCCTGAAACCGGCCACGCCCACTGTGCGATGGCACCAGAATGCCTGCGGGGCGCAGGATTGGGTTGATATAGTCGCCAACTTGCAAGCCAAACTGTTCAACACGACCGTCTTCGCCGGCGTAGACAATGGTTTTGGCCAGCTCAACCTCAGCCTGATGCAAGGCGGCTTCAGCGCTGTCGTGTTGAGCTGGGATTTGGGTTTCCAGCCGGTGTTTGACGGATTCTACAGCAGAGTGGGCGGAGTCCACGGCTGCCAGACGTTCTTGAATCAGATTTTCAAGGCGTTCCACTTCGCGCACAGTCACAGCCGGAGAGTTTTCCTGATACAGCGTGTTTTTACGCTCAAACTCGTCTTTGGTTTGTTCAAACGCGGCTTCGGAGGCATCCAGATTGGCTTCCGCGACGCGCAGGTCATCGGTGGTCAGAAGTTCTGCGGCGTCCACCTCGTAGATCGCTGCCCGTGCGGTGGCGACCGCAGCGCGCTGGCTGCTGTCATCGAGTTTGAAAATTGGATCTCCGGCTTTGACCGATTGATTGTTCTTGACCATGACATCCGCCACGCGGCCCGGCGTTTCAGAGAGCAGCGTGACCGTGCGGAAGTAGGAGGAGACGCTGGTTGTGGACGGGTGGAAGTAGAAGATCAGCGTGATCAGGCTGACGGTGAGGATGAAACAAGCGCTGAGCCCGTAGCGAAGCTCGTACCACATTGAAAACAAAGTGATATCCTTGCCAAGATGTTTGCCCTGCCAGAAGCGGCGGAACAGATAGTCGGGCAGAATGGTCAGCATAGAGCAGGCGAGGAATTCAAGCATCGATCACGCCTCCGCTTCTTTGTTGGGGGCGGGCCTGTCGACCTCAATTGCTTCGGCAGCCACCGAAGCATTGTCATCTGGAACCGCAGGGCTTCTTCGGTCCGAAGGCGATTGTTTGAGTGCCTCTAGTGCAGCGGCAATGCGCCCCAAGGGTGTCTCGTAGTCCGGGATTTGGATGAGTGCAATCATCAGCGCGGCCACCCAGTATAGATTGTTGTGGGTGAACAAGGCGATCAAGGCGAGCACGCCGACAATCTGCAACTGGTTTGCACCGACCTGATGGGCAAGCTTTTCCGGCAGGGAGTGCAGATGTAGGAAAAATGTAACGGCGAGGAAGACCACAACAACGACAAAAATGGCGACGTTGGTCATCATTGGATCGGCCCCGGTGGCGTCGGAAATGAAACTGGGGAGGTGAGACGGGGCCAAGGGATGGAGGCCGGCGGCGGATTCTGTCGACACGGATGGTCCTTAATTGAAGGGGTACAATTAAGGGCAGATTACCGTTGCGCAGTTCACATGCCAAGGTGGCTCATGGGGCGAGGCCGGTTTCTTTCAACAATCCCGCACGCTTGGCTTCCGGATAGTACCCTTTGGCGTAGAGGAACACCGATCGGTCATAGTTGCCTTTGGCCACCATGTAAGCGCCACGCAGGTATTTTACGGCGTAGGTGAGGTTGGTTTCCGCGTCCAGTAGGCCCTGGCGGCCGCCTTTGTAGCCCATGCCGCGCGCTGTGGGCAGTTGGATTTGCATCAAGCCAATGTTGGGACCGTTGGTGGCCCAGGGACGGTGAGTGCTTTCGCGGATGATCACACGGTGAACCAGATCACGTGGCACTTCGTAGTGGTCAGCCCATTTGTTGATCAGAGCCCGAAGCTCCGGTGTTTCGTTGGGATAAAGCGGCGGATCAAAGGGCTTGGCCTCTGGCTCAGATCGGCCACAGGTGGCAAGCGGAAGGCTGGCCAGCATCGCGAAAAGGGTACGGCGGGTAAACAAACGGGACATGAGGCCTCCACTACATTGGTTGGCGTCAGTATGGCTTTTGCGATGAGGAAGGGAAAGTCTCCGCGCAAGATGCGCGGTATCTTGCGGATGCGCAAAGAAAAAGCCGCGCCCAGGTGCACCCGGACGCGGCTCTGCGAATTCTTCGCGGTGAAGGCCTTACTGCTCTTCGGCAGGCGCTTCTTCAGCTTCGGCCGCAGCAGGAGCGAAATCGTCGTCGTCGTCAGACGCTGCAGCACCGATATCGTCGAACAGTTCGGCGATTTCGAATTCTGCTTCAGCTTCTGCTTCCGCGGCCAGTTCCTGAATGGACTTGCCGGAGGCCTGAAGCTCAGCTTCTTCCTCAGAGCGCGCCACATTCATGTCGATGGTCACGTCGACCTCTGGGTGCAGCAGTACGTGTACTGTGTGCAGGCCCAGGTCTTTGATCGGCTTGGCCAGAACAACCTGTTTCTTGTCAACGGTGAAACCAGCGGCTGTGGCTGCATCAGCGGCGTCACGCGGGGTGACGGAGCCGTACAGGGCACCAGCGTCAGACGCGGAGCGAATCACAATGAACTGCTGTCCATTGAGTTTCTCTGCCATCGCTTCGGCTTCTTTTTTGGTTTCCAGGTTGTTCGCTTCGAGTTGCGCTTTTTGCGCTTCGAAGGAGGCGATGTTCGCTTTGGAGGCGGTCAGCGCTTTGCCTTGGGGAAGAAGGAAGTTACGAGCAAAGCCCGGCTTCACGTCAACAACTTCACCCATTTGGCCCAGCTTGGCCACACGTTCCAGAAGGATAACTTGCATGTCAGTCTCTCCTTACTTCACGGCGTATGGAAGCAGTGCGAGGAAGCGCGCGCGTTTGATTGCACGGCTCAGCTCACGCTGTTTCTTGGCGGACACGGCTGTGATGCGCGAAGGCACAATCTTGCCACGCTCAGAGATGTAGCGTTGCAGCAGCTTGGTGTCTTTATAGTCGATCTTCGGCGCGTTCTCACCCGAGAAAGGGCAGACTTTGCGACGGCGGAAAAATGGTTTTGCAGCCATAACTTAATGTCCTCTCTTAAGGTGATTAGTTGCGGCGTTCGCGACGGTTGTCACGCTCGTCACGTTTCTGCATCTGGATCGACGGACCTTCAGGGTGCTCGTCAACTTTGATGGTCAAAACGCGCATTACGTCATCATGCAAGCGCATCAGGCGTTCCATTTCCTGAACCGCGGCGGATGGCGCGTCGGTCTTCAGGAAGGCGTAGTGGCCTTTGCGGTTCTTGTTGATTTTGTAGGCCATGGTTTTGACGCCCCAGTACTCGGACTCAACAACGGACCCGCCGTTGTCAGCCACAACAGTGCTGAAGTGTTCCACGAGGCTTTCGGCTTGCGCGTTGGACAGGTCCTGGCGCGAGATGAAAACATGCTCATACAGTGGCATGTGCTCTCCATTCAATTATAGGCGCATTTCAAAGAGCGGGGTTTCTCAGTCCTTCTGCCCCCACCCACGAGAGACTGCGCGGTTCAAGCTTTTGCAAAAGGATGGCGCTGTATAGCCGAATTTGGGGGGAGCGCAAGCCTTGTGTGTAAGGTTAACCAAGGTTTTTGCGCGGGTCTGTGATGGCGCAAAAACGCCAACACAACAAGGGCAATGGGCACGAGGATTTCGTTAATCCGCCGCATTCCTGCCCGATTTCACACCGAAGGTCTGAGCAACCGGTGGAGAAGCCGTTGAGATAAGGGCCCAAAAGGGGCAATTAGGAGAGTGGGATTATGGTGGCGCTGACCAATTTTGCAAATGAGACACGGTCTTGTGTGACACGGGTTGAGGGCAAGCGCCCGTCGCTGTCCGTGCGCGCCTCGTCGATGGTGTTTGGCTGTGCGTTTATCACGGCCGGGGTGGGGCTTTGGTTGATGCCGGGCCCGGACCTGACACCGGCGATCCTTTTGGCCAAGATGGGTGTGTCGATCCTTTTGGTGACCGGCGGCGTGGGCATGACTCAGGTTGCCACCGATAAGCCGCGCAAAGAACTGCACTTTGACGAACGCAACGAGCAACTGCTGGTCTACGAAGGTTTGCCACGTGGGCGCAAGCATGTGCTGCAGGCGATCAACTATGATGAGATTGGCCGCGTGGATGTCAGCGATTCCTCTCTGATGGTGATGGATACGGCAGGCGACGCCATGGTGACGTTGCCGATCGATGGCAATCACGCGAGATTGGATGCCATTGCACAGTTGCGCAGCCAGTCAATTTTGCCAAGCTGAGCAAAAACCTGCGCAACCGAGACTGAAGGCCGCCGATTGTGCGGCCTTTTTGCTGGGTGATCACGCGATTGTTCACGGATGCACAGAATATGTGGGTTTACTGCGAATTGCCGCACAGCGTTGAATGGGCACATTGGTTCCATCAGAAATTAATCTTGTCTTCAGGAGACGCCCAATGAAACGCACCCTTCTTGCCGCTGGCCTTGCCTTTGCTGCTGCTTCCGCTTCCCCAGCTTTTGCGGCGCCGGAAAAATACATGCTGGATTCCGGCCACAGCCAAATCCTGTTTTCTTACAATCACCTGGGATACTCCACGACCTGGGGTCTGTTCTCCGGCTTTGAAGGCGAGATCATGTTTGATCAGGAGGATCCAGCCAACAGCTCTGTGGCTGTGTCTATGCCGGTGAAATCCATGTGGACCGGTTGGGAAAAGCGCGACGCGCACCTGATGAGCCCGGATTTCTTTGACGCCAGCGACGATGAGTTGGTGAGCTTCACCTCCACCAGCATTGAAGTGACCGGTGACACCACCGCGAACATCACCGGTGATCTGACCATCAACGGTGTGACCAAGTCGGTTGTGCTGGACGCGCAGCTGAACACTGCGAGCGAACACCCAATGGCGAAAAAACCTTGGGCGGGTTTCAACGCCACCACCACATTGAAGCGCACCGAGTTTGATGTGGGCAACTTTGCGCCATATGTAAGCGACGAAGTCACTGTGCAGATTTCTGTAGAGGCAATGAAGGCTGAGTAAGCCCAACGCCCATCACTCACGGAGAAGGGTCGCCCGGTTGGGCGGCCCTTTTTTGTTTAATCAAGGGCGTTCAAAGGCTGCAGGTCTAAGCGCATCTACGAAGCTTTGATGCGCGCGCTTGTGACCACTGTGATAGAGCGTGGTGTTTTGTTCTCGGGTTTGCGCGATGAGAAACCGCCCATTCTGAAACGCAAAGGTAAAAGCGAGTACGCCTTGTGCGCCAGCTTGAACCACAACATGTCCCCCCTGAAATTCGCCAATTGACGATTCTGTAGACGAAAGTAACGTCGCGTTGAGGCCGCTATAGGTTGTTTTACTGCGAATAAAAGCGGTCATGTCAGCCAGCGTGAGGTCTTCATTGCCCCAATGTTGTAAGACACTGAACTCGGCTTGGATTTGATCATGAATGAAGGTCGGGCGCGCCCCATTTGTCATGTCCAATTGCGGCAGGCGAGACCAGTGGGATGGCAACGCGCAAACTTTTCCGTGCTTGCCTGCATCGGTACAGATTTCGCCTCCTGCATCGTCGAACCGCCAGAAACCGTCATCGTAAATAAGTACGGGCTGGTCGTCGACGCGGGCCTCACCGATGAGTTCGCGGGCAGAGAGTTGCGTAGCGGCCAGAAGAACCAAAAATGGGAGAGCGTAGATTTTCATGTTCGGTGATTTCCTGCGTGTGAACCTTCGTGAGATACACGATCGCATAGCATGAAAAAAACCTCTAGGAGGTCTCTTCGTCTTTGGTCCGCTGCGACACCCGCTCCCGATTTGCACATTGAAAAGGGCCGGTGCATTGGTGCACCGGCCCTCATCTGGTTGAATTCAATAAACTGCGTCGCTTACTCGCCACGTGTGGCCGTCAGCGCCACATTCACATCCACACCGAAACCTAGCGAGCTTTCATCGGTCATGTCGTCGCCCACATGGAACGCGCGGCGGTCCAGCGACACGGTGCCAGTCATCTCAGCGGTGTCGCCATCCAGCGCCAGCTCAAAGGGCAGGTCGATGGGGGTCGCGTGGCCGTTGATGGTCAGCGTACCTTTGGCGAGATAGCCGGTGTCTGCGGGCAGGAGGTCGGCGGTATAGGTCGCCGTTGGGAAGGCGGTGGCATTGAGGTAGTCTGCCCCTAGGGCTTGGTCGGTGACAGAGCCAAGCGTCAGTGTGCCGATGTTGATGGTCACCGCGACCGTGCCGTGTTTGCCGTCGGTTGGCTCTTCGGAGAAGGCAATCTCGGCAGTCCAATCGGAGAATTCACCAGTCACTTCCGCGCCAAATTGCTGCACTGCGATTTGCAACGTGCCGGATTGCACCTGCCACTCGGAAGAGACTTCGGCGAGCGCGGCGGTGTCGGTACGTTCTTCGGAGGTGAAAAGGCCCGCATTGGCGCCAATCACAAGAGCGACGGCCCAGACGGCGACGGCGGTCATTGCCGGGAAAACATGGCCGGGCTGTTTCACTGGCGGTTCAGGCAAGTCGGTGTGGCCAGGCAACATGCGTTGCAGGGTTTTGTCGCGGTCGATGACGAAGTGCTTCAACGCGCCGCCGATGTGGGCCAGCAGGGTCAGGACCAGCACAATCATGAAGAGGAAGTGCGCTCCGCCAAGGATGGCTGCGATGGTCGGGTCTTTGGGCACAAAGAACAGGGACTGGCCAAAGGGCCACCAGATTGGTGCAAATCCGGTGGTCGCGGCATGGTGTGTCCAGCCGGTGAGCGGGACAAGCACCATGGAGCCGTACAGCACCCAGTGGGCCGTTTCCGCGGCCCAGGCTTCCAATCCGTGATCGCCGTTGAGCAGTTTGGGGCGCGGCTGGGTGAAGGCCCAGAGGATGCGCAGAAGTGCAGTGAAAAAGGCGGTGAGGCCCACGGTTTTATGCACGGAGAAAAGCGTGGCTTTGAACGCCAGTTGGGCACTGTCGTCATAAGGGGCGCGGTAGGCGATGAAGCCCAAGATCAGCGCGGACAGAATCAGCAAGGCCGTGAGCCAGTGGAAGGTTTTGGCGACGGAGCCGTAGCGGAGAGCAGTGTTGCTGCGGGACATGAGAAACCTCTTGGAAATGTTGGGTTGAGATTGGGGGGTGTCGCCACGCAAAGCAACTGGCGGTGGTGCACCCGAGTTGTGCATTGATGCGCAGAGATCTGCGGTTTGGGCGGATTTTTGCGCGTTCATGCGAAGGAAAGGGGCGGCGCGCGGAAGTCTATTGACGTTGCGTACGGGGGCTGTGCGCGTTATTCCGGGCGAAAGAAAAGATAGGGGAGCCGATCATGAGGCGTGCATTTGTATTTCCGGGGCAGGGTGCTCAGACCATTGGCATGGGCAAAGCCTTGGCCGATGCCTACCCAGAGGCCAAAGCAGTGTTTGACGAAGTTGACGCGGCTCTGGGGGAAAAACTCAGCACGTTGATTTGGGAAGGTGACCAGGACGAGTTGACCCTGACGCGCAATGCCCAGCCTGCGCTGATGACAACGTCGCTGGCGGCGATGAAAGCTCTGGAAGCGGAAGGTGTGACCATTGAGGCGGCGGCCTGTGTGGCCGGGCATTCACTTGGTGAATACTCTGCATTGGCGGCGGCTGGGGCTTTGAGCATTGCGGACGCGGCGCGTTTGTTGCGCACCCGTGGGGAAGCCATGCAGGCAGCCGTGCCAGTGGGCGTGGGCGCGATGGCGGCCATTCTGGGCCTGGATTTTGCCGCCGTGCAAGAGGTTGCTGAAGAGGCCGCACAGGGTGAAGTCTGTCAGGCGGCCAACGACAATGACCCAACCCAAGTTGTGGTGTCCGGTCACAAAGCAGCTGTGGAACGGGCTGCAGAGATTGCCAAAGCAAAAGGCGCACGCCGCGCTGTGATGTTGCCGGTGAGTGCGCCTTTCCACTGTGCGTTGATGCAGCCTGCTGCTGACGTCATGGAAACCGCGTTGGCAAGTGTTGATATAGCCAAGCCGGCAGTTCCGGTTGTGGCCAATGTGATTGCTGAGGGATTGAATGACCCAGGTGAAATTCGCAAGCTTCTGGTCGCTCAGGTAACAGGCTCTGTTCGCTGGCGCGAATCGGTACTGCACATGGGCACACATGACATCACCGAGTTCTGGGAAGTTGGTGCAGGCAAAGCGTTATCTGGCATGATCCGCAAAGTTGATCGCAGCAATGTGGTGCGCGCCGTGGGCACGCCTGAAGATATAAAGGCAGCGGTGGAGAGCCTGTCTTGATCCGACGCTTTGTTGCAGTTTGCGGTGTTGCGGCCCTTGGGGTGGCGGCACTTGCGGGCTGTGTGCAACTGGAGGTGGCCTACCTCAATGCGACGGATACCATTGAATTCGAAGCAGATGGTGGCGATTTGCTAGTGAATGGCACGTTGAACAGCCGCAGTTTGGTGGCATTTGAACAGGCCATGGCCGATCATCCCAATGTGACACGTTTGGTGTTGTTGGAAATTCCGGGGTCGGTTGATGATGAGGTCAATTTGCAATTGGGCCATCGGGTGCGGGACTTGGGGCTGGATACACATGTGACAGCAGAGAGTGAGATTCACTCCGGTGGGTCAGATCTGTTTTTGGCTGGAGTGCAGCGCAGCATGGAAAATGGTGCGGTCATCGGTGTTCACAGCTGGGCTGTCGGAAACCTTCAGGGGCGCGATCTGCCGAAATCGGATCCGGAACACGCGGGTTATGTGAGCTACACCAAGCGGATGCTGGGCAGTGATGCGTTTTACTGGTTCACCCTTGAGGCGGCGCCGGTGCAAGAAACACACGTGATGAGCGCCGCAGAGATTGAAAAATATGGGCTTTTGACACAGCCTGTTGTGAGAAACTGAGAGAGACAAATATGTTTGATCTGACTGGAAAAACCGCACTGGTCACCGGTGCATCAGGTGGCATTGGCGGCGCGATTGCAAAAACCTTGCACGCTGCGGGCGCAACCGTTGGCCTGTCTGGCACCCGTGTGGAGCCGCTTGAGGCATTGGCGGCTGAATTGGGTGAACGCGCACATGTGCTGCCCTGTAACCTGAGCGATGGTGAGGCGGTGGATGCACTGCCAAAGCAAGCGATTGCCGCCATGGGCAGCGTCGACATTCTGGTGAACAACGCCGGTATCACGCGGGACCAACTTTTCATGCGCATGTCTGACGATGAGTGGCAGAGTGTGATTGACGTGAACCTGACCAGCGCCATGCGCCTGTGTCGGGGAGTGATGCGTCCGATGATGAAAGCCCGTTGGGGTCGGATTATCAACGTGAGCTCGATTGTGGGCGCCACCGGCAACCCTGGTCAGGTGAACTACGCCGCCTCCAAGGCCGGCTTAGTTGGGATGACCAAATCCATTGCGTATGAAGTGGCCAGCCGTGGCATCACCGCCAACGCGGTTGCGCCGGGGTTCATTGCTACCGCGATGACCGACAAGCTGAACGACGATCAGAAAGAGACCATCAACAAGCAGATTCCTGCGGCGCGTATGGGGTCTGCGGAAGAGATCGCAGCGGCTGTTCTGTATTTGGCCAGCCCGGAAGCCGGTTATGTGACCGGGTCGACCTTGCATGTGAACGGTGGCATGGCCATGTTGTAAGCCTTCGCGGCGTCCGATAGGGCGCCGCAATTGTCGTCGGGGAAAGCGTTTGCGTTGTGAAGCGGATGTGTTATAGGCGGCGAGTATTTTCCGGGTGCCTTGAGGGGTGGACGGAGACCTTCCGGTTCAGCCGGAGCAAAACCGTCCCATTTATGGGGCACAAATCGAACCCGCCCGCGCGGGCGGGAATTCAAACGGGCCAAAATGCCCAATACGAATGAGGAATTGACATGAGCGACGTCGCAGACCGCGTAAAAAAGATCGTTGTAGAGCACCTGGGTGTGGAAGAAGACAAAGTTGTTGAAGCAGCTTCCTTCATTGACGATCTGGGCGCAGACAGCCTGGACACCGTGGAACTGGTTATGGCTTTTGAAGAAGAGTTCGGCATCGAGATCCCGGACGATGCAGCCGAAACCATCCAGACCTTTGGCGACGCCGTCAAGTTCATCTCCGAAGCTTCCTAAGCCGGAGATCCTGCAATTTGCAGGTGAGTAAGCGTTTCAAACGTCCGTCTCTTTGGTGAGGCGGGCGTTTTGCTTTGGCGGGGCAAGAAGCTACCGCTGAGAAAAGGCCTAAATCGGGCGCAGATGCGCGCAAGAGGCCAAGGTGTGGGTTGGCCGCTCTTGCCCCCTAGGGGTGAAGCGGGGTATGAACCCGCAAAAGACTTCTGAGGAAGGGCATAGAAAATGCGTCGTGTTGTTGTCACCGGGCTTGGGCTCGTCACTCCATTGGCTTCCGGTGTGGAAGAAAGCTGGACTCGTATTCTGGACGGTCAGTCCGGTGCGGGCACCATCACCCGATTCAATCCTGAACGGGTCACCACCAAATATGCGTGTGAAGTGCCGTATGGTGATGGCACCAATGGCACGTTCAATCCAGACGACTGGATGTTGCCAAAAGAGCGTCGCAAGGTTGACGACTTCATTTTGTATGGTGCTGCGGCTTCTCAGATGGCTGTGGAAGACAGTGGATGGATGCCTGAGGACACCGAGTCGCTTGAGCGCACTGGTGTGATGATTGGCTCTGGCATTGGCGGCTTGCAGTCGATCGAGCAAACCACGCTTCTGATGGCCGAAAAAGGCCCGCGTCGTGTGTCACCGTTCTTTATTCCTGGCGCGCTGATCAACTTGATTTCTGGTCAGGTGAGCATCAAATACGGCTTTAAAGGCCCTAACCACTCGGTTGTGACCGCCTGTTCCACCGGTGCGCACGCGATTGGTGATGCGGCCCGTTTGATTGCGTCCGATGACGCAGATGTGATGGTTGCGGGCGGTGGCGAAGCGGCAATCTGTGAAATTGGCATTGCAGGCTTCAATGCCTGTAAGGCGCTTTCCACAGGCTGCGCAGACGATCCAACCAAAGCCAGCCGTCCATATGATGCGGACCGTGACGGCTTTGTCATGGGCGAGGGTGCCGGTATTGTTGTGCTGGAAGAGTATGAGCACGCCAAAGCGCGCGGCGCAAAGATTTACGCTGAAGTACTGGGGTATGGCTTGTCCGGGGATGCTTATCACATCACGGCGCCAAGCGAGACTGGTGAAGGTGGCGAACGCTCTATGCGGGCTGCGCTGAAAAAGGCGGGTCTTGAGCCAAAAGACATCGACTACATCAATGCTCACGGCACCTCCACAATGGCAGATACCATCGAATTGGGTGCGGTGGAGCGTATGTTGGGCGAACACGCCAGCAAAGTGACCATGTCCTCAACTAAGTCGATGACCGGGCACCTGTTGGGCGCGGCGGGCGCGATTGAAGCGATTTTCTCGATCCTGGCGATCCGGGATCAGGTGGCACCGCCCACTATCAACCTCGACAACCAAGCTGTAGAAACCCCGCTTGATTTGGCGCCCAACAAAAAGGTGGAGCGTGAGATCAATGTGGCGTTGTCCAACAGCTTTGGCTTTGGCGGCACCAATGCGTCCGTGATCTTCGGAAAGGTCGATTAATGTGGCGCTCTGTTGCGTCTAACGCACTGACTTTCCTAATTGTGGCGCTCTTCCTTCTGGGGGGCGTCATCCTTTTTGGGCAATCGACTTATCGCGCAGAGGGCCCGTTGACCGAGCCTGTCTGTGTGCGGGTGCAGTCTGGCTCTAACATGAGCCGTGTGTCGCAAGACCTTGAAGGTAAAGGTGCAATTGCAAATGGAACTCTCTTCCGTTTGGGTGCGGATTACTCAGACAAGGCGGATAAACTCAAAGCCGGTGCGTTCCTGGTGCCAGCGGGTGCGTCGATGGAAGAGATTGTCGACATTGTCACCCGTGGCGGTGCGAGTACCTGTGGCACCGAGGTGGTTTACCGGATTGGTGTGACCCGCAAGACGGTGCAGGTGCGTGAGCTTGACCCAGCGACTGGCAGCTTTGTTGAAGTGGCGGCGTTTAGCCCGGCGGAAGACGAAACCCCTGCGGATTACACCCGTGTGCGCAACGAGGCGGACACGCGCTATCGCATTGCCGTGGCCGAAGGGGTGACCAGTTGGCAGGTGATGGACACGCTGAACAGCATTGAGCTGTTGAGTGGCGAGATTGAACGGCCAGATGAAGGTAGCCTTGCGCCGGACAGCTACGAGGTTCGGGTTGGAGACACACGGCAAAGCGTGATTGACCGGATGCAGGGCGCACAGGAAGTCCTCGTAGCGGCGGCCTGGGAGAGTCGGGCTGCGGACGTCCCATTGTTGTCGCCGTATGAGTTGCTCATCCTTGCGTCGATCATTGAGAAAGAAACCGGGGTGGCGGAAGAACGCCGTCAGGTGGCAAGTGTGTTCACCAACCGTTTGAACCGGGGCATGCGTTTGCAGACTGACCCAACCGTGATCTATGGCGTGACCGAAGGTGTCGGCGTTTTGGGTCGAGGGCTGCGTCAGAGTGAGTTGCGCCGCGAGACCCCATGGAACACCTATGTGATCGAAGGGCTGCCGCCGACGCCTATTGCTAACCCAGGCCGTGCAAGTCTGGAGGCGGCGGCCAACCCGGATACAACGCCTTACATCTTCTTCGTGGCGGATGGCACCGGGGGGCACGCGTTTGCTGAGACGCTGGCTGAGCACAACCAAAACGTGGCAGCCTGGCGCAAGATCGAGGCGGAACGGGCCAATCAATAGATTGGGCCAGAGTTTAAATACAAAATGCGGCGCTACTGGCGCCGCGTTTTTGTTTGAGCTGATGTGATTTCACCAGGCTTGGTCGGGCAACACCTCTGAGTGGACCTCAGGGGGCAATTGGAACGTCGAGCTGACGCTGTCAGACGCTGGTCCCGCTTGAACCGTGCCAAAGAAGCACGCCACAGCCAGCGACACTCTGATCGGCCAGGACGGCGTAGTATTGGCAGCAATACGCATCATAGTCCCCTTAAAATCATCAAAAATACACCACCACAGAAAGGTTTAGGTTTCGATAAGGGCGCAAATTGGGCGATAGAGGTCCGGTTTGGAAACACTGCGTTTCACCTGCATGCAACAGCCGAGGTCGGCCGGTTAACCAATTGAAAACTAACATAATATTGATTTTTATCAGGTTTTTGTGTTAGAGGTTGTTTGTATGGAGCACACGTAGGGCGGGTATTTTGATCCAATTCGGTTGGAGTGGCGTCAGGTGTGGCTTGTGCGGAGGGGCAACTGCGCATGAGAGGCAAAGAGCAACAATGACACAACATTTTACGCCTTCGGGTGGACGCGCGCTAGATCATGAACTGGACGCTTTGCAGCTGATGTTGCGGCGGGTGACTGGGGAATTGGAGCGGGTCAGGATCGCTTTGCATCGCGATGGTCCAGAGGCCACTGCGGCGGGAAGTCAGGTTTTGGCACAGGTGCGGCAGTGCATGCGATTGGCGCTATTGGTGGAGAGAGACATTGACCAGCGTTCCGCAACTAACAGTCCAGAAGGACATTCCCAACTTGACCTCGAAGCGGCGCGATCTTCGATCGGGCGCCGCTTGGATCGCCTCCGAACCGCACGCGGTTCAGAGTGAGTTTTTGGACAGTCTGACGGAAGGGGAGCTCTTGGCGCTCCCCTTTTTGTTTGAATTCTGGGCTTTGCCGCATCAGCTGCCGCCAGATGGCGATTGGAAGACTTGGGTGATCCTAGGCGGGCGTGGCGCGGGTAAGACACGGGCCGGGGCAGAATGGGTGCGCTCCATGGTTGAAGGCGCCAAACCGCAGGATTCTGGATGTGCACGACGGGTGGCCTTGGTGGGGGAAACCATCGATCAGGTGCGTGAGGTGATGATCTTTGGTGAGAGTGGCTTGATTGCCTGCGCGCCGCCGGATCGGCGTCCGGTTTGGGAGGCGGGACGGCGACGGTTGGTGTGGCCAAACGGGGCGGTGGCGCAGGCGTTTTCGGCGCATGATCCGGAGAGTTTACGGGGGCCACAGTTTGATGCCGCTTGGGTGGACGAGCTTGCGAAATGGCGGAACGGACAAGCGACATGGGACATGTTGCAGTTTGCGCTGCGACTGGGGGACAATCCACAACAGGTGGTGACCACAACGCCGCGCAACGTGGGTGTTTTAAAGCGGCTTCTGAAGGGCGAGAAAACAGTACAAACCAGCGCACCAACGCAGGCCAATCGCGCCAATCTGGCGGCAAGTTTCCTTGCAGAGGTGGAGGCCCGTTACGCAGGAACGCGACTGGGGCGCCAGGAGCTTGAGGGGGTCTTGATGGAGGACGCGGAGGGCGCGTTGTGGACCCGCGCGCAATTGGATGCGTTGCGGTGTGACGAGTTGCCGGAGATGGACCGGATTGTGGTGGCGGTGGACCCACCGGTGACTGGGCACGCGGGAAGCGATGAGTGTGGAATTGTTGTGGTTGGAGCGGTCACACAAGGCCCGGTGCAAGATTGGCGGGCGTATGTGCTTGATGACGCAACTGTGCGAGCGGCGACGCCTGATGCCTGGGCGCGGGTGGCGTTGACGGCAATGGAGAGCTGGGGCGCGGATCGGCTGGTGGCGGAGGTCAATCAGGGCGGGGATCTGGTGCAATCTGTGATCAACCAAGTGGATCCGCTGGTGCCTTATAGAGCGGTGCGGGCCAGCCGCGGGAAGGTGGCGCGGGCGGAGCCGGTGGCAGCGCTTTACGAACAGGGACGGGTGTTTCATCGGGCAGGGCTTGGGGATCTGGAAGATCAGATGTGTTTGATGACGGCGCAGGGCTTTGTCGGCTCAGGCAGTCCGGATCGGGTGGATGCGCTGGTCTGGGCCCTACATGAGTTGATTGTGGAACCGTCTGCGCATTGGCGTCGTCCGAGGCTGCGGGAGTTGTAAGGCAACACCGGCGCACGGTGGGAAAGGGTCAATTTAAGACAAAACCTTCAGAACTGGATGTGTCCAAAGCGGACGAACGAGATGAGCAGGTCGCCAAAGCGGCGGCACAGAGATCCGGGAGCGGCAGAGCATGCTAGGGAAGTTTTTGCAGAAGAAGGCCCCAGAGGCGGCACCTCAGGCAAAGGCCAGCGCGACAGGCAAGGTTGTGGCCTATCACAGTTCTGGTCGGGTGGCCTGGAGCCCGCGCGATACGGTGTCTTTGACCCGTACGGGGTTTGCGGCAAATCCGGTGGGGTTTCGTGTGGTACGTATGATTGCCGAAGCCGCGGCGGCGTTGCCGTTGGTGTTGCAGGATCATCGCCAACGGTTTGAGACACATCCGGTGTTGAAGTTGTTGACCGCGCCTAACGCGGCACAAGGACAAGCGGAGCTGTTTGAAGCGCTTTACGGGCAGGTGTTGCTGTCTGGTGATGGATATGTTGAGGCTGTGGGCGGTGATAGTGGCGCGCCCGTAGAGCTGCATGTGTTGCGCTCAGATCGGATGAGCGTGTTACCGGGCGCGGACGGGTGGCCCGTAGGCTATGAGTACGCGGTGGGTGCGCGCAAACACCGGTTTGCGGTGGGGGAGGTTTCTCCAATCTGCCACGTCAAGACATTCCACCCACAAGACGATCACTACGGG
>NZ_CAJXIV010000077.1 GCF_913054185.1 uncultured Shimia sp.
CTGGCAGCGAAGAGGTCAGGAGTTCGATCCTCCTAGGCTCCACCAAACCACCCACAAAACTTGATAACTTCAGCATTTATAGGCTTTCTGTGCATTGTGCATCTGTGTGCGGTTGCTACGAAAGCCGCTGTGAGCCGGTAGGCATCACCCTCACAAACTGGATGCTGTTGGGCTGAGCCGAGCACTTAGGCTGCCAGAAATTCCCCCGACGGTATGCGTGGCGCTCGTGCCTTGATAATTTACATGGCATTCTCAAATCTGATCCGCAAAGGGCGTGGTTTAGGCACAAGAACAGCGCGCATCTTACAGAAAGATCAGGCATGACAAACAAACTCGATCAAAAGTGGGATGTGCAACATCATTTCCTGCCAGACTTTTACGCCGAGCTTCTCGCCAAACGGGGCACGACGGATGTGGCGGGAATGTCCTTACCTAAGTGGTCCCCTGAAAAATCCCTCGCTGCGATGGACAAAATGGGCATCGAGCGCGCTTTCTTGTCACTGGCGCTTCCTGGTGTTCATCTTGGCGACGACGGCGAAGCGCGTGATATTGCCCGTGAAACCAATAACTTTTTGATTGATGTGTGCAAGACACATTCAGATCGCTTCAGCGGCTTTGCCAGTCTCCCCCTGCCCGATGTTGAGGGCGCGATTGCCGAATATGACCGGGTGGTCGCGAGCGGAGATTTGAACGGGGTCATTTTGATGAGCAGCGTCAACGGGCACTACCCCGGCAATGACCGTTATCGTCCGCTGTTTGAGCGGATGGATCGCGACCGCGCAGTTGTGTTTGTGCATCCTGCGCCTACCGACGATATCAAGCCTTATGGAATGACCGGCCCGATGTATCTTTGGTTCTTGGAAACAACCAAGGCTTTGGCGAGCCTTTTGGCTGCCGGGTTCCATCGCGACTATCCAAACATCCGCTTTATTTTTGCCCACGGAGGAGGCGCCGTGGCCGCAATGGCCGAAGATTTACGCAGCACCGAGCCTAACCTCGCACAGGAATTGGCGGACTGGCGCAGTCAGCTCTATTTTGATACGGCAAAGTTTTCCTCGCCCGAGGCAATTTTGGGCCTGCTTGGCTTTACCTCCATCGAACATCTCCTGTTTTCCTCAGACATCCCTTGGGTTTCGCGCAGCAAGGTGCGCTATTGGGTAACGGAACTGTCGAAATCCCTTCCAAAAACAGACGTTGCAAGCGTGTGGCGCCACAATACGCAAAACCTGTTTGATACACGTGTGCCGTCAGCCGCTTCCTTTCCATCGTTGACCACGAAACCGCGCACTGAGGTGCATCGCCATGGGATGCCCAAAGCGCTTTCGACAGCCATAGCCGCTTTGAACATCGATGTTGCAGAGGTGCGTTGGTTCGACGCCACTCAGCTGGCAGATGGGACGCCCCGAATTGTAATGGACCTCCCAGACCTCTGGGGTCGTACGGAGGTAGAGATCAGCACCTTCCTCGAGCGCTATAATTCCGAGATCTCAGCACTGGCGCAGCAACACAACGGGCGTTTTGAGGCGTTTGGGTCGGTTGATCTGAACAATGAAACAGCCGCCTTGGCGCAGGTTAAAAAATGCCAAGAGGACCCGCATATTTCTGGTCTCTGCCTCTTTCCGCCAACAGATCAGTCCGGACCGATTTCACACACAATCCTGGATGCTCTGAAATACGCAAGGATGCCATTACTGATCCATCCAAGAGACGCCCGCGGGCCAATTGTTTTTAACGAGGCAAAGCTTGCCGCGCCGCTGCTTTTAACCCAGCTCATGCACACAGGGGCAATCGACAAACTGCTCGGTCTGCCGTTTGTGTTAACCCACACGTGTGGGGTTCATCGTCACCTTGCCGAAACCGCTGGCGTGCTTTTTTACCTGCGCAAGAAGCGGTGGCATATGCTGAAGCTTCTGGTCGACTTCTTGATCGTGCGCCGGATGAAAGGAGAAGCCCTCCTTGTTGAAGCTGAGTGGGATTAAGAGATAGTTGTAATCCCTTCACAGTCGCTTCGCACAGCCGCACACGTCTCGCCGCTTGCCCTCAACTGAATCCAGATTGCGCTGAAGAGAAAATCACAGTTCGGTAGAAATAACAAAGTGCTGCGCTTGCCCGGGCCGATAAGTCGACGTCAAAGGCCACAACACCTACTGCCGCCCCAACAAAAAAACCCCGGCACGCATCCGCGCCGGGGTTTGATTTTGTGTCGTGCAGCGCCAAAGCGCCGCATGGCTTTAGAAGTGGGCCGACTTGGTGTTTGCAGGTGCCAGTGGCGGTGCAAATTTGGTCAGGTCGATGCCTTCCACGGCCTCTTTGTACTCTTCCAGCGTAGGCGTGCGGCCAAGGACAGCAGCGAGCACCACAAGTGGGGTTGAGGCCAGCAGGCTTTCACCTTTCTTCTCTGGCAGGTCACCTACAACACGGCCTTGGAACAGGCGGGTTGAAGTGGCCAGAACCGTGTCGCCTTTGGCGGCTTTTTCCTGGTTGCCCATGCAGAGGTTACAGCCCGGACGCTCAAGATAGAGAATGTTCTCATACTCGGTGCGTGCCTGGCTTTTGGGGAACATGTCGTCGAACTCAAAGCCCGAGTACTTCTGCAGGATTTCCCAATCACCCTCTTCTTTCATCTCGTCGATGATGTTGTAGGTTGGCGCTGCCACAACCAGCGGGGCTTTGAACTCAACTTTGCCATTGGCCGCTTCGATGTTCTTCAGCATCTGAGCGACAATTTTCATGTCACCTTTGTGCACCATGCAGGAGCCTACAAAGCCCAAATCCACTTTCTTTTCAGCGTTGTAGTAGCTGATTGGGCGGATGGTGTCGTGGGTGTAGCGCTTGGAGACGTCAGCGTTGTTCACGTCCGGGTCCGCGATCATGGGTTCAACAATCTGATCCAGATCCACAATCACTTCTGCGAAGTATTTGGCGGTGGAATCCGGGGTCATTGCAGGCTTGGCGCCGGACTTGATCTCGGCAATGCGGGCGTCCGCTTTGTCGATCAGGCCCTGAAGCATTTTCACTTCGTTATCCATGCCTTTGTCGATCATGATCTGGATGCGGTGTTTGGCGAGTTCCAGCGAGCCCACCAGCGTCTCATCGTTGGAGATACAGATCGAGGCTTTTGCCTTCATTTCCGCAGTCCAGTCGGTGAAGGTAAAGGCTTGGTCGGCCAGAAGCGTGCCAATGTGCACTTCGATCACGCGGCCCTGGAAGACGTTGTCACCGTGCTGCTCCAGCATCTGCAACTGCGTGGCGTGCACCACGTCGCGGAAGTCCATGTGTTCGGCCATCTGGCCTTTGAACGTGACTTTCACGGACTCAGGGATCGGCATCGACGCCTCCCCTGTGGCCAGCGCCAGCGCAACGGTGCCGGAGTCCGCACCAAAGGCCACGCCTTTGGACATACGGGTGTGGCTGTCGCCGCCGATGGTGATGTCCCAGTCGCTCACGGTGAGGTCGTTCAGAACCTTGTGAATCACGTCGGTCATGGCGTGATACTGATCTTTGGGATCACGCGCGGTGATCAGGCCAAAGTCGTTCATGAACTTCATCAGACGCGGGGTGTTGGCCTGTGCCTTGACGTCCCACACAGAGGCGGTGTGACAGCCGGACTGATACGCGCCGTCTACGATGGGAGACACGATGGTGGCCGCCATGGCCTCCAGTTCCTGCATGGTCATCAGGCCGGTGGTGTCCTGCGAACCCACGATGTTGACCTCAACACGCACATCAGAACCTGCATGCAGGGTTGCGCCCGGGGTGGTGCCCACAGCGTTTTTGTTGAAGATCTTTTCAACGGCGGTCAGGCCTTGGCCCTCTTTGGTGATCTCTTTGGAGGCGGCAAATACTGGTGTTGGTTCAACGCCCAGCGCGCCCGCTGCAAATGTTTGCAGCTTTTTACCAAAGACAATTGCGTAAGAACCACCGGCCTTCATGAACTCCGCTTTTTGCGGGGTGAAAGAAGACGCCACGTCGACCAGCTCTTCGCCGTCTTCGCTCAGCAGCTTTTTGGACTTGGTGTTGATCTTCAGAACGGTGCCGGTCTCCACGGAGTATTTCTGCTCCAGGATTGGGTTGCCGTCGTTGTTGAGGATCGGGTTGCCGTCCTCATCAGATTTGCGCACCCAGTTCTTCAGATCGAGACCAATGCCGCCGGTCACGCCAACGGTGGTCAAAAAGATCGGGGAGATGCCGTTGGTGCCCGCCACAACTGGCGCGTAGTTCACAAATGGCACGTAAGGAGAGGCTTGCTTGCCGGTCCAGAGTGCGACGTTGTTCACACCAGACATGCGGGAGGAGCCCACGCCCATGGTGCCTTTTTCAGCAATCAACATCACCTGTTTGCCAGGGTGCTGCAGCTTCAGCTCTTCGATGTGCTTCTGCCCAGCTTCCGAAATCATACACTTGCCGTGCAATTCACGGTCCGCGCGGGAATGCGCTTCGGCACCCGGGGACAGCAGGTCGGTAGAGATGTCACCCTCGCCGGCGATGAAGGTCACAAGTTCGATCTCTTCGTCGATGTCTGGCAGTTTGGTGAAGAATTCTGCTTTGGCGTAGCTTTCCAGCAGCTCTTTGGCGACGGCATTGCCCGAATCCAGCGCCTCTTTCAGGCGGGCCTGGTCGGCATCGTAAAGGAAGACCTGAGTCTTCAAAACGTCTGCCGCCTGCGCCGCAATCGTGGCATCGTCGCCCAGCGCAAGATCCAGCAGCACGCGCACGGAAGGGCCACCTTTCATGTGCGACAGCATTTCAAACGCAAACTCAGGAGTGATTTCGGCAACATCTGCCGCGCCGAGAATGATCTCTTTGAGGAAGTCTGCCTTCACGCCTGCGGCGCTCGTGGTGCCGGGCAAGGTGTTGTAAATGAAGAACTTCAGAGAGTCTTCGCGATGGGCGTTGGCGGTGTCTTTGATCTGATCGATCAGTTCGCCGACCAGCGCGCCGTCGTCGATTGGCTTTGGATTCAGACCTTCGGTTTTCCGGGTCTCAATCTCATTCAGATAATCTGTATACAAGCTCATGATGATCCTAGCGATTTGAGGTTGGCTGAAGCATGAACACCCCGTTTCAGGGGGGACAGCAATTCACAGGGCAGGTATTGTATGCCGATGTATACCAAGCTTGAAAAAGACGCAAGTTGCCCTTCGTAACAATTGTCTTGGCCTCCCCCAAATGTGATGGCGCAGTGCGGCGTATGGCCCCTAATGTAAGCTGCCCCACCCCGATTTTCCAGCTTACAACACCCTTCGGACCGCACAGATTGGAGCCTGGTTTCCAGCTAAGACAACTTGGCCAAGCTGCGCGGATCACAATCAAACAATATCTTGCGGTCCGCACATCATGAAGCCGCAGGATTTTGTTTCTCGAGGTGGAAAACCTGTTGACTCACCGGCTGGTTTCCACGACTTCAGAAGAGATGGTTCCCGAAAGACGTCAGTCAACCGGGATGAAAAGGGAATACGGTGCGGCCTCCGCAAGGTGCCAATTCCGTGACTGCCCCCGCAACTGTAAGCGGCAAGCGACCCCGAGAACACCACTGAGCGTCATGCGCTTGGGAAGGTTCGGGAGAGCTACAACCCGCGAGTCAGGAGACCTGCCATCCAAGATGTAACTTCAACCCGGGCGGGGCGTCCGGACAGGAGGCCATGATGGCTTTACGGATTGATCCGTGCGAAAAACTGACTGTGCGTGCCCCGCTTCATCGCGGAGGGCGAGATGGACCACCCCACTCACAGAATTTCGATATGCACATCCTGCAAACATGTCGGCGAGAATTGTCGCCCCGGCTATGAACTGATCAAACGGCTGCGCGCCGCCATCGATATGGCGGGTGACGCGATCACCGAAGAGTTCGAAATTTCCGGCGTTGCCTGTATGGCGGGCTGCAAACATCCCTGCACGGTGGCGTATCACAGCACACGCAAGGCAACCTATCTGTTTGGCGACATCACGCCGGATCAGGACATTGAGGATCTGGTGTCTTTTGCACAGCAATATGCAGTGCTTGGCGATGGCTGGTGCTCCTCCGTGGATCGCCCCGGCAAGCTGCGCAAACACACGTTGGCGCGGGTACCATCAATGATGTTGGCAATTGAGGACAGCGCGGAGCGCCTTGTATGAGAACCGGTCATTTGGTGGCCAAGGATGTTTGTTGGCGTCCTAGAAAAAACCAGCCGTTGCTGCTGCACCCGGTGAGCTTTGAAGTCTATCCGGGGCGAGTACTTGGCGTGGTGGGCCCCAATGGCGCAGGCAAGTCGACGCTGTTGCGGATGATTTATCACTACCAGAAACCCACATCCGGGCAGATCACAGTGGATGGACTGGACCTCTGGAGCATGTCCGCCAAAGTGGCTGCCCGCAAAGTCGCCGCCGTATTGCAAGAGCAACCGGGGGCCTTTGGTCTGTCAGTGCGGGAGATTGTGGCATTGGGGCGCACGCCGCATCGCAGTGGCTTGTCGTCAGATGGCGCGCGTGACGCGGAGATCATCGATGCTGCGCTCGCGCGGATGCAGTTAGAGCATTTGGCCACACGCGATTTTGACACCCTGTCAGGGGGCGAGCGGCAACGGGTGATGGTGGCGCGGGCGTTGGCGCAGCAGCCACAGGTGTTGGTGATGGACGAGCCAACCAACCACCTCGACATTCGCCATCAGCTCGAAATCCTGTCACTGATCCGGTCGCTTGGACTGACCATTGTGGTCTCACTGCACGATCTGAACATGGCGTCAGATGTGTGTGACGCCATTCTGCTTCTGAAAGACGGACACTGCCAAGGCTTTGGCAGCGCTGACGACGTGCTCAGCGAACCGCTGGTGTCAGACACGTTTTCGGTCACCGCCCAGCGTCAGGTGCTGAGCGAGAGCCAGAATCAACACCTTACTTTTCACCTCCCGACCTAAAGGACCAAATTTATGACCATGAAATTGACCACCGCTGCGGTCAGCGCGCTGCTGGCCCTCTCCACCACCGCCGCTCTGGCGGAAACCACTGTGGACAGCTGCAACCGCCAAGTGACGTTTGACGCGCCGCCCAAAGCGGCCATTTCCAACGACGTGAACCTGACCGAGATGATGCTGGTGCTGGGTCTGGCGGATCGCATGGTGGGCTACACCGGCATTTCCGGCTGGAAAACACTGAACGAAGAGATGCGTGCTGGTGTCGAAGAACTGCCAGAGCTGTCTGCGAAATACCCAAGCAAAGAGGTGCTGATCGGCGCGGATGCGGATTTTTTCTTTGCTGGTTGGAACTACGGAATGAAAGTCGGTGGCGAAGTCACACCTGAGACGCTCGCACCGTTTGACATCAAGGTCTATGAGTTGACCGAGAGCTGCATCCACATTGGCAAAAAAGACGCCGCCAGCATGGATGATATGTACAACGACATCCAAAACCTCGGCGCGATCTTTGACGTGACAGACAAGGCGGATGCGCTGGTCGATGGCTACAAAGCAGATCTTGCGGCCTTCACGGACGGGTTGGCCCCGTTGGAAAGCGCACCGCGCGTGTTTGTCTATGACAGCGGCGAGGACTCTCCCTTCACCGCTGGTCGTTATGCGATGCCAAACGCGCTGATCGAGGCGGCTGGCGGCACCAACATCATGAACGATCTGGAAAAGAGCTGGGCCAAAGTCGGCTGGGAGCCGGTACTGGAACGCAACCCGGAGGTCGTCGTGATCGTGAACTACGGCAATGTGACCGCCGCAGAAAAGCGTGCCTTCATGATGAACAACCCGGCCTTTGCCGAAATGGACGCGGTGAAGAACAACCGATTTGTGACCCTGGAGTATGTTGAAGCGACCCCGGGCCCGCGCAACATCAAAGCGGTGAAAACCCTCGCAGACACGTTCCGGGCCAAATAAATGACAAGAAGAGCAGCAGGACAGCCAAAGAGCAGGTTTCCTTACGTGATCGGCACAGGGGGGATCCTGTTGCTTTTCTCGATTTCGGTCGCAATCAGTGTGGGGGCCGTCTCTGTGCCCCTGCACACGGTCTGGAGCATCCTGATCAATCAGGTGGCGCCCGGCACAATTGAACAGGACTGGTCCAAAGGTCGCGAAGCGATTGTCTGGGACATTCGCTTTCCTCGTGCGCTGCTGGCCTGCCTTGTGGGCGCCGGATTGGCGGTTGTTGGCGGCAGCTTGCAGGCGGTGACGCGCAACCCGCTGGCCGATCCGCACCTGTTGGGGATTTCTTCCGGCGCGGCCTTTGGCGCGATCCTGGTCCTGATGCACACTGGCATGTTTTGGGGGCTCATCACCGTGCCGTTGTTTGCCTTTGGCGGGGCCTTGGCGACAACGTTACTGGTACTGGCGGTGTCGCAGTTTGCCGCGGCCACAAGCGCGGATCGCTTGATCCTGGCGGGTGTGGCGGTGTCCTTCATTGTGATGTCGCTGGCCAATGTGCTGATCTTTCTCGGCGACCCACGGGCGACACATACGGTGGTGTTCTGGATGCTGGGCGGCCTGGGATTGGCGCAATGGAGCCATTTAGCTTTCCCGTTTGCAGTTCTTGTGATCTGCGGGGCCTACATCTGGGCCAATGCGCGGAAATTGAATGCGATGACGGTGGGAGACGAGACAGCGTCCACACTGGGCATTCCTGTGGCGCGGTTTCGTTTGATCATCTTTGTGGTGGGGGCGTTGATCACCGGGGTGATGGTGGCGTTTTCCGGCATGATTGGCTTTGTTGGCCTGATGGTGCCACATATTGTGCGCCTTTTGGTGGGCGGCGATTATGCCCGCGTGATCCCAGCCTCTGCCCTGTTTGGCGCGATCTACCTTTTGTGGTCCGACATCATCGCGCGCACAATTATGGCACCGGAAGACATGCCGATTGGCATTGTCACCGGCTTGATCGGCGGACTGTTCTTTGTTTGGCTGTTGCGGCGGCGGGCGCGATGATTGCCATATCAGCTGTGTCGGCTTGAGTGCTAACAACCTGAAGCCAATTTGTTTTTTTGAACTTCGCTATCCGCTTTTGAAGGGGTACGTCAGACGCCTGCTTGGCAGAAGTTACCACAGACGGCGCATTTGCCCTTAAAACACGCAAAGCGGCACTCTATAGAAAAGGGGAGGTCGGACGTGCCCAGCTCCCGGAGGAATACTCCCAGTGGCGGCGCGGCTGTGGAAGCTTTGGGAGACACAAAACAATGGCCAAACTCCTCTGCGATGTGCGCGGCACCTATCGCCTCGAGTTCCTGCGCGAGATTGAAAAACAATCAAACGGTGAAATCGAGATTTCCCTGGTTGTTGGTGATCGCGGTGCTGATTTGTTCTCCCGCCCGATCAACACAATGAAGCGGGATTGGCGGCACGAACGCCTGCGCAAACACCACATGCAAGACACGGTGCATCAAAGCGCCAACTTGGAATTGCTGTCTTCCAATGAGTTCCACGACATGGCAACAATGGCCATCGATCACTTTCAGCGGGTGAGCGAGAACTACAACTACAACGCCCACAATCTGGATAACCTGCAGGATTACCTGGATTATTACTACATCCTCACCGACGTGATTGCCCAACGTATGATCGAAGAGGAGATCACCCACGTTGTGTTCTTCATGACCCCCCATTTGGGCTATGACACGGTGCTGTATCAGGTTGCCAAGAGCCTTGGCATCAAGACGCTTGTTATGAACCAGCAATCTTTGTTCAACGACCGCTTTTTCTCCTCTGGCTCAATTGACGACTATGGCGTGTTTGATCCTACCACCTCTGACGCCCCAGCCATTCCGCTTGAGCACGGCAAACTGCCTGATCTGTTTTTTATGGACGGCGATTGGCAGAAACCTGGCGCAACCGGCAAATTGAACGCAAAGGCAGTTGGCAGCTTTTTGAAGTATGTGCTGCGGCGCGAACCTGTTCTGCTGCTCAAACCCCATCGACTTTATGCACTGCTGAAACGTGTTTCTGATGTTTACGGCAGTTTGCCTGATTGGCGCGATCCATTTGCCCATTACTTCCACAAAAACGCGTTGGCCTATTATGAACATTTGGCTGAATTTGATCGCGGCACAGTCGATTACGAGCGGAAATACGTCTATGTGCCGCTGCACAATCAACCGGAGATGTCTGCATCCACTTTGGGTGGGCGGTACCGCGACCAATTGTTGATGATCGAAGCGATTGCGCGCTCCATTCCCGATGATTGGCAGGTCTACGTAAAGGAAAACCCGCGCCAAGGCTTGTTTGCCCGTGGGCCGTTTTTCTTTCATCGCCTGTCGCGCATTCCAAACGTGAAAATGCTGCCCTCTTTTGCGGACTCAGCCGCCTTGGTCGCCAACGCGCAAGTGGTGGGCACCGTTGCGGGGACAGCCGGTTGGGAAGGCCTGCTGAGCGGTGTGCCAGCGGTGGTGTTTGGCGGCGCTTGGTACCGGTCGCTGCCGGGGGTGACCCCCTATCAGGAAGGCTTGGACTTTGAGCAGATCGCAGCGCAGGGCGTGGATCATGCGGCGCTGGAGAACGCCTATGGCGCATTGGTAGACCGGTCTCATGAAGGCGCCATCGACGGGCTGTTTTTTGACAAAATTGACGGCTTCAATTCCGCAGAGAATGCAACGCTGGTGGCCAAATCTGTCACTAAGATTATCCAGGGCGATGTGCCAACCACCTACGGAAGTCTGTAGCGCCTCTTAGAGGCTAAAGCAGCCGCCCGTCGCGCAGCTCCACTGTGTCGGGTGCCAAAGCGGCCCGAAACGCGGGGTTGTGGCTCACCAGCAAAATCGCTTGTGGCAAGCCACTTAAGATTTCCAAGAGCCGGGCTTCGTTTTTGGTGTCCAGCGCATTGGTGGGTTCGTCCAGCAGGAGCGCTTCCGGCTCCATCGCCAACACGGTCGCCAAGGTCACGAGCCGTTTTTCCCCGCCGGACAGCTTATGTGTGATGCGGTCACGCAGATGCATAAGTTGCAGGTCGGCCAGAACTTTTTCCACTGTAGCCAGGGCCTCTGCCTTGCTGCGTCCCAGGTTGAGCGGGCCAAAGGCAATGTCTTCGGCCACCGTGGGGCAAAACAATTGGTCATCCGGGTCTTGGAACACCAGACCAATCCGACGGCGCACCTCGTGAAAATCCGCCTCAACACGCCGCTCTTGGCCAAAGGCCGTAACCGTTCCGGCATCTGGCGCTTGAAGGCCAAGTGCTATGCGGAAAAGGGTGGATTTCCCCGCGCCATTGGGTCCGGTGATTGAGAGACGCTGCCCGGCCTCAAGCTGAAGCGACGCGCCTTCCAGCACAGGCGCATAGCCCGGGTAGGCAAAGCGGATGTCATTGAGCTTTAGGATTGTCATACGTAATCCAAAAATAGCAGACCAAGGCACACGCCACTCAGCAGCGCCACAAACAAGTGATCCTTACGGGTCATGGAAAACTCTTGTAGCAACAAAAGCCGGCCAGAGAAGCCCCGGCACTTCATGGCCCCCAAAATGCGTTCGGAGCGCTCAATGGCGCGCACCAGCATCATGCCCACCAGATAACCAAAGCTGCGATAAGTGTGCCAGTTGGTGCCGGGTCGAAATCCACGAATTTTCATCGCGCCCCGCAGTCGCAGATATTCCTCACGCAGCACTTCGATGTAGCGCACCGTGAACATCAAAAGGTGCACCAAAACCTCAGGACAGCGCAATTTGTGCAGCGCATGGCCAAGCGTGACCGGCTCCATAGTACCCACCAGCACCATGACCGTCAGAATCACAGCGTTGGCGGTCAGGCCAATCTCGATGGCTTTCCAGAGCCCCTGCCAGCTGGCCGGAAATCCAAACACCGAGAACATTTCGTCACCCGGCATGGTGAACGGCAGCAGCACCAGCATAAAAATGATGAAACTGTCCATCATCGCCATACGCTTGAGCGTGCGGCGGATCGGCAGACGCGACATCACAAGCAAAGAGATGGCGGCGGACAAAGCGGCCATCAGCGCCGGAATGGTGGTCAACGCCACAGTGCTGATGGCAAAGACACAGGCCATCACCACACGCACGCGCGGGTCCAGATCGCCGATCACGCCATAAGGCGCGTCACTGCTGGCCTCGGCTAGAGTTGTGGCTTTCGGTTCCAGCGCATGCGCCATCAGGCGGCCATCTTCTTACGGGCGGCGATGTAAAAACCGATGCCAAACAGGCCGATGATATAGCCGATTCCTCCGAGAATGCTTTGCAGGTCGTTTTTCTCACGGTAGGCGGCGATCTCACGGCGCAGCGGGCGAAGTTCGTCGCGCACCGCCTTAGCAATCACCTGCCGTTCTTCGTCCGACAGGGAGGCAACCGTTACAACGGATGCGCCCTCAACCGGACCATCGGAAGCAGCGACCGGCGTGTTCACGATCTCGGCGGCGCCCCCCATGATCTCAGCAACCTCCTCAGCCGGCATGACGACTTTGGCGACATGGCCTGCGCCGAGGTCGGCGGTGAACGTATGGGCCACAGGGCTGGATGGGGTGTAGAGGAAAAACCCATCTTCATCTGTAATCGTGCGGCCCAACTCTGCCCCGTCCGGGCCGTAGACGATGACCTCTTGATCCACAGCCATGTCGCCATTGGAAAAGCCAAGCTCACCTTCGATGGCGTCGCCTGCTGGGAACACACCAGCGATCACCTTATGCGCCAGCACAGGCAGCGGGGCGCAGATCAGGCTCACAATCAGGATCAGCTGTTTCACGCTGAGGATCCTTTCAAAAACAACTCCGGTTTGACCTTACGCGCCAAAAGCACCGCAAAGCCAGTGAGCACAGCCTCGATGGCCATGACCGGGATATGGGCAAAAAACACAAGCTTGGCGGCGGGCAGGAATTCATCCCCAGTCAGCGCGAGGGACACCGCCACAAACAGGGTTGTGGCCGCAATGGCAAAGGCGCCGCCAAGGCCACCCCAGATCGCCCCTTGCACAGGAGATCCGCGGCCAATCAAGCGGCCAAAGATCATCCAGGCCAGCACAGCGGGCATGGCAATGTTGAAGGTGTTGACACCCAGTACGGTCAAGCCACCAAAACCGAAGAACACCGCCTGCAAGAGTAAGCCGACAAACAGGGCGGGAAAGGCAGCCCAACCGAGCAAAAGCCCAGCCAGACCGTTGAGAATCAAATGCACAGATGACGGGCCAATTGGCACATGGATCAGCGAGGCCACAAAGAAACTGGCCGACAGCACCCCTGCGGTGGGGATGCGGTCAATTTCCAGCGATTTGAGGCCCACAGCAATCCCGCCAGCGGCAGCAAGTGCGCCACCAATCACAACAGGGTTGGACAAGGCTCCGTCAACAATGTGCATGTGGGGTTACTCCAGATCCCAGGCGCGGATCCAAATCACCGCGTCTTGGCTCAACTCTTTGCCGTCATGCTCGGCTTTGGGACCAACCCCCAGGGCTGCAAAACCCCAATAACCCGCCTTGGGAACACCGAAGGTAAAGTAGCCATTGTCATCAGAAATCGACACCAAAGCACCGCCAGGCAGCGGCGACGCGGTATTGGCTTTGGCGCCTGTGCCGGACAAGTCAGGCTCCGCCGCCATATACTCGATCTCAATCTCTGCGCCGGCAACAGGCTTGCCATCGCTCAGGACACGGCCGGTGAACGTACCGCCCGCGATAACATTGTAAGGCTTATTCAGCGGCAAAATCTCGGTGGCCAGACCTTGTGGCTGATCCCAGTCGGTGGGCAGCTCGTTGCGGTTCAGGTAGGCCTTGGTGATTTGCTGGATGTAGATGTCCTCAGATTCTTCATAGTAAGGTGTAGGCACAGTGACGACGACATAGTCACCGGAACGCTTCACTGGCACGGAACCCACGAAGGCTTTGGCAGTGTTGTCAGGCCCGTCAAAAGTGGTTTCTTCGAGCGTGTCCATCAAATCGGTTTTTTTGCCATTGTGGATCACGTAGAACTCTTCCGGCTTCTCCAGGGTCATCACGTGACCGGCGTCATGCGGGTGCCAGAAAATTAACTTCACCGACACATTGCCGGGACGCGCGATCATGGTGTCTTCAGTGTATTCCAGCAGAAAGTGCGCTTGTGCCATCACAGGCAAGGCCAGAGATGCCGCAGCCGCCAAGAGCAGTTTTTTCATGAGTTAGGTCCTTATCACGTCGCGCCTTCCCCGGCGCATTACTTTGTGACTTTGGGGAGACTGGAGCCGGTTGCCCAATGTGGCAAACAGATCCAGCGCACACCCCGGCGCCGATGATGAGCGCCCCTTCCGAGGGCGCATGTCCGGCAGGTCTCCTGACTCGCGGGTCGCAGCACGGCGCTGAGCCTTCCCGGGTCTCCCCAGTGGCATGATCAGCTGTGCTCGCCGCTTACAGTTGCGGGGGCAGTTGCAGAATTGGCCAAGGTGGCCGCACTGCATTCCCTATTGCTTCCGGAGGACTCCCCGGAACCGAACATGGCGTGTGTGTGCCAGACGACGGGCGGCTCGGTCAATACGGGAATGCGACGCGGCGGGGCCAAATTGCGAAGTGGCGGGGCTGGCAATGAGTGTTTGAGAGGTCTCTACAAAATTGTCGAGTGAACAAATTTTCCAAAATCAGTTGGGTGGCGAATGGCACCGAGACTTTAATTTCACTGAAAAATATCAGTTTTGTTCAGGATCTTGACGACGATCCTGAAGACTCGCGGCTCAACAGCCATGTTCCTCAAGTTGGGTCTGTCCTAGCCAGAGTGACCGTTGCCCCTGGGATGCCCCAATAAAACACCATTTTTTTGTATTCTTAATGATCACTGAGGATTTTAAATGCCTAAGAGCCCCCAACATGGTGCCATTCAATCGCGCCTTGACGTCGATGACGTTGAGATGCCGCAACTGGCCGACAACGATGCCCGCAACGGCAAAAACGTACTGAATGCCGCGCAACAGCGCCGCAATCAATACGATCAACTTCCTGACGCCACAAGATTCGGGAGCTGACAAAACATGACAGTGAGTTGGAGTCTCGAACAAGCGAGCTCGCCACCGCGCTCGCTGCTATGCAGACGGAATAAAACACAAAGGTGGTTACTCTAAAAAAATACGCTTGAAGAACGGGCCAAACTACCAAACGAGGTGCTTTGGGACCCCATCTACAAAAGCGCATTTGAGACAGGCAAAGAGTGGTGCACTCGCCGTTGGGCTTATGTGACTGCCTCTCTGGAAGAGTTGATGACGAGATTGGCGACAAGTGGCCGGATACCCAGATTCAGTAAGAACCTGATCAGCGATAAAACTGTCGCGGCCGGGTGCTGTGCCCACCGCAATCCTCAGCAACAAACATATCGAAGACTGGTTTGTTGCGCCCACCCGCGATTGTGTAACAGGCCAAGGGCATGGCCATGCTCACCGTTTCAATTTGTCGTCGTCAGACAAAGATCCCACGGCTTTGATCCCAGAAGATGCCAATATTGTGAAAGCAAGTGCGGATTGAAAAATGGGATGATACGCTCCACCCAGACGCCAATTTTTCTGCCAAACGTATATCGCTATTTTGGATCCCGTTCCGACTGGTAGGGGCAAATTGGGGTCTGATCCTAACTCAATTCGCCTATTATTGTCAAATCGGCCGATGCCCCTCTCAACCAACGTACGAAACGGTTTTTGTGCCAAGCTGTCCTTGTGACCGATTCCGAAGAGTCACCTGGCGAGTTGGAGGGCGGCGTATGAACCCACTCACCATAGCCGAACTGGCGCTCAGTTTTTCGGCCGATACCTGTTTTGGCCTGATGAGCTCAAAGTGGGGGAAAAGGCGGCAAGCTAGGCGCAAGCTCCATCGCCTTTGGATTGGCGACATTGGCGATTGGCATTTTGTCGCAAGTGTCAAAAAACAACCGACGCCGGCTTTGACGCAGGCGTATCTGAAGTCGGCCACAGATACCTTGCGGTCACACATCTCAGAAGATGCTTTCTCCGAGGAGGTGATCGACAAACTTGCGCCTTTGCAAACATTGGCCAAGCAAGTGGATTCAGCGATGAAGCGGGCTTTGGCGAACACCAAGAGCCGCAATCGATTTGATCCTGAACTTGACGACAATCTAAACAAGGATTGGGCATCCCATTACACTGCGTTCAAGAAAACCGATGGGTATCGGAAGCTTTGCCTCGATACGTCGCAATGAGTGGCAGATCATGAGGGCCGAAAATACGACACGATGGATCTCTATGTGTTGTCCGCTTCGCTCTACCTGAATATTTGTCAGATTTGTCTCTTGGTCGTATGGAATGCAGTCTTGAACGACCCCAATGCAGAATCCACCTGGCGCTCCGCGTACAAGCAGTACAAAAACGAGGCGAAAGCCTGTCCAGCGGACCATAAGGCGTGAGCAACGAAGCGCACGGATGCCAATAGATCCGACGGGTTTGCCCAGCGGCAATCCGAAATTCAAAAGGGCATTGAACGCTGTGGCTTGATGGATGACCCGCTCATCGCGACAAACCAACTCACGAAAATGCAGGTCGAGAGTTTTCGCAAGACCGAGCGGCAAGTGCCAAAGGCATCGGTGCATCTAGGCAAGTTCGGATGGCTGCTCCGCGGAGTGAGTGACTTTTGCAAAGCTTGGCGATCGACTTTGCCAGACGTTCAAGGTCAATGCATCGCATTTCTCTTCTCGGGCCAAAGCCAGCTTATAGATTTTAGCGGAGCAAGCCGCAGCTTGTTTTTGTTTCCACAGCGACACCTGTTTGAGGTGCCCACCAGTGTTTTACCTCGTAGCCTCAAGCCAAAGCGTTGGAGCATTGGACCGCGCCCATGCCCTCAGAGGTTTGGAGGCCTGAAGATGCGTGAGTTTTCCTGGCAAGCCATCCATTTCCCGTGCATGTGGCAAGGGATCTTTTCGCTCCGTGATCACCGGCCACTGGTTTGCGAGCCCTCGATTCAAGTCGACCCATTTTTGACTGTCAGGCTCCGTGTCGGGCTGGATTGCACCTGCCGGGCATTCAGGCTCGCACACACCACAGTCAATGCAGTGGTCGGGGTGGATTACCAGCATCGTTTCCCCCTCGTAAAAGCAGTCCACCGGGCAGACTTCCACGCAGTCAGTGTATTTACATGCGATACAGTTTTCAGTGACAACATAGGTCATTGTGCGGGTCTCCTGTCGGCGAACCAGAAGGCTCGCCGTTGATTGTAAAGAGAAATTGGGTGTTAGTCCGCGACGGTCAGGATTTCGTCGAGCGGCTTTTTCATCTTGGCGACGGCGGGAACTTTCGCGTCCTGTGCCGCATGCCCAACGGCGACAATCATAATCGGTTTTTCGCTTTCAGGCCGCCCCAACATCTTGTTCAAAAACCGCATTGGGTTTGGGGTGTGGGTCAGGGTGACCAAACCGGCATGGTGCAAAGCTGCAAGCAAAAACCCACAGGCAATCCCGGTGCTTTCAGGGACATAGTAGTTTTTGAAACGCGTGCCGTCGTCAAATTGGCCCCAACGCTGCGCAAACACCACGATGAGCCATGGGGCCTCTTCCAAATGGGGTTTGTGATCATTGGTGCCAATTGGTTCGAGCGCTTTGAGCCACTCATCACCGGCGCCACCCTCATAAAACCGGCGTTCTTCCTCTTCCGCTGCTTCGCGGACACGTTTCTTGAACGCAGGATCGGAAATCGCCACAAAATGCCACGGTTGGTGGTTCGCCCCCGATGGCGCAGTGCCTGCGGTGCGGATGCATTCCTCAATCACTTCCCGGGATACCGGGGTATCGGAATAATCACGCACCGTATGGCGACGTTTCATTCTTTCATAAAAGGTCTTTGCCTCTTTGAGGCTTTTTTCGGCTGAGTAATCCATCCGGTCTGGCAGGTCGGCAGGTAGGTATTCGATGTGATCGCGTGCGAACATTGGCGTCTCCTTTGCTGCGGATAGAATACCGCCAGTACTTTGGTAATTTCATTCCTCATTGATGAGGATTGCTGACTCTGATCCAAAAAGTGTTCGTTCCCCCAAACACAATAGAAATGGAGCGCAAAATGGATCAGATTGTTGGGGGAGTAGGAGCAGCGGCGGAGGTGCCAAAGGGCTTTGTCACATTGGACGTCCTGTCGGTACAGCATTACACGGACCGCTTGTTTTCCTTTACAACACAGCGCCCTGCGGGGTTTCGATTTCGCTCCGGTGAGTTTGCTATGATCGGGTTGATGATTGATGGCAAACCATTGATGCGCGCCTATTCCATCGCCTCACCCAACTGGGAGGAGCTTCTGGAATTCTATTCGATCAAAGTGCCTGATGGCCCGCTGACGTCAAAGCTGCAGAACATTCAGACTGGCGATCAAATTCTGATCCGCCCCAAACCGGTTGGCACGCTTGTGTTTGATGCGTTGCTACCCGGAAAACGGCTGTTTTTGCTGTCCACCGGGACCGGCATTGCGCCATTTGCCAGCGTGATCCGAGATCCTGAGGTGTATGAAAAATTTGATCAGGTCCACCTGCTGCACAGCTGCCGAGACGTGGCTGAATTGCAGTATGGCGAGGATTTGGTGGGGTCGGTTCACAGCCATGAGTATCTGGGCGATCTGGCCGCTGGAAAGCTGTATCACCACCCGTCGGCTACCCGTGAGACCTACAAAAACACCGGGCGTATCGACGACTGGATCAAAGACGGCCGTTTTGCGCAGATGTGCGGAGGGGATTTGACGCCGAATACTGATAGGGTGATGATCTGTGGGTCAATGGCGATGCTGGAAACGCTCAAAGGCATTTGCGAAGAGCACGGGTTTCTTGAAGGATCAAACTCCAATCCGGGACAGTTTGTTATCGAAAAGGCATTTGCCGGCTAAAACAAGGGATGGATTTCGATTGAAACAGCAAAAGCTGCAGCCACCCTATGCCGAGCTGAGTTTGGGTGTCGATCACCTCATTCAGCTGTCTCAGGCCGTTGGATCTGAGAGGTTCACTCAGGCGGTCATGCGCATTGCAACCGAGGTTTGTGGTGCGGATTTTGTGTCGCTGTTTTGTCACGGCGACCGGGACAAACCGCTGCTGATTGGCACAGCCTGCCGTTTGGGGCAGCGCCGCGCCGCCCAAGCTGCAAAGGGGTATCGGCGTCACGTCCATGAAGATGGAAATGCGGAACTCCTTCGTGGCTCTCAAGGCTTGGGTGATTTTTTAACTGTGCAAAATGCCAAAGATATCAATTCGTTCACTTACCGGCGCGATTGCTATGATCTGCCGGGGATTTCAGAGCGTGTGTCCATTGTCCGGCGTACAGCTGACTACGGGCTCTCCGTCAGTATGTACTCAAGTGAGGAAAGTGGCCCGTTCGACAACCCGAGCAACGGAGATATTCAGGCACTGCTTCGGCTGTTGTTGGCTTTGACGGAACGCCATGTCGCCTTCTCACTGAGAGATGGTGTTTGGATGGAGAATGATATTCAGGCTCGTCTGGCGCTCACCTATCCAGATCTAACCCCGCGCGAGCGCGAGGTTGCTGCGATGGCGATCAAAGGCCGGACGGCAAAAGAGTCTGCGGCGCTGCTTGGCGTGGCGGAAACAACAATCATCACCCACAGGAAAAAAGCCTATAAGCGCATGAACGTCACCTCACTGCGCCAGCTTATGGCAAGTTTTTCTGACGTCAGCGCATATGAGGCCAAATAGGTCGATCTGATAAGGTGGGACTTTGGGTTCATCGTGCCCACCAAGGTATGGCAGATGAGAACGACAAAAAACCGGCGCAAAGACAGTCAAAGACATCAAGGGTGCAACTCGTAGGCAATATTCTTCTGAAGAGAATATCCGGATCGTGCTGGCTGACCTGCATGGCGAGGATAGCAACGCTGAGCTATCACTCCGCCTCAGGACGTGATCGCCCTGCTCAACTTACATCAGATGTTCAATGATTGTGTTCTGTCGTTGATGAGGAACGTCAATGCACCAGACCTTCGCTCAGAAGCAATTGATCTCATTCAATCCATGATCGACAGCAGTGTCATCACACCGTTTCCTGAAGGAAATGATTTCAACATTGAACTACATGGTAAACTGGGTGCAATCCTCACTATCGTCGTCCAAAAGAGCAATAATCCTAGCACGAGTGTGTTGGGGCATCCGCTTTCAGTGGTTGCTAGGGGACGTCCAAACAGAGACAGGTAAAATAGAAACACCCGTACGCTGTTGTACGTGTCATGAGACAATTTTCGCGGTTTCGGGAGTGGGATTTGAACCTACGACCTTCAGGTTATGAGCCTGACGAGGTGAAGGCGTTACTCAATTGATCACGGGGGACAAATGTCGTCTGAACGCGCGTGTTTGAGATTTGTCGACATTATTGGTTGCGGGAGTAGGATTTGAACCTACGACCTTCAGGTTATGAG
>NZ_CAJXIV010000078.1 GCF_913054185.1 uncultured Shimia sp.
CGGATGGCGGTGGTTTTCACCGCTTGCAGATCAGAGCCAGTGCCCGGTTCGGTCATGGCGATGGCGGCGACTTTGTCGCCCGAAGCCAGATCCGGCAGCCAGCGGGCTTTTTGTTCGTCGGTGCCAAAGGCGGTGATGTAATGTGCGGCGATGTTGTGCACGGAGACCCCCCAGCCGCTGTCGCCCGCCTTGGTTTGCTCAAGGAAGGTCACCGCATCAAAGTGGCGCGACAGGCCAAGGCCACCGTGTTCTTCGGGGAAGGTGGCACCAAGTATGCCAAGCTCACCCGCTTTCTTCCACAGCGATTTTGGAACCGCGCCCGCTTCGGTCCAGATGTCTTTGTTGGGGGTGACCTCTTCGTCAAAGAAACGTTTGACGGTGTCGGCGAAGGCTACGTGATCTTCGCTCATCCACATGTGGTTGGGCATGGGGTGTTCCTTGTTTGAAACGAGGGGCGCGCGCGATCCTGGGTGGGTGCGAAGCGCCCTCCCGTGGGGAGGGTCGGGTGCGCCCCGACGGTGCCGGGGCAAGTAAGGGTTAAGGCGTGCCGCAGATTTTGGCTTCGCCGCGCAGGGTTTGGGTGCCGTCGTCAATGTGGGCGGCAAGTTTTATGGTAAGCAGGACGCGGCCGTGCTCTTCGTGGCGGTCTACAACCTGTCCGGTACAGGTGAGGGTCGCGCCAACGGGGGTGATCGCTGTGAAGCGGGTTGAGAGCGCGCGCATGCGGTCCTGGCCGGCCCAGTTGGTGGCGAGCCGTCCCAGTTGCGCCATCGACAACATGCCATGGGCAAAGACGTCGTCCATGCCGGCGTTTTTGGCAAAGTCGAGGTCGATGTGGATCGGGTTGTGGTCACCGGAGGCCCCGGCGTAGAGCGCCAGCGTGGTGCGCGAAATTGGGCCGAAGGTCAGTTCGGGCAGTTTGTCGCCGACCTGGGCGGTGGTTGGTGTGACGGTCATGATCTCTCTCCCTTAGCCCAGACGGTGGATGATGCTGCGGGTGGCCTCTACCAAGAGGCCGCGCGTGGGGTGGGTGATGCAGGTGGTGACGTGGGCGATTTCCAGTTTGCCGCCTTTGGCGTCGGTGAAATCTGTCATTTCGTTCTCGACGGTCACAACATCACCAGCAAACATCGGGCCGTGGTATGTGTAGGCCTCGGTGCCATGCAGCAAGACACGCAGGTCGCCGTTGATCAGCTCCAGAATGTCAGGCTGGCCTTTGCGACGCGCGATTTGGTCGGCGAAAGTGCCAACCACCGCCGCATAGGTGGCGGGGGCGAGGATGTCGGGGTGGCCCGCGGCCTGTGCGGTCTCGGGATTAAGGTAGATCGGGTCCGTCTCTCCGATGGTTTCCGAGAAAAACGCCAGCGGGCCACGTTCGATGGTGACTTCGATGGGTGGAGTCACGTGGCCCTTGGTGGATCGGTTAAAAATGCCCATGAAGTTACGCCGCCTGATAGAGGGTCACGACGCAGGCGCCGCCAAGGCCGAGATTGTGTTGGAGGGCTGTTTTCGCACCGTCCACTTGACGGGCGTCCGCGGTACCGCGCAGTTGGTGGGTCAGCTCGTAGCATTGGGCGAGGCCTGTGGCACCCAGCGGGTGGCCTTTGCTCAAGAGCCCGCCGGAGGGGTTGGTGACAAACTTGCCGCCGTAGGTGTTGTCGCCATCCGCAATGAATTTTTGCGCGGTGCCCTCTGGGGTCAGGCCAAGCCCTTCGTAGGTGATCAACTCGTTGTGCGCGAAGCAGTCGTGTAATTCGACCACATCGACGTCCTCAATAGAAATGCCGGAGGCTTCCTGCACCTGTTTCGCGGCGGCGGCGGTCATGTCGTAGCCGACAACTTGCATCATGTCCTGTGCCTCAAAGGTGGAGGCGTAGTCGGTGGTCATGGCTTGGGCTTTGATTCGCACAGTGGTGTCGATGCCGTGTTTGGCGGCAAAAGCCGGAGAGCAAAGTATCGCGGCGGCGCCACCGCAGGTGGGCGGGCAGGCCATCAGGCGGGTCATCACACCGTCCCACATGACCGGCGCGGCTAGGACTTCTTCGGGGGAGACCTCTGTTGCAAACAAAGCAAGGGGGTTCTTGGTGGCGTGGCGGGAGGCCTTGGCGCGGATCTTGGCAAAGTCGGCCAGCTCGGTGCCATATTTCTCCATGTGTGATTTGCCTGCGCCGCCAAAGTAACGCAGGGCGAGCGGTACTTCGGCGTGGCCCACAAGGGTGTCACAGGCATTGTCAAAGTCATCAAAAGGTGTGGGGCGGTCGGTCCAGTGGGAGGTCAACGCGCCACGCTGCATTTGCTCAAAGCCAACGGCCAGAACGCAATCAACCATGCCACTTTCGATGGCCTGACGCGCCATATAGAGCGCGGTGGAGCCGGTGGAGCAGTTGTTGTTCACATTGATGATCGGAATGCCGGACATGCCGACGTGATAGAGGGCTTTTTGACCACAGGTGCTGTCACCATAGACATAACCTGCGTAGGCCTGTTGCACGTCTTTGTAGCTGAGACCGGCATCTTTTAACGCGGCCTGCACGGCAGCAGCCCCCATTTGATCATAGCTGTCGGACGCGCCTGGTTTGGCAAATTTGATCATGCCGACGCCGGCAACAATGGTCTCTGTGCTCATGTGAAAATCTCCTCGCTTGCGCGAAGTATCGGATTGACGAAGGCATCTGGCAAATTCAATATTCTCTCAAGCTATTCTTTGGAGGAATGGATGAACCTGACCAAGCTGCGGTATGTGGTGGCGGTGGATCGGCAAGGGGCGATCTCGGCGGCGGCGCGGGCGTTGAATGTGACACAATCCGCCGTGACAAAAGCGGTGGCTGATGTGGAGCAAGACGTTGGTGCAGCCCTGTTTGAGCGCCATGCGCGGGGCGTGACCGCCACGGCGGAAGGGCGGGCGTTTATAGACCGCGCGGCGCGGATACTGGCGGATGTGGATCAGCTGGTTGCGGATGTGGATGAGGGGCGACAGACGCGAGAGCAGGTGCTGCGAATTGGCGTGTCGCCCAGCTCGATGGAAGGGCTGATGAGCCGGGCGATCTGGGCTTTGGTTGGGGCGCATCCGGAGGTGCGCATTCATCTGCGCGGTGCACCGTTTGAGACAGCGGTACAGTTGTTTCGGCAGGGCGATTTGGATGCGGTGATTGGTCCGTCACGGCCCTTGATGGCGGAGGCTGGGGTGCGCTGTGATCCGTTGCCACCGCTCAACGCGTTGTTCTTTGTGCGGCGGGGGCATCCGTTGGTGGGACGTCCGGTGAGCAGTGAGGATTTGGCCGGCTTGCCGTTGATTGTGCCCGAACCCAGCGGACCTTATGCCGAGCCGATTCAGCATTTGGTGCAGGCGGGCGAGGTGGACCCGATGCGGCGGCTGCACATCATGCCAAGTTTCACCATGGCCGCCGGGGTGATCGAGCGCAGTGAGGCAGTGGGCGTGGTGGTGGACAGCTATGCCCAAAGCCGACATTTTCGTAGCCGGTTTGAGATTTTGGCTTTTCCGCAGCAGACGTCCTTGCCCATGGCGGTGGCCTATCGCAGTGGTGGGCAACGCGGGCGGGCGCTGGGATGGTTTTTGAAGGCGGTGCAGGAGTTTCCGCCGACGTTGGGTGCGGAGATGCCCTAGGGGCTATTCGGCGGCGCTTGATGCGGTGAGATCGGCGCGCGTGGCGCGCCAAAGTGGCGGTATCTGTGCCACTTGTTCCTCAAACAGCCGATGGTTGCCTTGTTTTGCAGCCGTGTCAGCTTGGGCCAATACATCATGCAGGGCGTGAGCGCCAAAGATCGCAGCGGCGCCGGAAAGGTCGTGGCAGCGCTTGGCCACATTTTGAAAATCGCGGTAAGGTGCGGTGGCCGCCGCCACCAATGCGTCACCCTCCTCAAGAAAACGGGACTGCAAACGTTTGTACGTGTCCGGTGGCAATCCTGCGCGGGTGGTGAGGGGCGTGTTTGATACTTCAGGACCGGCGAACGTGTCCTGCAACATCTGTTGCAGCGAGGGGCGGCTAATCGGCTTTGCCAAAAACGCGCTCATGCCTGCGGCGAGAAAACGGTCCCGATCCTCGGGCAGGATATTGGCCGAGACGGCGACAATAGGCGTATCCTTGTTGGGGCCGGTGCCGCTGCGAATTACTTTGGTGGCTTGCAAGCCGTCCATCACCGGCATGGCGATGTCCATCAGGATCATGTCGTAGGGTTTTTGCTCTGCGAGCCGCACGCCCTCCTCGCCGTCTGTCGCGAGCGTGACCCAGTGGCCTTCACGTTGCAGAAGCTCTTGGACAAGTTCACGATTGATGTCGTTGTCTTCCACCACCAACATGTGCAGGTGGGTGATTTCCGGTATGGGATCAGATGGTTTTGCGGCAGGTGGTTGGCGGCCTTCTTCCATCGGCAGGCGTACCCAGAAGGTGCTGCCTTGGCCGGGTGTGCTTTCCACGCCAATTTCGCCGCCAAGGGCGGTGACGATACGGCGGGCGATGCCCAGGCCTAGACCTGTGCCGCCGGGCACGCGGCCGAGAGTCGGATCATCAGTGACAAAATCGTCAAACACTATGGGCAGACGGTCTTCGGAAATGCCAATGCCGGTGTCACTGACCCTGAGTTCCATAGCGGGTAGGCCGCTGATGGTTTCTGGCAGAGCTTCGGCTTCGATGGTGATGGTGCCGTCATCGGTGAATTTGATGGCATTGCCGACAAGGTTCAGCAGCACCTGCTCCAAAGCGGCTCGGTCGGTGCGCACCCAGGCCCGCGCTGGGCCTTCCCAGCGCCAGTTGAGCGTGGTGCCGTGGCGGTTTGCGGCGGAGAGTTGGCTGTCGACCAGTTCTTGCAGCAGGGAAGAGAGGTCCGTGCAGGCGATGTTGACGTCGAGTTTGCCAGCTTCAAAGCGGGTGATGTCGAGCACGGTGTCGACATGGCGCATCAACACGCGGCCTGAGATTTCCATGTTGCGCAGGTAGCGGGTCTGGATTGGGCTGAGGGCGGTGTCGTTGAGCAGGCTGAGATTGCCCAGGATGCCATTGAGTGGCGTGCGGATTTCGTGGCTCATGACGGCGAGAAATTCCGCTTTGGCGCGTTCGCCCGCCAAGGCGCGGTCCCGGGTTTCAAGCAACTCCTTTTCCGCGGCCACCCGGTCTGAGATGTCGTGTAGAAACCCAATGAGGATTTTCTCGTCGTTGTCCTCAGCCATTTCGATGGCAATTTCGATCGGGAAGATTGCGCCGTCGGACCGTTTTGCGTCCATGCGCACCCGGCCTTTGCCAGCGGCGTGGCGGTCTTGGCCGGTGAGGATGCGTTCCATGGCGCGGTAATGGGAATCTCGTAGGTCAGGTGGGGCAATCAATTCCTGGATATTCTTGCCGCGAATATCTTCGTAGCGGTATCCAAAGATTGCCTCGGAGGCTTTGTTGAATTCAAGCACGGCGCCGGTGCTGTCGACCACCAGAACGCCATCCATTGAGGTGGTTAGAATGGTGCTTATGCGGCGGTAGGCTTGAGAGAGCGCAGCCCCTGTCTGGCGAGCCGCGCGATTGGCAAACAACAGATTGACCAGTAGGCCCACGACGGCGGCAATCAGCAACAGGGCAATTGTGGCCAGACGATACAGCGTGGTGGTGATGCGTTGCCGGGCTTCGTCGTTCTCGGCGGCGTAGAGCGTGATGCCTGACAGAGAAAGCGTGCGGGCGTCTGCGCGCAGGTGGGCAGATCGCGCGGAGAGGAGAGGCAGAGATTCCAGTAAGACGTCGTCCGGGCTGTCGATGATCGGGACAGCCTCGTTTGCAAAACTGTTCACCCGCGTCAATGCGGCGTCAAACTCCGGGACCACGGTGAGGCGCAGATAGGCTGGTGCTGAGGCCATGGTGCTGACCCGGCTGTAAAAAATGTCAAACCGCAGGCGCAGCCGGTCAAGATCGGGTTGTGGGGCAAGTCTTGCGGCTTCCAGTGCCCCGGCAAAGTCGCGTGTTTCCAGTTCAATTTGCGCCAGAGACCATTCCAGATCGTTGGAGGCCAACAATTTGATATTGCGCAAGTTGGTGAAGACTTGCGACGCGGTCACAAATGCAAACACCAAAAGGACTGCAATGAGGGTGGCCAGAATGACACCGAGGACCCGTAGGGGGCGGCTTCTGCGAAGCGAGGGGGCGGTGCCAACAGCAAAGGCAGATGTGGGCGGGCGGCTCACCGGGATGTTCCGACGGCACACAGACGCGGCAAGAAAACAGCCTGAAAACTGAACCGCAAATTGGTGTGGTGAATGCGCATGAAGGCCATGCGCAAAGCCTAGTCGACGATTTCGATCCTGTCGAGTTGCCAAACTGCGCGGGAATGCACCTGAGAAGTGCGGTATTTTGGATCAGAATCAAAGGGGTAAATCACCCACAGTGGCCCTTTTTCGCGACGGTGCATGGGGGCGCCGTTCAGCTCATAGGCCAGAATTGGGGCGTTTGCCTCCAAGGTGTCGATCGGAATTTCAATGGTGTAGTCGTTGATGGCGGAAGCCCGCAGCGTGCTGCCGGAACTCCCCAGAGTTTCCAGCAGCGACGCTAGCGGTACACCCGTGAACATAAGAACCCCATCGGTCCATATGGTCGTGGTTGAAATGGAGACTGCAGGTAATGCGCGCAGCATCTCCAAATCGTACTGAGCCGTGTCGTCGACGTTTGTGGCGTCGATCGTGCCCGACACGGTCAGGATGACATCGCCGGACGGTGTGTCCATTGCGTCAGTTGCCCAAACAGGGCCCGTGAGTGGTAGCAAAAGGCAAGCGGCTAGAGCGAAAACGGATCTTCTGGTTTTGCGCATGTTCTGCCGCCTCATAATGCTTAACATCCTTGATAAACCCAACACGTCTAACGCGCATCTGGTCAAGGGGATAATCGCCCTATACAAAAGGGTAGGTTTGCCGTTAGGTAAGGTGAAGTTTTTGTTAAAATTTTCTGTATCTTGCTTAGGTGGTGGGATGACAGGCGGCATTTTGAATGCTTGATGATTGTATCTGCGTCTTGGTTTTGTGAATTTGACCATGGTGTTCTGCGGTTGTAACGTTGATATCGGCCCTCTGGAGGACCGTTTTGAAAATACTGATAGCTGACGACCACGATTTGTTACTGGATACGGTCACCGCGTTTGTGCGAGCCACCGGCACTATGGAGTCAGTTGGGGTTTCCAATCTTCAACAAGCGTTAGAGGCCTTGGATCAAAAAGGGCCGTTTGATCTGGTCCTTTTGGACTACAATATGCCAGGCATGCAGGGCGTGGAAGGTGTGAAGCGGGTGCTGGCGCACTCATCAGCACCGCGCGTGGCACTGATTTCTGGTGAAGCCAGCCGAGAGATTGTGAAAAAGGCCATGGCGGCCGGGGCATCTGGGTTTGTTCCCAAGACTTTGCCAGCCTCGTCTTTGGTCAACGCGATCAAGTTTATGGCGGCCGGAGAGCAGTTCATTCCGGCTGATCTTATGCAGGCGGCCGAGGCGGCGGAGCCACATCCGATTGCGCAAAAGCTGACACGTCGGGAAATGCAAGTTCTGGAAGGATTGTCCGTGGGCAAATCCAATAAAGAAATTGCCCGGGATCTGGACCTGTCGGAACCCACAGTCAAATTACATGTAAAAAACCTGTATCGCAAAATTGACGCTGGCAATCGCACGCAAGCGGCCTTGATTGCGAAAGAAGCGGGCCTTTTCTAGGCCTTCAGGTTTTGCTCAACCCTTGTCAGGGCCTTAAGAAACTAACGACAATTTTTACGGCATTTACCATTATGTCAGTCTTTCGCTGACGTGGGGCCTGTCGCTGCGCTATCAGTCCAGTGCCGGGGGGCGTTTTTGGGGACTGACTATGTTGCGTCATATAGCTGCTTTGATTTTGGTTGGGATGTTATCTGCACAGGCGGTGGCAGCACAGGAGGATGACACGACACCAACGTCTATTGGTGGGCGTGATTATCTGGGTTTTGGCAGCCTGTTTGTGAACGACTTTTTAGGCGACGGGTATGACCGCTGGCGTTCCGGGTCTTACGGCACCAGCCGGTTCTGGGGCTATGGCTGGAACGGAAAGCTGCCGCAGGCCGCGGGGGAGTTGTTGGAGCTCCGTGTGGGCGGCGAAATCATTTCTCCGGCGTGTTTGACGTCCCATGTGCCTTTGGATCGTCCTTGGGCTGGCATGCTGACCGCCGGCCTGCACACGCAGTTTCAGAGACATGCAACGGAGTTCAGTTTTGGGGGCGACCTTTTGATGATCGGCCCGCAAACTGGGTTGAATGGCCTGCAAAGCGCGATTCATGACGTGATTGGTATTCCTGGCCCTTCTGATGAGGTGCTGGATAATCAGATCCCAAATAAATGGCGGGTTCGTTTTGTGGGGGAAACCGGCCGGTCCTTTGATCTGGGCGGGCAAACCAGCATGCGACCGTTTGTTGAGGCACGTCTGGGGGACGAAAATCTGGTGCGTGCTGGTGTTGATTTCACCATTGGGCGGTTTGGGCGCGGTGAGCTGGTTTCGCGAGATTGGGTCACGGGGCACCGCTACCGGTCCGGCCTTAAGCAGGAAAAAGGGCTGAGCTTTGTGGTTGGTGCTGACGTTGCCAAGGTGTTCAGCAGTGTCTATTTGCCTGAAGATCGGGGGTATCAATTGACCAACACGCGCAGCCGTTTGCGCGCCGGACTCCACTGGCAGGGCAAGAAGCATCACCTGTTTTACGGGCTCACATATTTGGGCGAAGAATTTGATATGCAGTACGAGGGACAATTTGTTGGGGCGGTCCGTCTCGACATTCGTTTCTAAGGCGAGGTGAGGTGTTTTTTGCAACACACTGAGTCACCTCGGTATTTTTGAAACTTCTGTCTAGGCAGGTGGAGTCGGCTTTGTTAACCTGTCGGTAATAAAAAAACTACTAGGCAGGTAATCAGGCAATGAAAACGGGCTTTCGTGGCACGTTTGTCATCTCCTGGTCACAGACAGAAATAGATGGTCAGAAGACTGCACCGTTGCAGGCGCTGGAAACAGGCGTGGTGTGGTCATGGTCAAGGGATGCCGTCCGTGTGGACGGGCCCAATGGGCTATTGCGTCTGGATCGTGGAGAAGAAGGGGCAAACATCCGCAAGCGAGCGGCGCATATGGTGCGCAAGCTGGTTGGGGCAGCAGTAAATAATCAAGCAGGTATCCAGAATTTGGACACCGTTGAGGTTGATCTTCCTTTGATGGAGGGCGGCTTTGTGGTGACGGACGGCGCGGAGAGTTACACCGCGACGGTGATTGAGGTGGCTGGCAGCGCCCCTCTGTTGATGTTCTTGGATGAGCTGCCTCCAAAAAACAAAGATTTATGGGTGGTGCATGCGTCGATGAGTACGTTGCAGCGCCCAAAAACTGTTGAAGAGGGTACTGGTGTGATTTGTTTTACGCCCGGCACGCGGGTTGCGACGCCACAAGGGTCGCGGTTGATTGAAGAGTTGCGCGAAGGTGATCAGGTGCAAACTCGGGACAACGGTGCGCAGCCGATCGAGTGGATTGGTGCACGGCGCATGACAGGGGCGCGGCTGTTTGCCATGCCCAAGCTGCGTCCGATCCGTATCCGGCCCGGTGCGCTGGGCATTGAGCGTCCGGATCAGGAATTGTTGGTCAGCCCTGAACACCGGATGTTGGTGCGGGGTGTCACGGCGCGGGCGTTGTTTAATGAGGATGAGGTGCTGGTGGCGGCGCGGGATCTGGTGAACGGCGGCAATATCAGCGTGGATACGGCCCTCAAAGAAGTGACCTACGTGCATCTGTTGTTGCCGTGCCATGAGGTCATTTGGGCCAATGGGGTGGAGACAGAGAGCTTCCACCCGGCCAATGCGGCCTTGGATGCGTTGAAAGACGAAGATCGAGCGCGTTTGTTTGCGCGGCAGCCGGAGCTGGCACACAGTCCGCACAGTTATGGGCCGCACGCGCGGCGCAATCTGACCGCCAGCGAAGCGGCCATCTTGATGCATGATGCAGCTTAAGCCGGTGTGCCAATAAAAACCCCGCCAATTTTGGCGGGGTTTTCTATTTAGGCGAGGTTCTGTGCCAACATGAAGGCATTGTGGTCCGGATCATAAAAGGTGGCCAGTTTGACCATCTCCGGAATTTCCTGTGTGGGGCCGTCAAACTTTACGTCTGCCGCCTCAAGCGCGCTGCGGGCGCTGTCGATGTCTTCGACCCCAAACACGGGCACGCAATTGCCGGGTTTGGGCTCGGACTGCTCCCCCATGCCGAGGATCACACCGTCGGTTTTGGTGGCCAGTTCGCTCCAGCCGGCCTCGTCAATATGGTAGCGCAACTCAAAGCCCAGTTTCTCTTGGAACCATGCGGCGCTGGCGTGGCGGTCACTCACGGAAATCGAGAGCGTAATTTCGTTGGTCAATGCGGCAAGAGCCATGATGCGGTCCTTAGTGGTTGCTGATTTCATAAAATGTAGTTACTATACTTTATGGACATTAAATTGCTTGTCAAGATCACCTCTCGGGCCTGGGCGCTCGATATTCTGGCGCAGATGCATCGCGGCGTGCCCGGACGGCAGGCGACGTTGATTGCCGCCACAGGGGCAGGGCGCACGGCCTTTGGGGTCAGTCTGGCACATCTGATGGAGCTGGGCGTGGTGATGCGAAATCCGGGGCACGGGCATCCGTTGCGGCCGGAGTTTGTTTTGACAGATCTGGGGGTGGCGGCGGCGGCTAAGGCAGATGAGATTCTGCGGGTGGCGGAAGAGAGTGACACCAAGCTGCTGCGAAAAAGTTGGACCGTGCCTGTGCTGGCGCTGGCGACGCGGCCGCAGCGGTTTTCTGGCTTCAAGGCGGGGTTGGGCGCAATCACGGATCGGGCGCTCTCAACCTCATTGCAGAAGCTGGAGGCGCAGGAGTGGGTTGCGCGGGAGATTGATTTGTCGGAACGGGTGCCCTTTCCGACCTATCAGGCGGTGAACGCCGGGGCGCGGATCAGCCAGGTGATTGGGTTGGTGGGGTAGGGGAGGCGGGGCGCTGCAGACCAAAAGGTACTCCGTTTGCACCTGCGCCGTGTCCTGATCTCAGCGACGGATTTTGCAATTTCCTGCAGAAAATGTGGCCGGTCTTCTGAAAAGTAGTGTCGTCGCCGATGGCTGCTGCGCGGACAAACCTGCCATAAGACGCTTACCCGCGAATGGTGCCTTCGGAAGGCTCGGGTGAGGTACGTTGGGTTTTCCGCCAAATTGGCTTGGGTATCTCGCTGGGTTTGGACTGCTTAGTCAGAAAACAGAGGACCACGTGAGAATGGAGAAACTTCCGCCAAGTGCGAAGCACAGTGGCGTGTAAAAAACCGTGTCCAACCTACGGAAGGGTTGTTCAGGTGTAAGTTTGCTCCAGAAGGGTGTGCAGCCCAAAATGGCTCTTCCAAGGAACACGAATAGAACGGCAACACCGCCGACTATTGTAATGATGTGCGGGAATAGGCTGCTAATTTCCCCTAAATCCAATGCAATCATCGCCGCAACCAGCACAAGGGCGGCAACCAAAAAACTCGCCCCAGCTGGAGGCATTTTATCTGCGCCGCGAAAGCCGGCGATTGCCTGGACAAGTGCCTGCTCCTCTTTGACGGGCCATAAAATCCCTAACCCCCATACGACATGAAGACTGGCGATCACCAATAGGGCTGTAAACGTGATGTAGGTGAGCAGTACCATTTCGAAATTCCTTTGAGTGATCAGTGTCCGACGCGGGTGTTACTAGACAGCCATACAGTTGTGTATGGTTGGGGTAGCGTGTGGGCTGGCGTGTGTCAATACACATGTGTATGGTGGGCGGATGAAGCTCAAATTGAACAAACAATCCTGGTTGAAACACGGTCTCACCGAATTGTCCCAAAATGGTTCTGAGGCACTGAAAGCTGACCGATTAGCGAAATCATTAAAGGTGTCACGCGGAAGTTTTTATTGGCATTTCGCTGATCTGGTCGACTTTCATGAACACCTGCTTGCCTACTGGCAGGAAATGGTGACCCAGCAAGTCATCAACGATGTTGATTTGCTCCACGACAGCCAGTCCAAGGTTCGGGAACTTGTTCGTCACGCATTTGCAGGTGATGTCAGGTTGGAGCGCGCCATGCGATCTTGGTCGGCTCAGAACAAAATGGCATCTGACGCAACTGAGATCGTGGATAACAAACGCATCGACTATCTGACCAATCTTTTGGTCGCTGAGGATATCGCCCCCACGACAGCCAGGGCGCGCGCGGCCTTTTTGTACTGGGCGTACCTGGGTCAAGCTATGACTCGTGCATCGAGTTCAGAGTATTTGCCGGACACCGCTTTAGACGAAATTATTGATCTGTTTCTTATGCCAAGCGCGGAAATCGCGGGGACCAAGACAATTTAGCATAGCTACTAATCGCATGGCGGCCATTTTTTCCTCCGACGGATATACCCCAGTGCCAAAGCAGCGTTTACGCAATCCGCAACATTCGACGCATTTGGGCTCAATGCAGGCATTGGCCAGTCCCCGCTTGACTCCCCCAGAATCCCCCGTATAAGCGCGGCTTCATTGGTGTTGGTGGCCCTCGCAAGAGGATGCCTGTCATGTCGGCAACATCCGGCAAGAGGACAACGCCCTTCGAAACCTAAACGAAGGAGATCAGCCGTGACTAAACGTACGTCTGCCAAGTATAAAATTGACCGCCGCATGGGCGAAAACATCTGGGGCCGTCCTAAATCCCCAGTGAACCGCCGCGATTATGGCCCAGGCCAGCACGGTCAGCGCCGCAAAGGCAAAATTTCTGATTTCGGTACACAGCTGCGCGCCAAGCAGAAGCTGAAAGGCTACTACGGCGACCTGACCGAGAAACAGTTCCGTCGCATCTACGGCGAAGCTGAGCGTATCAAAGGCGACACCGGTGAAAACCTGATCGGCCTGCTGGAGCGCCGTCTGGACGCGGTTGTATACCGTGCCAAGTTTGTGGCCACCGTGTTTGCGGCTCGTCAGTTTGTGAACCACGGCCACGTCACCGTGAACGGTCAGCGCGTGAACATCGCGTCTTACCGCGTCAAAGAAGGCGACGTGATCGAAGTGCGTGAGAAGTCCAAGCAGCTCGCAGTTCTGCTGGAAGCCGTTCAGCTGAACGAGCGTGACGTGCCGGATTACATCGACGCCGACCACAGCAAAATGACCGCAACTTTTGTTCGCGCACCGGGCCTGTCCGACGTGCCTTACCCAGTTGTGATGGAACCAAACCTGGTCGTGGAATTCTACGCGAAGAACTAATCTTCGCCGCCACGAACAAGAGAATACGGAAAGGGCCGCGAGATTTCGCGGCCCTTTTTGTTTGTGCGGGTATTGGAAGTGGCTTCAGCCTTTGGAGAGCGTATCGCCGAGCTTTTCCAGCAGCTTGAGGCAATCCGCCAATTGATCCAGCGCGATGAACTCGTCTGCCTTGTGGGCTTGCTCAATCGAGCCGGGGCCGCAGACCACCACATCCATGCCCATCGACTGAAACAGACCTGCTTCGGTGCCAAAGGGCACAAGGTCGGCACCGTTGGCGCCGGTGAGTTCCATCAGTAGTTTGCGGGCGGCGTTGTCATCTACCGGCACAAGGCCTGCGACCTCACCCACAACTTCGGTGTCGATCTGCGCGTCGGGGTAGACCTTGCGCATGGCAGGGAGCAACTCGTCTTCGCAGTAGGCTTTCAGGGCCTCTTTCACAAAGCTGGCGTCGCTGGCTTGCACCGGGCGCATTTCCCAGTCGACCTGCGCTTTGGGGGCGATGACGTTGTGCACGCTGCCGCCATGGATCGCGCCGACGTTCACGGTGGTCCAGGGCGGCTCAAAGCGGCTTGTGGCGGGCGCCATGGTTGTGAGCTTGGCTTTGAGCACCAACAGGCGGGAGACATAGCGTGCGGCGTATTCGACGGCGTTGACGCCCAGATCCGGCGCGGAGCCGTGGCCTTCCAGTCCCTGAAAGCGGGTGCTGTATTCAAAGCAGCCTTTGTGGCCTTCGATAATGCGCATGGAGGTCGGCTCGCCAATGATGGCTAGCCGCGGGGTGATGTTGCGCTCTTTCAGGGCTTCAACCAGGTGGCCCGCGCCGATGCAGCCGGTTTCCTCGTCATAGGTGAAGGCAAAATGCACCGGCGTGTCAGTGACACGCTGGGCAAAATGCGGCGCCATGGCCACAGTGGCAGCGATAAAGCCTTTCATGTCGCAGGTGCCACGCCCGTAAAGGCGGCCATCGCGTTCCTCCATGACAAAAGGATCGGTGCTCCAGTTCTGATCGGTGACCGGCACCACGTCGCTGTGACCGGAGAGCACAATGCCGCCGTCCACCTCGGGACCGAGGGTGGCAAAGAGGTTGGCTTTTTTGCCACTTTCGTCGTGGAAGATCTCCACCTTGGCGCCGCAGTCTTTGAGGCGTGCGGCGAGGTAGGCGATCATGTCGAGGTTGCTGTCGACCGAGACCGTCGGGAAGGCGATCAGGTCAGACAGGATCCGTTTGGTTGTCTCCAGCATGGGGTCAGCCTTTGACAATGAGCTTGCGCTCCAGATTGCAAACAGGTTCGGCGGCGCCGTCCTCGCGGATCAGGATGGTTTCGGTGGTTTCAAGCCCCCAGTCATCCATCCAGAGGGCGGGCATGAAGTGGAACACCATGCCGGGTTGCAGCACGGTTGTGTCCTCAGAGCGGATCGAGGCGGAGCGTTCGCCCCAATCGGGCGGGTAGCTGAGGCCAATGGGGTAGCCCATGCGGCCGGAGCGTTCGATGCCGTGTTTGGCCAAAACGTCCATAAAGGCGTTGGCGATGTCGCAGGTGCGGTTGCCAGCGCGGGCAGCCTCCAGTCCGGCTGCAATGCCTTCGAGCTGGGCCTCTTCGGCGCGCAGCATGTCATCAGACGGTGTGCCGAGGAACACGGTGCGGCTGATTGGGGCGTGGTAGCGGCGATAGCAGCCGGAGAGTTCAAAAAATGTGGCTTCGCCTTCGCGCATCGGGGTGCCGTCCCAGGTGAGGTGCGCGGCGGTCGCGTCCAGACCTGAAGGTGTGAGCGGCACGATGGCGGGGTAGTCGCCCCAATCGTCGTCTACGCCCTCGATGCCAGCTTTCATAATGTCAGCCACCACATCATTTTTGCGCACACCGGGGGCGGCGCGGTCGATGGCGGTCAACATGACCTTTTCGGTGATGCGAGCGGCCTTGCGGATAAACACCAGTTCATCCTCGGATTTCACCAGCCGTTGCCAGTTCACCAGCGCGGTCGCGTCCACCAGTGTTGCGTTGGGCAGCTCGTCGGTGAGGACGGCGTGGGCCTTGGCGGAGTAATAGTAATTCTCCATCTCCACGCCGATACGCGCGGCCGTAAAGCCGCGCGCTTTGAGCTGTTCTGCGAGGTCCTGCATCGGATGCACGACCGTGGATTGCACAAAATGATCACCGTAGCCGAGGATGTTGGCGTGATCCATCCAGCAAGTGCGCCTGCCGCCCATCATATCCATGTAGCGACCCCACCAGATGGGTTCGCCTTCCATGGTCACAATCACACCTTGGTGCACGTAAAACGACCAGCCGTCATATCCGGTCAACCAAGCCTGGTTAGAGGGGTCGGTGACAAAGAGGACCTCCAGGCCCGCTTTTGCCATGGCGGCACGGGTGTTGGAGAGACGGCGTTGATATTCAGCACTGCTGAACGGGGCTTTGGACAGTGTCATCTCGTGCTCCTTGGATTTACGGCAAAACGGTTGCGACGGCCCGCACGGTGGCGGCGACCACCAAATCGGCTTCTGCGCGGGTCAGGCAGAACGGTGGGGCAAAGCCCAGAATGTCACCCTGTGGCATGGCACGGGCAATCACATTGTCCTGCTCCAGCAGTTTGGCGGAGATCTGAGGCCCAATTTTGTCCGCAGCGTCAAAGAAGCTGCGGCTGTCCTTTTCAGCCACAAATTCCACAGCGCACAGCATGCCTTCACCACGGATGTCCCCAACGTTGGGGTGGGCGGCCAGCGCTTCGGTCATAGTCTTGTTGAGGTAAGCCCCTACGGTGCCAGCGTTTTCCACCAGATTCAGCTCATCAATCAGCTTGAGGTTGGCCACACCGGCTGCGGCACCAATTGGGTGCGCAGAGTAGGTCCAGCCGTGGCCAATGGGGCCGTTTTCGTCGGTGCCTTTCTCCAGAACAGACCACATTTTGTCAGAGACAATTGAGCCGGAGAGTGGCGCGTAGGCGGAGGTTAGGCCTTTGGCGATGGTGATCAGGTCGGGCTTCAGGCCGTAGTGGTCAGAGCCAAACATCGAGCCAAGGCGGCCAAAGCCGGTCACAACTTCGTCGGCGACCAGCAGGATGTCGTGTTTGTCCAGAACCGCCTGGATGGCAGGCCAGTAACCGGCAGGAGGGGGTACAATACCACCGGTGCCCAGAACCGGCTCGCCAATGAAGGCGGCAATGGTGTTGGCACCTTCGCGCGCAATGGTCTCTTCCAGCGCGGCGACACAATGGGCGACAAACTGCGCCTCAGATTGGCTCTGATCTTCGCGGCGGAAATAGTAGGGCGCTTCGGTGTGCACCACATTCGCCAGCGGCAGGTCAAATTTGTTGTGGAACAGTTCCAGGCCGGTCAGGGAGCCGGTCATCAGGCCAGAGCCGTGGTAGCCACGCCAGCGGGAGATGATCTTTTTCTTCTCGGGGCGGCCGAGAATGTTGTTGTAGTACCAGATCAGCTTGATGTTGGTTTCGTTGGCGTCGGAGCCAGAAAGCCCAAAGTAAACTTTGGACATGTTGCCTGGCGCGCGGTCGAGCACCATTTTGGCGAGCGTGATAGAGGCTTCGGTGCCATGGCCCACATAGGAGTGGTAATAGGCCAGCTCTTTGGCCTGGTCAGAGATGGCGTCAGCAATGTCGCTGCGGCCGTAGCCGACGTTGACGCAGTAAAGGCCAGCAAAGGCGTCCAGCAGGCGGTTGCCGTCGCGGTCTTCGATGTGACAGCCGGTGCCGCCGGTGATGACGCGATGAGGGACATTGCCCCGGGCAAATTCAGCAAGGTGGGTGGAGGGATGGAAAAAGTTTTCGCGGTCCCATTGTTCAAGTTTGTCGTTGTGCAGCATGGCAAAACCCTCTGGCTTGTGGCGGCGCGCCGCCTAAAAAGTTACATGAAGGGAGCCAGTTGCACGCGCGAGACCGGCTTAGGTCTCTTTTTGAGCAGAGTGGCTCCGCTCACCCAGGCAGCAGCGCGCAATGCCTTTATTGCCAGGGTTCGTGACTCGGTTTGAGCATATTTGATCAAACAATGGCAATATGGATAATTTGTGGAGTGGCAAAAAAATGGGATTTTGACCTGTTTGGGCAAGGTGAGTTGACACAAAATGTCCAGCGGTATTGGGTTAAGAAATACAGAATTTTACGAGCAATTTTAGCGGTTTGGTTGTTCTGGCGTTAAAAAGATGGCAATGTTTTTGAACCTTGCGCACGGCTGCAATTGGGGGCGGCACCGTTCAAGCGGGTAAGTGCAAGAAGGAGACATCGCTATGGTAGAAGCGGTAGGCATATTAGGAGAGACCACCGGGTGGTCTGGATTGAGCGCAACGCAGAACGCGATGTTGCACGCAGCTTTGGCAAAATACGCTGGGCAGGCCGTGCCGGAGCCGGTGAAGGCTCCAAGTTCCGAGAAAGTGGAGCCGGTAAAAGAGGCATCGCGCAGTCAGTTGCATGGTCATGAACCGCAGCGACAGAACGCGATGGATGGCGCGGTGATGAGCGCGATCCGTTCGGCGGTGGCCAGCCATCGGGCGTCTGGCAGTGACGACTTTGCGCAGGTTCTGCGCAGCAAGTTGGATGCGGCAGGGATCGACAGTTCCAAGTCGGTGGTCGATTACTACGCCTGAGGACGATGGTTCGGCGACCCGACAGAGCTGGATCGAAATGGGGCAAAACCTGTGTGCCACAGGCGCACAGGTTTGCGGGTCTGTTTTGCCCGGCGAAACAGGCGCCGTCTTACACATAGGAAAGCCTTAGCGCGTGCGTGTACCCGGTAGGTGGATTGCCACCTTGTCGGTCGTTGGGGTGCGTGGGCCTGGACATTTTGTCTATATGACGCCCGTTTGCAACAGCCCGGCAGGTATTGTTAAGGCATTTCCCCGCGTCACAGGCTTCCCGTCTTTCCAAGCTTCCAGTGCCCCGCTAAACAGCAGGCAACGAGGGAGTAACGTGATGTCACGAATTGAGCCGCAGCCCGGTGTCATGGATATTGAGTTGTATGTCGGCGGCAGTGCGACTGTGGACGGCGTCAAAGACGTTGTGAAACTGTCGTCAAATGAAAACCCAATGGGATGCAGTGACGCAGTCACTGACATGCATGCCAAGACCGGTTTAAATTTGCATCGTTATCCCAACACTGACCATGCAGATCTGCGTGCGGCGATTGCCGAGGTGCATGGGCTGGAGGCCAGCCGCATCATCTGTGGTGTGGGCAGTGACGAGGTGTTGCAGTTTATCACGCAGGCCTATGCGGGCGTCGGTGACGAGATTGTTTACCCGGAACACGGGTTCTCCATGTACCCGATCCTGGCCAAGATGGTGGGGGCCACCCCGGTTGTCGCCAAAGAGCGCGAGCGGGTTGTGGATGTGGACGCCATGTTGGCGGCCTGCACAGAAAAAACCAAAATTGTGTTTCTGGCCAATCCAGCGAACCCAACCGGCACTATGATCGGCGGCAATGATTTGGCGCGATTGGCCGACGGTTTGCCGGACGGTTGTATTCTGGTGCATGATGGCGCCTACACAGAATATGTGCAGGGGTTTGACGGGGGCGCGAGCCTGGTGGAAGCGCGTGACAATGTGGTGATGACACGGACCTTCTCCAAGATTTACGGTCTTGGTGGGTTGCGTGTGGGCTGGGGCTATGCGCCGCAGCCGATCATTGATGTGTTAAACCGTGTCCGCCAGCCGTTTAACCTGAACGACATTCAAATGAAGCTGGCCGCCGCTGCGGTGCGGGATCAGGAGTGGGTGGCCAAGTGCCGCACCGACAACACCCGTTTGCGGGCGTGGCTGGCAGAAGCGTTGATGGAACATGGGGTGCCGTCAGATACCTCTTGCACCAACTTCATTTTGGCGCGGTTTGCCGATCAGGCAGAGGCGGAAGCCTGTGACGACTACCTAAAATCTCAAGGTTTGATTGTGCGGCGTGTGGCAGGGTATGACCTGCCAAACTGCCTGCGCATCACTGTGGGAGATGAGCCTAGCTGCCGTCGGGTGGCGCATGCGATTGGCCAGTTTAAAGGCGGCGCGCGATGAGTGCACCGGTCTACAACCGTGTGGCTCTGATTGGCCTGGGGTTGATTGCCTCGTCGATGTTCTGGGCGATGAAGCGCGGTGGCTTGGTTGGTGAAGTGACCGGATTTGCCAAGTCTGACGCGTCGCGCGAGACCGCGCGCCGGATTGGGCTGTGTGATCATGTGTGTGACAGCGCACCCGAGGCTGTGGCGGGTGCCGATTTGGTTGTGCTCTGTGTGCCGGTTGGCGCGATGGGCGTGGTGGCCAAAGAGATCGCGCCGCACCTGAAGGCGGGTGCGACGGTGACCGATGTGGGCTCTGTGAAGCGCGATGTGATTGATACCGTTGGGCCGTATTTGCCGCATGGCGTGCATTTTGTGCCGGCGCACCCCTTGGCAGGCACTGAACATTCCGGGCCGGAAAGTGGATTTGCGGAGCTGTTTGACAACCGTTGGTGCCTTTTGGTGCCGGTGGAAGACAGCGACCCAGAGGCGGTGGCGAAGCTGCGCGCGCTTTGGGAAGGCATGGGCGCAAATGTCGATGAGATGGATGCGGACCACCATGATTTGGTGCTGGCCGTGACCAGCCACACGCCGCACCTGATTGC
>NZ_CAJXIV010000079.1 GCF_913054185.1 uncultured Shimia sp.
GCGACACAGCACGGCAAACAGAATGATCAAGTTTACCGTTCGCTGACTCAACAAGGATCGTGTAGAAGTGGGACTGAAGGCACTGTCACGATATTTTGTATGGTGCCTCAGGTTACCTAGGGCCACACATAACAAAGCATTTTGGGAGCGAAGAATGACAAAAGGTTTTTGGGGAGTGGCCTGTACCGCCATCTTGCTTGCAGGCTGTACGGATTTGGGTGGCGGAACAAATTCGGAAGGCCATCTTACAAATCTCTCCGACAATCTGGTTGCGCTGGCTGCGCCGCACCAAGACCTCAGCACGGTCCGGATCAACCCTGAGGACGGGTGTTATGAATATCGTCACGTGGGGCCTGTTGAAACAACCTACTTGCCTCTGCGGGCGCACGCGGGGAACCCGCTGTGCTCTCGGCCTCCGGAATAGGCGCGTCACCCTTTGCACTTATGCGCGTGATGTGATTGAGTCTTCAGGCGGGTGCAAATGGGCCGTCGATCCAGTTGCAACGTTTTCGTACAGATCGTTGATGTGAGGCATGACCATCCGCACACATCCCGAGCTTGCCCGCCCCCCGATGGACCTAGGCGAAGGCGAGCCGTGAATTCTCAGATATGTGTCGCGGTTCCGGACATATAGATAGAAGGCGCGGGAGCCCAATGGGTTAGATGGCCCGCCGTTCATACCGTTTTCGTGTTGTTTATACACGCTCGGCTCGCGCTTGATCATTTGGGCTGTTGGCGTCCAGGTTGGCCACTTGGTCTTTCGGCGGATGGCATAGGTGCCAGGCTCGTAAAGATTGCCTTTGGCAATGGCCACGCCGTACCGCATCGCGGTTCCGTCGCTTTGGATGTGGTATAAATAGCGGGCCACGGCGTCGACGTGGATGTCACCAGCGGTCAGGCCATCGTTTGCTTGAACTGATTGTGGAAGAAATCTGGCGTGCAGCCCCCAAGGGTTGGAGGTGGCCGGGTCATAGTTCGCTGGGGTCACTTGACGGTCCCAACTGGTCCATTTCGACCGGTCAGAAACTGGCGCAGCTCCGGCAGGTTTTGCAAGAGGTGCCGAGAACAAAGCGGCAGACGTGATCAGGAAGTGTCGGCGGGTCAGCATATCAAATGTCCCTCGAAAGAATTCTGAGTTGAAACTTAAGGCGTAATTTGTTGGCTCAGAAGTCACATTGTTGTGTGGAAATACCATGAGGTGGCTCTGTTGTGGATTTCAATAGCCAGAGCCGTCCTGGTGATCAAGCGAAGCTGAGCTAATTTGCCCGCTATGCGACGTTGACCCGTGGTAACCAATTGGGAGCATTTGATCGTATGGAAAACTTTAGAGATACCGGAAGAATCTCGTTTGGTCTTCAGGGCGCGCATTGAGAATTGTTGGAAAAGTACCTGCGCCCTTTTGGTCTTCTGTTGGACGGGCGATTTTGGGTTGTTAGCGGTTCTCGTCGCGGCGTTTGGCTCGGTTTTTGGTCGGCTTTGGCAAGTTTGGACCGGCGTATTAGGGCGCGAAGCTGTCACTGTCAGAAATATCTTCAATGCCAATAGGGTTCAGCGACTTTCTGATATTGGGTGCTATGCAGAGCCCATTGCCGCATATCAGCATATTGACTTGTCGGATTCAAAAGCCTGGATCGAGACCCGCTTTTGGTGAGGCGCAGGCCAAAGCTTCCAACTTCATGGACATTCTTGGGTGACACCCAGTGGCGACATTGTTTTGAGAATACTCAACGGGGAGAGACTTGAACCGCTGCGGATATACATAATCTGACAAGCCCCATTCCTTCATAACATAGGCAGCGTTGCTTCCAAAAACTCTGACAACAGACAGGACCGGATTTTGGGGTGCGCGGCAGTTAGCAGAAAAGGCGATATTGTGAAGGTAGCGACATTTGCAAAATTGAGTGGCGCCAGATGCATCAGCCAACGGGATCAGCTTGAAACGCCACCAAAATCGAAAATGGGGCTATACGTGTCGTAAGCCGCAGGGGGCGCAATATCGCACAGGTGCCGTTAACAAATGCGCACGCACCACATCTGGATCGTATCATTTTCGATAAAGCGCACCCTGCAATTGCGGCTGCAGCTCTCGCAGTTCTTTCGACAGGAAGTCCACAAACCGGCGTACCCGGACGGTTCGGCGCTGGTCCGTGTGTAGCAAGATCCAGATGGTGCGGTCTAAGTCGATTGACGTGCCGGGTACCCGACAGAGATCCGGAAAGAAAGATTCGTAGATCACCGGCAGATAGGACAGGCCGCATCCCTGTCGCATCAGGCTGATGTGCATGTAACCTTCTGCACAGGCGTAACGCTCGGTTGCGGCTGGGAACGGCGATTGCGCGAGCCATGCGGGATTTTCCCGTGGCCCGGTCCAGCCAATCCAGTTCAGCCCCGCGCCATTCGGCCCGGCCTTAGGCATGATTTCATCGACATAGTGCTGGCTGGCATAGGTTCCAATGGCCATGGGAAAAAGCTTGCGCGCCGTGACGTCGTCAGAAACTTCATAGGCCACCCTGAGCGACACATCGGTTTCCGCGCGATTGATATCTTCTTGCACGTCGGTGAGCCGCAGTTCGATATTGATGCCCGGGTAGGCGCTATGGAAACGCGCCAGTATTGGCGAGACAACATCAAAGGCCATCATCGGCGGCAATGAGAACCTGATTGTGCCGGTTTCGGTCCGGTCCAGCCCTTCCACCCTGCGCCGGGCGCTCAGCATTGATTGTTCCGCTTCTTCGGCCATAGGCAAAAGCGCCTCGCCCGCTGTCGTTAATTCAAACCCCCGACGGGAACGGGAGAAGAGTTGAACCCCGTAGCTGGCTTCCAAAATCTTGATATTGCGGTTCACGGTGACATGGTTTGCCCCGAGCAATTGCGCCCCAGCCCGTAGGCTACCTGCACGGGCCACGGCCAAGAAAAACGGGATCATTTCCCAATCGGCAGAGTGCATTTATCAATCCTTGGTGTTTCATTGGTGCAACGCGATGTGCCAATTCAAGCAATTTTAAGTTCATCACAGGGAACGTATTTCTTTCGTGACGTAACCGCAAGGAAATCCCATGAACCGCAGATCCGCCCTAAAATCAGGCATCGCAGCCGCAGCTTTGACCGTGTTGAATGTCCCAGCATTTGCACAGACATCAGTGGCGCTGGAAAAGTCTTACATGTCCGTTCTTGGTCAAAAAATGGCCTACTACGATGTTGGAGAGGGACGCCCTGTGGTGTTTCTGCATGGCAATCCTGCATCGGCCTACCTGTGGCGCAACATCATTCCCCATGTGGCAGGCAACCACCGCGCCATTGCGCCAGATCTGATCGGAATGGGCGACAGCGACAAACCGGCTCTGGAAAACACCTACGCAGAATCCGCGGAATACTTGTTTGCATTTCTAGACGCGCTTGATCTGAAAGACGCCGTGCTGGTTATTCACGATTGGGGGTCTGGACTTGGCTGGCACTATGCCCGCACCCGCCCAGACCGGGTTTCGGCGATTGCCTTCATGGAGGCGATGACCCCGCCCTTTATCCCATACGAAAGCTATGAATCCCTGGGGCCGTTCGCAGACTTTGTTCGCAACGTGAAAACCCCCGGTGTCGGCGAAGAAATGATCATGAACCAGAATATTCTCCTGGATCAGTTCATGCGCCATGGTGGAGCCCGCGGCCCGCTACCTGACGACGTCATGGCGGAGTACAACCGCTATTTCCCGACGGCAGAAAGCCGCAAAATTTTACTGGATTGGGCGCGTGAGATACCTGTCGCCGGGGAGCCGGCCGATGTGCACGAGGTCGCTTCTGCAAACAACAAATGGCTACTGGAAAGCGAGCTGCCTAAGTTGCTTTTGCACGTTGACCCTGGCGCAATCATCCCGATGGCGCAGGCGAAACACTTGCAGAAAACCCTGAAGAACCTTGAAACAGTGTTTCTCGGGTCGGGGGGACATTTTGTTCAAGAAGATTATCCCAACGAAATTGGCGAGGCCCTGACAGATTGGCTGACCCGTGTTTGATCCCTCTTGATCTGCTTGGCCGGGGCAAATCTGTCCCGGCGCGAGTGCTCGCGTCATTGCCAATAGACAAGACGGAAAACATGAAACGGCTAAGGACCAAGCTGCTGTGATCGGCGGCTGAACCAGCCGCATCGGCTTGGCTGTAAAAACTGATATCCCACAAGGACCAAACATATGACCACTCAAACCAAGAGAGTCTTGATCATCAAATCCAGCCCAGCTGCGGATGGCTCGGTTTCCAATGCAATTGCAGATTTCCTGGAAGCGCAACTCGCTGCGAAAAATGAGCAATATGAGTTTACGGTCCGCGACTTAACGAAAATGCCGCCACCTCTATATGACACGGAGATCCTTCGCGCATTTTACACACCTGATGGAGAGCTGGACGAAAACCAGCTGCAGATCGTCGCCCCGTCACTTGTCTACATCAATGAGTTAAAGGCGGCAGATATCGTCGTGGTTGCTTCACCGATGCATAATTTCAGCACAACCACGTTGCTAAAGGCCTACATCGATCAGATTTGCCGCTGGGGATTGACTTTCCAGTACGGTCCAAACGGTTACGAAGGCTTTTTGAAAAACAAAAAAGCCGTAATTATTAGCTGTGCTGGCGGGGATTTCACGCTTGAATCGGAAAAACACAAGGATTTCCAATCTCCATATCTAGAGCATATTTTCAAATTCATCGGCATCGAAGACGTCACAATTGTGCCCGCCCATGGTTTGAATATGGGCGATGAAATTGCCGCCCGATCAAAACAAGCAGCAAAAGAAAAACTGGAAGAATTGGCGATAACGTCGCTGTAAAGCTCCCTGTTTCTTTAAGCAGTCGGGAGCGAACCTCCCTTCTAGGTCCCTGAGATTGCTCATCGGAGAAGAAATATGAACAACACCATGACTGCCGCCGTTATCAAGCGGTAGGGAGATGCCGAGAGTTTGGAAATCGAACAAATCGCAGTTCCAGACCTCCACGCTGACGACGTATTGATCAAAGTTGCTTTTGCTGGCGTAAATCCGGCGGATTGGAAAATCCGCGCAGGTCATCTCAACGTCGCTCCCTTTGGCCTTGAACTTCCTCTTACTGTCGGTCTCGATGCCGCTGGAACAGTGGTTAAAACTGGTGAACGTGTGACAAAGGTCTCAAAAGGGGACAGGGTTGTTTCCGGAACCAACCTTTTCTCCAACGCCAAACCGGGTTCCTACGCGCAATATCTTGTCGTCAATGAACAGCGCGTCGCCGTAGTCCCGGATCACATTTCCTTGGATTTAGCAGCGTCTTTGCCGACCGCAGGCATTTCTGCCTGGCAAGCATTATTCGCTTCCGAAAAGGGCGCTCTTGAAAAGGGGCAGCGTGCAAAAGTACTGATTAACGGTGCGTCGGGTGGCGTTGGAAGTTTTGCTGTCCAATTGGCAAAATGGGCTGGTGCCGAAGTTGCGGCCACCTGTAGTAGCGCCAATTCAGAATATGTCCGATCCTAAGGGGCAGACCTGTTGATCGATTATAAAACTCAAAATATTCGGGAGGAACTCTTTAAATGGTCCTCTAACGGAATTGATCTGGTTGTTGATTTGATTGGCGCCGGCTCCTTGGAAGACCCCGTTGCGCTGCTAGTAAAAGGCGGACGGATTGTTAGCGTGGCAACCTTGACTGATGACGGTGATGTTGAAGCATCAATTGCAGAAGCAAAAGAACGCGGTGTCACCAAGGTACTTGCTTTCATGAATGATTTGAATTTTGGCGAGGAAATCCAACACCTAATTGATGTTGTAAGCATTGGCGATTTGAAGCTGCCCCCTACAGAGGCCTATGATTTGGATGACGTCGTTCTAGCCCATAAAAAGCTGGAAACCGGGCGCGTCAGGGGCAAACTGGTGCTACAGGTTTCGTGAGGCGATTGTGCGCGTCCTGCGCCCCAATCTAAGGATAGTTCTTTGTTGGGGCGCTTCCGGATTATGTTGGCGCATGTTTGTTTGTAGCCAAGCACATAAGAAGCAATTGTGCATGCACACGCTGGCGATTGCATTTGAGTGCTGTTCGCTATCGGCCGTAGCGAGTTCCCGCTACAAGCGTTACAGAACAACTAGCCACCTCCGGTTGGCTTTCTGCGTCCCGAGAAGCCCCAACGAGAGCAGCCTCACCAACTCACCAACCAACTTGATGTCCAAGCCTCCAATATCGTCGGGCACGAGGCGAATGCGCTTATGTAATGAGCGGATATTAGTCGTGACTTCAGCTTTGGTGTCAGGATCAATCAGTGCCTCGGTAAGGTTGGCCACTTTGTTGGGCACACCTCGGATGGATTGGGATGCGGCAAGATCGGAGTAGCCGTGTCAGCACTGAATAGTTCAGCTTCTGGCTGCTCCTTGCGACCCTCCAGGCTGTTCTTCTTCGCCTTCATGCTCTTGTGAAACATGCCTTCGGTAATGGCGTGATCTTCCAGGTCGGTGCGTTTGATCGTTAGGCGATTGGAACAGGTGCCTTTGTTGTGGCTTGCGACGCAGCCGTCGTCGTGCTTTCCAACCTGAACGCCGCCGCCACACACTTCCCGCAGTCAACCTGCCAGAGAGCAAGTGTTTGGCGCGTTGGTGCGGCCGAGCTTGCGTATCCCGTCGCTGATGCCAGACAATTTTAGGGCAACATTTTCTCACTCATTACATCACATTGGTAGTCGGATCATTCAGAGACAACCGTTGTCTCAAGCACTCCACAGCATGTTTTTGAAGTCCTCACGGAAAGCAAACCGTTCCAGGTGCACATCGATCACGTGTTTTACCTGTTGCAGAGCTTCGGCGTCAGAAACCTCTATTTTTACTTCTAGTGTTTCCGCATCCGCTTGCATCGAGACCGTCCCCATAGGAAAGGCACAGCTCCCGCTTGTGTCATTGTAAGTGACCTCGATTTTATGAGCGAAATGTTTGCACATCTGTACGAGGTATTTTGAAGCGCTTGGGGTGGAAAAAGTGCCAGTGGCTTGCAGCATTGATAAGCTTCCTGAGTAAAATAATCTATTACTCTGGACTCTCTCATTTTCTCGCGATAATCAAGCAGCAATCGCGTTCAGCCAGATCATAAGCCAAACGCCGCGAACAGGAGAATTCCTTTGTTTAAGCGTTTGTTTTGCGCGCTGGCTCTGAGCGTAACCTCTCTTCATGCTGCTGAAGTTAACACCTATGCGGGTAAAGTGGATGTGGCGGAAAATCCGGCCAAAGTGGCTGTATTTGACATTGCCGCACTCGATACCCTGACAGCGCTTGGCGTGTCGCTGTCCGGTGTGCCAGAAAATATCTATGTCGACTATTTGGATCACGCGACCAAAGGGGTTGCCACGGTCGGCAACCTGTTTGAACCCGACTTTGAAGCTGTAAATGCAATGGCACCAGACTTGGTGGTTGTGGGCGGTCGTTCTTCCAAGCAGCTGAAAGCGATGTCTGAAATGGCGCCAACCATCGACATGACCATTTGGGAAGACACAGTTGGTCAAGGACTGGAACGTCTCGATGCCTTTGGCACGATCTTTGGCAAAGGCGCCGAAGCGGATGCGTTAAAGGCCGCGTTTACCGACAAACTGGCGCACACCAAAGCGGCCCTTGATGGAAAAGGCACAGCCCTAATTGTGATGACCAATGGTCCAAAGATCTCCGCATATGGTGCAGGTGGTCGGTTTGACTGGCTGCACACCAAGTTGGGCTTGGAAGAGGCTGTGGAAGGTGTCGAACATTCTTCTCATGGCGAAGCCATTTCTTTTGAGTTCATCAAAGAAGCCAACCCTGACATTCTGATTGTGATCGACCGTCTGGCGGCCATTGGTCGTCCAGGGGAAAGCGCAGCAACCACGTTGGACAACCCATTGGTGGCGGAAACCACCGCATGGAAAAAAGGCGATGTGGTCTATCTGAATGCGGCAGACATCTACATTGCCGGTGGTGGTATTCAATCCATGTCCCGCACTCTGGACGCGTTCCTGAGCGCTTTCTCTTCGAGCTGAAGTTAAATGCAACGACGCGTCTCAACACTTTTGTTGGCGGTTGGAACTTTGTTTCTGGCCGCCATTTCCTTGTTTGTTGGGGTGATTGATCTACACCCCGGTGAAATTTGGCAGGGTGGAGAAGCTTTTACACTTATGCTCGATAGCCGGTTGCCGCGAACATTGGCTGCGGTGATTGCCGGGGCAGCTTTGGCAGTTTGCGGCATGATCATGCAGATGCTGGTGCGCAACCGCTTTGTGGAGCCGATGACCGCCGGCACAGGGCAGGGCGCTGCGTTGGGTATTTTGATCGTGGCCGTGGTGTTCCCAAGCGCCTCGATCCTCACCAAAATGAGTATAGCTACAGCCACAGCCCTAGCGTCGAGCATTGGGTTTTTGATGATTGTACGGCGTTTGCCGGCGGCACAGCCTCTTTTGGTGCCTTTGGTCGCGATGATTTATGGGGGGATCATTGGCGCCGGCGTCGCCTTTTTTGCGTATCAGTGGGACATGTTACAGTTCATCGACACCTGGCTGACCGGAGACTTCAGCGGGGTGATGCGCGGGCGTTATGAATTGCTGTGGATTGCGGCGGGCATGACCCTCCTGACCTATTTGATCGCGGATCAATTTGCCATTGCCGGATTGGGGCGCGAAGCCAGCATCAATCTTGGCCTCAACTACGACCAAGTTTTGATCCTTGGCTTGCTGGCAATTTCAGTGGTAGCCGCGTTGACCGTAATCACTGTGGGCGCGATCCCGTTTGTTGGTTTGATAGTGCCCAATATTGTTAGCCGCCAGTTCGGCGATAATCTGCGTGCGACTTTGCCTCTGACGGCGTTATGTGGCGCCTCATTGGTGCTGGCGTCTGACATCGTTGGTCGGGTGATCCGGGCACCATACGAAATCCCTGTGGGCACAGTTTTGGGCGTGATCGGTGCGTTTGTTTTCCTGTGGTTGCTGTACGCTAGGCCAAGCCATGCGCGCTAAGTCCCTGTGGATCTGTTGCCTGCTTTTGGTGGTTTGCTGTGTGTTGTTCATGACGTTGGAGGCGCGTGGTAACTGGGATTTTGTGTTGTGGTTTCGTGGCCGTAAACTCGCAGCTCTGTTGCTGGTAGGAGCTGCCGTTTCGACAGCAACTCTTCTGTTTCAAACAATCTCTCGCAACCACATTCTCACGCCGTCAATCATGGGATTTGATGCCTTGTTCACCCTGATTGTGACCTTGGCGGTCTTCACATTTGGTGCGGCGGGGTACAACCATCTGCCGGTCGAAGTGGTGTTTTTTGTCAATCTTGCTTTGTTGATTGCAGCTGCCCTGATCCTGTTTGGCACTCTGTTGGGACAGTATCGCGTCGATTTGATGCGCATGGTGCTGACCGGGATTATCTTTGGCATCTTGTTTCGGTCCCTCACGTCTTTCATCTTCCGGATGATCGACCCGAGTGAGTTTGCGACCATTCAAGTGAACTCTTACGCGCGGTTCAACTACATTGATGTGAACTTGCTTGGGCTGGCAACCGTCCTGACAAGTGTCACGCTGGTGTTTTGTTGGCGCATGCGGCGGCAACTGGATGTGTTGGGCCTGGGGTTTGAGATTGCCACCAACTTAGGCGAGCATGTGGCCAGGCGGCAAAAACAAGCCCTGGTGCTTGTGGCTGTGTTGGTGGCTGTCAGCACCGCGCTTGTGGGCCCCGTGGCCTTTCTGGGGCTGTTGGTGGTGTCGATTGCGCGGCTTGTCGCGCCAAATGAAACCCATGCCACACTCCTACCGCTTTCCGCTGTGATTGCCGGCATCGTCTTGGTCGGAGGGCAAGCAATATTGGAGCGGGGACTTGGCATGTCCACCCCGCTGGCTGTCGTGATCGATTTTGTGGGCGGCTTTGTGTTTTTGGCGCTATTGCTGCGGAAAGGATGGACATGATTACCGTAGAAAATCTGAGCTACACGGTGGCCAACACCTGTATTTTGAAAGACATCTCGGTGACGTTGCCCAAGGGGGGCATCACCGCGTTGATTGGCCCAAATGGCGCCGGTAAGTCTTCCTTGTTTTCTCATATTGCACGGCTTTTGCCGCTGCAAACCGGTCGCATCTCCGTTGAGGGTTTGGAAGTGTCTCCGAGCAACCGGCAGGCGCTGTCACGCAAACTCGCGATCTTGCCACAGGAGGTGCATTTTGCCACGCGATTGACGGTGAAGGAATTGGTGCAATTTGGCCGGTACCCACATTGTCAGGGCCGGTTGCGGTCCGAAGATCATGCGATGGTGACTGCCGCGCTAGAGGCCTTTGGCCTTATGTCGCTTGCGGATCGGTTTCTTGATACGCTCTCTGGCGGACAGAGGCATAAGGCGCATGTGGCCATGACCTATGCGCAAGATACGGACTACCTGTTGCTCGATGAACCGTTGAACAACCTCGACATCGCCGCCTCTCGCGCACTGATGGCGCTGTTGCGGCGGCTTGCTGATGAAGAGGGCAAAACCATTGTGATTGTGCTGCACGACATCAATTTTGCGGCGCAATACGCAGATCATCTGGTGGTGCTCAAAGACGGCTGTATAGAACGGGAAGGCAAACCCGCAGAGATGGTCACTGGGGCGCTTTTGGCGGATGTGTTTGGTACAGACGCGCAGGTGGCAGTTGTCGATGATACACCGTTTGTGATGCCCTAAAGCGGCTACTTCACGCGCACTGGACCCCCACCTTGTTGCTCTGACCGGCGCCTGCCGCCTTTTGCGTAGCCGCGCGGGCGGAAGCAGCGGAGGCATTGTCGGTAACCTTTTTGTCTGGCGCCGGTGTGTTGAGCGCGTCCTTGATATCTTGATCGGGTTGCTGCATCTCCATCATATGAGACTTATGTGTGGAAGCCGCTGTCCAGTCTGCCAACAGGGTCTCAATGGAGGCTGGTGCGCCAGTGATGGAGACAAAGGCATCACCGCCCGCTCCCTCGGCATCCCCACCGTCATGTGCGACGCGCATGGCCATGAGGACATGAATGCTGAGCGCGAGGCTAAGGAATACAATGAGTTCAGTGACCCTTTTCATGGCGTTTGCCTCTGACGCACTTGGGACTTCGTCCAGCGTCGGCTCGAGTCCCGTACCCTCCAATATGGAGGTGCTGTCTGGATCTAAGATTGGTTGGGAGCCTGGGAGTGGTTTCCGGCGGAGTAGGAGGCGATTGTGGTGCATTTTCTGCCGCTGGAGGTGTCAGAGTGAAAGGCGTTGATGGCAGGTCCGCCTGAGCAAATCCGAAAGTGCTGACAATATAGAAACACACACTGGCAAAGGCGGCTGCCTTTACAAATGAAGGGGGCAAGCGGGCGGACCTGGTTGCTCTTAGGTCTCAAAGCTCAAGGGCGAAAGACTGGAGAGAATACACCCTGTCGTCCGGCCAGAATCATTGAGGTGATGACTTCTTGGCGAGCGCGGTGTGACAGTAAGTATAGCTGGACGCGTTGTTTGTCGGATAAAAAGACCAATTGTTTTTGTCAGATAATGTGTGGCTGCACTTGCAGTGCGACTTTTTTGCACTTAGTGCGGAAGGCACACATCAGTAAAGCACAGCCACTGCTTCTTCCAGGCCTTTCGGAGGACGCAATGGCAGCACATACATCTCTTTCTAACGCGGACATTCGCCAGGCCTGCTTGGACAATCCCAAGATGCGGGAACGCGAACTGGCAAACAAACTGGGTATCACAGAAGCGCAGCTGCTAGCCCCACATTTGGGGAAGGGCGTCACCCGCCTATCTCCGGACTTGGACAGGTTGATCCCAGCAGTGAGGCGCCTTGGCGAGGTTATGGCGCTGACAGGAAACGACAGCTGCGTGATCGAAAAGACCGGCATCTACGAGGATTACCGCAGTGGCCCGCACGCGGCATTGGTGGTCAACAACGACATTGATCTGCGCATGTTCCCGCGTCATTGGCAGTTTGCGTTTGCCGTTGAAAAGCCTCTCCACAATGGCGGTTTGCGCCGATCCATTCAGGTGTTTGATGCCGCTGGGGACGCTGTTATCAAGATATTTTTGACAGAAGCTTCTGTGGCTGAAGAGTGGCCCAATCTGGTGCACGACCTGCGCCTTGAGCCGCAAGAAGTCCCGCTTGCGTTGAGCACAAGGGAGCCAACAGAAACGGCCAAAGGCGATCCCGCCAAAGCGGATCAACTGCGTGCAAAATGGGACAAGATCACAGACACGCATCAGTTTTTGCAAATGGTGCGCAGACTGAAGATAAACCGCCTTGGCGCCTATCGGATCGCCGGAGCCCCCTATGTGCGCCTGCTGCAAACGTCGGCGCGGCATATGGGCATTTCCGTGCAGACAGTGAAACGCGCCACCATTCTCTGTGTGGCGGCGGCCACAGGGGCGGCCGTGGCGGTCAGCGGCGGCATTGGATTTGTCGGCATCGTAGTGCCGCATGTCCTGCGCCTTGTCGCAGGTCCAGATCAACGACATCTGCTGATGAATTCGGCTCTGCTTGGCGGCGTCGCCCTTGTGCTTTCCGATGTGCTCGCGCGAACCATTATTGCCCCCGCAGAGCTTCCGATTGGGATCCTGACCGCCATACTTGGCGGGCCGTTCTTTCTTTGGATACTGTTGCGACAACGCAGCATTCTTGATCTCTAGGGTGGATGGATGTCAGTGACAGCTAAGCAGATTTCGGTGTTCGTTGGCCGACGAACTCTTCTCAAGAACGTGGAGTTTGCGGCGTAAGCTGGTCAAGTGACCGCAATTGTTGGGCCCTCCGGCGCAGGCAAATCCACGCTGCTGTCTGTTCTCTCAGGTGACATTGGGTACGAAGGCGACGTTTTCCTTAACAGCGCCAATGTTCAGAAGCAGAGCGCGGCAGAGCTGGCCCGGCATCGGGCCGTATTGGCCCAATCAACCCCTCTGGCTTTTCCTTTCACTGTTCGGGAAGTTGTGCAACTGGCCGCCGCCGCAGGGATTGCACCAGAGGTTGTCACCCTCGCGCTTAACCAAGTTGGTATGTCTGGCTTTGATCAGGCGTTTTACCAATCCCTTTCAGGTGGCGAGCAGCAGCGTGTGCACTTGGCCCGTGTGTTGTGCCAAGTGTGGCATCCGGTCAAAGATGGCGTGGCCCGTTGGCTGTTTTTAGATGAGCCTGTGTCCAGCCTTGATATCTGCCATCAACTCAGAGTCATGCAAATCGCCCGCCGTTTCGCGGATCAGGGCGGCGGCGTGGTGGTGGTTCTGCATGATCTGAACCTAACGGCGATGTTTGCTGACAGCGCGGTGTTGATGCACGACGGGGACGTTGTTGTTCAGGGCGCGCCGGAGACTGTGCTCACCGCTGAGCGTCTCGGTGCGGCGTATGGATGTGACATTCATGTCAACACAGCACCCAAGGCTGGGTTTTACATGCTGCCGCAGCTGGCCAGCGTGCCGAGGCTGCGCGGCTAAGGGGGGCAAGGAAGAAATAAGCCAAACGCAAAAATCGATGAGTGGGTGTGTCATCACACCACAACATGGATGATGCGCCATCGTCGCTGGCTGCAATTGCAGTGCGTTGATCAATCCGCGCCGCAAATCGCCCGGCAAAAAATGGTCTTGGCTGAGCGCATGTTGCTTTCCGGCACGAGCCGACGAGAGGAAACGACACATCTGGTGAAATCCGGCCCACATTTCAGGGAGGGAGGGGCAGGTGCCCAGCCAGCTCCCGCCCAAGCCAGCTCCCGCCCAAGCCGGCGCCAGCATTGGGCACCTGCGCCTAAAAAAACCCCAACCAGAATGCTGGCTGGGGCAAGGGTTTGGGCCAACCGTTCAAAGCCCAAACAACAGGAAGTTTTTGTCAAAGCGTAACGGTGACTTTGTTCAAACCTTCTGGCGCGTCCGCGTTTTCACCAAGGTTACGGGAAAGCTCTTCGACAAACACATAGAACCCAATGATCTGTAAAAGCGGGTGCAACAGCGGGTGTTGCGATGCAGGGACGGACAAACACAGCGGATCATTCGCTTGTGACGTGACGAGAAAGGCATCCGCTTGTTTGTTGGCCAAAGCGCTTTTGACCTCCAAAACCGATTGGCGTGCTTGGTCTTCGGGATCAAACAACAAGGCCGCAAATTGCCGTTGCGCGATTACCACGGGGCCGTGCAACACCTCCGCCGCTGAATAGACCTCGGCATGAATGCGACATGTTTCCTTGAGTTTGAGGGCTGCCTCAGCTGCCACCGCCATGCCCGGCCCTCGCCCAACCGTGAACAGGGAAGCGGCCCGCGCCAGGGAAAACTGCGCCTGAGTCCAATCTTGTGACAAAGCCAGTCGCGCCTGATCCGGAAAACTACGCAGCGCTTTTTCCAGCACTTTGTCTTCACAGAAACCCGCCGCAAACCCAAGAATGGCGAAAAGGGTCGCCACGTAGGACTTTGTTGCCGCAACCGCCAGCTCCGGCCCTGCCAGAAGAGGCAAAACCAAATCAGCTCCCTGACCAACAGGGCTCTCTGCCACGTTCAGAAACGCGTAAGTGGAGGCCCCGCCTGATTTCGCTGCAGCTTGAAGTGCGGCCAAATCCGGACTGCCCCCGGATTGCGAAAAGGTCAGACAGGCAAAGCCATCCAACTTGAGCGGCGTGTCATAAACAGACGCCACAGAAGGGCCAATTGAGGCCACCGGCAAACCGGTTTTGAGCTCCATCACATACTTAAAAAACGTTGCAGCATGATCTGACGTGCCGCGCGCACAAGTGACAAAGCCACGTGGAGAACCGGCAGCAGCAGCGCGCCCCGCGGCAATGTATTGCTCCAATCCATTGGCAATTTGGCTTTCCAAAACGGAAGGGATTTCATGGATTTCAGACGCCATGACGGTTGCGTGTTTTGTCATCACGCCACACCGGTGATCATGGAAACAATTTCGTTCTTGTCGGTTTTTGCAGTCTCGCGCACGCCGATCTGTTCACCGCGACGCAGCACGCAAATCCGATCTGAAAGCCGGAAGACTTGATCGAGACTGTGGCTGATAATCAGAATGGCGAGATCTTTGGCTTTCAGTTGCTCAATTAGGGCCTCAACCCGTGCGGTCTCCGCGACACCAAGGGCTGCGGTGGGCTCATCCAGTAGCACAAGCTTGCTCGCCCAATGGGTGGCACGAGCAATGGCGACGCCCTGGCGCTGTCCACCTGACAGATTGCTAATTGTCGAACTGGCGGAAGGAATGCGCACATCCAGCTCATCAACCAGTTCCTGCGTTTCGCGCCGCATCCGCTTTTTGTCCAGCAGATTGAGGGGGCCTTTGGTCAGTTCCCGGCCCAAAAACATGTTCATGTAGACCGGCTGTTGGTCTGCAAGCGCAAGGTCCTGGTAAACCACTTCGATCCCCATTTCGCGTGCAGCGGAGGCGTCTCGAAAGCCGGCTTTTTCGCCGTCGAGCTCAATATCTCCGGAGGTTGGGCTATAGACGCCCGAGATGATTTTGATCAGCGTCGATTTACCGGCGCCGTTGTCTCCAACCAAAGCCACCACTTCTCCCGCCTTTAGGTTGAGGGAAAAGTCTTGAATGGCAACCACGCCACCAAAAGCCTTGTGGATATTGTTAAGGGCAAGAACTTCTGCGCCGCTCATGATGTGGATCCTTTGTGGCGTTCAATTGGCTGACCAAAGATGTTTTCGACGGTGGTGACGCGGGGGCTGTCTGTGCCCGTGCCGAGAATTCCCACGCAATTGGCGCGGGTGACAAAACTTTGTCCGCGAAAGCCAAAGATAACCGTATCGCCAGTTTTGGGCCGGGGCCGTCCTGTGGCGTCGATCATGCCGTAATAATCGATGGCTTTGTATTCAGGGACGTCGACCGGGTGCAGGGCTGAGGTGTCTGATGTGGGCGTGCCTGACACCAACGCTTGAACCTCATATTCTGGAAAAACTGGATCGATATAGAGCCCGCCGCCAAAGCAATAAGCTTCATCCTTATGGTGATGGGACACTTCAGAAAGATACAGAACCGCTGGGAGTTCGGGCAAATCTTGCACCGCGTGCAGCGGGGTTGTGCCATGTAGGGCATTGCCCGGTTCAACTTGGGTCGCACCAGCTTTGGCCAAGGCCGGCAGCAGATTGACCGAATTGGTCCCTGGTGCATTGACTTCGATATCTGTGCGGCCTGCGTTGGATAACGCTCTCAGAGCTTTGGACAACGTGGCGAGGTTTTGTGTCGGCGTCACCTGACCACTGTCTTGATCAAACAGCAGCGCTGGAAAGGTGGTGATGCCGGCAAACCGCGCCCCATCCAATGCGTCAATGTCATCCGCAATCTGGGTGATTTTCTCGGCGTCAAACCCACCTTCGTGGCCCCGATAAAACGTGTCGCCACTGGTTTGAATACGCACAAGGATGTTTTGCACCCGGCCAACCTTGGCTGCGGCTTGTGCCGCTTCGCGGGCCTTATCCATGCTGAACACGGTCCAGTAATCCGGCTGTATTTGAGTGGCTGCAAAGTCCGCATCACGCTGAGGCACCTGTACCAGATGTCCCAAATGCCCGGTTTTCAAACCGGCACGATCACAGGCGACAGCACAGTCCATATCAACCGCAACATTGCGCTCTATTCCGCCGCGCATCACCGCCTGGCAAAACCCAGAGTGCCGCGATACCTGTTTGGTCATGGCGAAGGTTTTGAGGCCCAGACGCCTTGCAACGTTGTTAAAGATGCGCGCGTTTTCTTCAACGGTGTCGAGGTCAAGGACATAAGAGTTTGGAGGAATCTCACCGGCTTGATGAAGCGCCATGGCGGCCTCAATAAAGCGGGGATTGCGGCGCATCAGTGTGTTGAGAAACATATCTATCGCCTTTCTTAGCGCGAACTGTCGCGGAGTGAGACTGCCACTGCGATCAAAATGATGAGACCGCGCACGATCATTTGGTCTGACACTTTGAGGTTCATCAGGATCAAACCGTTGTTGAGCATCCCCATCAGAAGGGAACCAAGCAGAGCGCCGATCACCGATCCCTTGCCACCATTCAAGGCTGTGCCGCCAACAATCACCGCTGCAATCACAGTCATCAGATCACTTTCACCGAGTGTGTATTTTGCGGCCTGCAAGCGGCCTGCATAAAGGAGGCCAGCCAGACCGGCGCAACCGCCACAGATCATCAAAACATAGAGGCGGACGCGTGGGACTTTGATGCCTGACACCTGTGCCGCACGCGGATTGTCTCCCGTAGCCAGCACATGTGCGCCAAATCGAGTGTGACGATACAGCAGATGACCAGCGGCAACGCCAAGCACAGTCCAGATCACCAAAGATGGCACGGAAAACAGCTTACCGGAGCCAAAAATGCCCGTGAACGTTTCATTCATCACCGGAATTGACCGCAGATTGGTCATGGAGCGCGCGATCCCTGCAAACAGACCCATGGTTGCAAGCGTGACAAGGAATGACGGCAGCTTCAGATAGGCCACCAACACACCATTGAAGGCACCAATGGCGACGCCGACACCCAGGCCAACAAGGACGCCGACCGGCAAAGGGAAGCTTTGCAGCGCCACAGCGCAGGACAAGGCGGACACAGCCACAATGGAGCCAAAGCTCAGGTCAATTTCCCCAGCGGACAGTGCAAAGACCAAGCCAATTGCCATGATTGTGGCAGGGGCAGTCTGCAACACGATATTGGTCAAATTGCGTTGGGTGAGAAAACCATCGTCATACAGGGTGATGGCAAAAAACAAGAAGATTGCGAGGAAGCCAAAATAGACAACCGCTTGTTGGAAATCCAATCCATGCAGGCGAGATGAGAGGCGGGTCATGTCAGTCTTTCAGATATGAGAGTTCAGAGGTATTGAGGGCAGCTGCACTGCCCCCAACTAAGATGGTTCAGCGCAGGCTGGCCGGGGCTTCGCTATGCAGCGACTTCATCCAGCCATCCGCAACGGAGTCGGGGCCAATGGTCAGCGCATCGACCACAAGGAAGGGATCAACCGGTTTGTCGAGCAGGCTGGCAGCCGCCGCACGAGCAGCGTAGACCCCGATGTTGTAGGCTTCATCCGCAACAATGGCCGCAATGTTGCCGCCGCCAACCATGTCCAGAGCAGCTGGTTCATTGAGATCAATGGTCACCACTTTGGCATCGGCGTTGCCTTGTTGGCGCAGCACCGAAAGCACACCAAGAGCTGGCTCTGCCCAAGGGGTGTAAATGCCGTCCAACTCAGGATTTCGCATCAACATACCACGGGCAATGTCCTCGGCATTTGCGGGGTCAGTCATGCCGCTTTCGGTGACAATTTTGATATCGGGATATTCATTTTCAATGGTCCATTTAAAGGCCCCATCGCGCTGATTGGTCACCGGGAAGTCCGCATCATGATACATGTAGCCAACTTCGCCTTTACCACCCATGGCTTCGGCCAGCGCAACGGCGGCTTTGTTCCCGATCTGAAACAGGTCAGCCGATACAACGGTGACGTAATCCGTGCCGTGGGTGAACCCGTTTACGGCGTTGTCGACAAACACCAGCTTGACGCCCGCGTCGCGTGCAATGCCGTAAACCCCGGCTGCGGTTGGCGGATCAATTGGTAAGGAAACAATGATTGACGGCTCTTTCGCCATCACCGTCTCAACGTCTGATTTTTGTCGGCTGGGGTCAAAATTGGCATCTGTCTCGGCGACCACTTCGATGCCGAGACGGGTAAATTCATCTTTGGCGCCACGGGCCACAGAGTTGGACCAGTCATATAGTTCATGCCAAACAAGCGCTGCGGTATGATTGCCGGCTGCGATTTTTGCGGTCTCGTCCGCGCTCAGTGACAAATTGGAAACTGGCGTTGGTGCTTCGCCGTTGGGGCCAACTGTGGCGGGCTGTTCCGCATATGCCAGTGTTGCACCAAGCGCGAGCGCGGCACCAAATGTTTTTGAAAAATGGGTCATGATCTCTCTCCCAAGAGGTTTGTGTAACAACCTGCAAGTTTCAGAAAAATTGGATGTAACTGCAGGTCACAGCACGTGCGGAATCAAAGGCCCGCACGGCAACTCATGAACGGTTTGTATTGTGGGTCAGGCCTTATTTTTGTCCGGCAACCTGACCCGCAAAGTCACAGGGTCTTATTGGCTCAAGCTGGCCGGGGCTTCGATGCGCAGAGACTGCATCCAACCTTCTTTGACATTGTCAGCTGTCACGGTCACCGCTGGTGCGACCACAAATGCAGGCACATCTTGTTTCAGCAGATCCAAGGCAGCAGAAGCGGCCATCGCGCGGCCCAGTTCGTAGGCTTCATCAGCAACAATCGCGACAACATTGCCACCCCGCACCATGTCCAGAGCAATCGGCTCGGACAGATCCAAAGTCACAATTTTGGTGGTCTTGTTGCCATTGGCCCGTAGCGCGGCCAGGACACCTTCGGCAGGACCAGCCCAAGTCACATAGATGCCGCCCAAATCAGGGTTGCGCAGCAGCATTGCATTGGCAATGTCTTCCGCGCGCGCTGGATCACTGATGCCTTGTTCAGCGACAATTTCGATGTCCGGGTAATCCGCCTCGATAGTGGATTTGAAAGCGTTGTCGCGCTGGTTGGTCACATAATAGCTGGCGTCATGATAGATCCAGCCTACGGTACCCTTGCCCCCCATGGAGCTGGCCAGCGCGTCGGCGGCTTGTTTGCCCATTTGAAACAGGTCGTCGGTGACAATTGCGGCATAAT
>NZ_CAJXIV010000080.1 GCF_913054185.1 uncultured Shimia sp.
CAAATCGCCTGCGACACTTAGGTTCAGCGTTGCCCCTTCGACTTTGCCAAACCCCAAAAGCCGCTCGCCCACTGCTATCTCCACCGCGTTCAAGCGCACCGGCGCGCCCGGCGCGTAATGCGACAACATCTGCCCCGGTGCAGTCAGCGGATCAGCCTCTGACCGGATGACAACTGGACACCCCAACGCAGCTTCAATGGCTTCCTGCGGCAACCCACCGGGGCGCAACAATGTGGGTTCGTCAAACAGCCCGAGGATGGTGCTTTCCACCCCCACGCCGCATTCACCCCCGTCCACCACAGCTTCGATCCGGCCGGACAGGCCGTTGATCACATGTTGTGCGCGGGTAGGGCTGATCTTCCCTGAAGGATTGGCGGACGGCGCGGCCACAGGGCCACCAAATTCGCTAAGTAACGCATGCGCCACGGGATGCTCAGGCACGCGGATCGCCAGCGTTGGTAAGTTGGCTGTGACCAGCGGTGACAGCCCAGAATCAGCGCGCAGCGGCAACACAAGTGTGAGTGGTCCTGGCCAAAAGGCAGAGGCCAATCGGCCTGCCGTATCGGTCCAATGGACGTAGCGTTTTGCAGCAGCCACATCCGCCACATGCACAATCAACGGATTAAACGTCGGGCGGTTCTTCGCTTCAAAAATCCGCGCCACGGCTGTGTCCTGACGGGCATCCGCGCCAAGCCCGTATACCGTCTCGGTTGGGAATGAGACCAATCCGCCGCCATGCAAAAGTGAGGCGGCGCGGACATATCCAGACGCATCTGGCGAGAGGATTTCTGTATCCAAGGGGCGCTCCTGTGACGCTGCGTTCTTCTGTGATAGGCTCAACAAGACCCTTACCGTATGGCCCAAAGCTGCATACAAGCAGCAGCACTTATTGCCAAGCCTGCCGGAGAGACAGATGCCCTTTCGCGCCCCAGTAACCGATTTCCAGTTCCTTTTTGATCACGTGGTGGATTTTGCAAATGTCTCCGCAACCGAGCGCTTTGCCGATGCGGACCGTGACACCACCGAGGCGATCTTGCTGGAAGCAGGCAAAATGGTTGACGAAGTCATGGCCCCGGTGAATCGCAATGGCGATCTGGAACCCGCTGTGCTGGAAAACGGTGTGGTGCGCACCTCTCCAGGTTTTGCTGAGGCTTATAAGGCGATTGCCGACGGTGGCTGGATTTCCACCGGTGCCTCACCTGAATACGGCGGCATGGGCCTGCCACACACCATCACCACCGCCGTGAACGAGATGATGGCGGCGGGCTGCCTGTCGCTGCAGCTAAACCCGCTGATGACACAGGGCCAGATTGAGGCGCTGGAGCACCACGCGTCTGAGCAGATCAAAGCCACTTATCTGGAAAAGCTGATCACCGGCGAATGGGCTGGCACGATGAACCTGACCGAGCCTGCCGCAGGCTCTGACGTGGGGGCGCTGAGTTCCAAAGCCGTACCAAACGATGACGGCTCCTATGCCGTCTCGGGTCAGAAGATCTTCATCAGCTGGGGCGATAACGACTTCACCGGCAACGTTTGCCATCTGGTGCTTGCGCGTCTGCCCGACGGCGTGCCCGGCACCAAAGGCATCAGCCTCTTTATTGTACCAAAATACATCCCAGATGAGGCCGGTAATCCAGGCGTGGCCAACACCCTGGGTGTGGTGAGCCTGGAACACAAAATGGGCCTGCATGGCTCGCCCACGGCTGTGATGCAGTTTGACGGTGCCAAAGGCTGGCTTGTGGGCAACGCACACGACGGCATGAAATGCATGTTCACAATGATGAACAACGCCCGCCTTGGCGTGGGTGGTCAAGGTGTTGGTGCCGCCGAAGGCGCGTATCAAATGGCACTGGAATACGCTCTGGAACGCAAACAAGGCCGCACCCCAGTTGAGGGTGGCGGCACCATCATTGATCACGCTGACGTGCGCCGCATGCTGGCCGGCATGAAAGCAGACATCTTTGCCGCCCGCGCCATCGAAATGGCCTGCGCTGTGGCGATCGACATGGGCACCGCCACAGGCGAAAAAGAGTGGAAAGCCCGCGCCGCCTTCCTGACCCCAATTGCCAAAGCCTTTGGCACCGATGTGGGCATCAAAGTGTCTGAGGACGGTGTGCAGGTGCACGGCGGTATGGGCTTTATTGAAGAAACCGGCGCCGCACAATTCTCCCGAGATGTGCGCGTGACCGCGATCTATGAGGGGACTAATGGCATCCAATCCATGGACCTCGTGGCCCGCAAACTGATGGACGGCGGCGACGCAGCCTACGCTTTGCTCGATGAGATTGAAGACTGTGCTGAAAAGGTCCGCGAAAGCATGGCTGATCTGGCCGAACCGCTGTGGCAAGCCACCGAAACTCTGCGTGAAGCCACCGAATGGATGGTTGCCCAAGGCAATATGAACGATCGCTTTGCCGGCTCCGTGCCGTTCCTGCGCGGCTTTGCCCGTGTGCTGGGCGGCTACTATCACCTGCGCGCCGCCATTGCTGAAGATGGCAAAGGCCCACGTAGCAAATTGGCAAAATTCTACATTGCCCGTCTGTTGCCGGAACACGCCGGAGTGTTGGTGCACGCAATGCAGGGCGCAGAGGATCTCTACGCGATCACCGCCGAAGATCTGGGTGCGGCCTAATGCAAGACGGCGCGGCAGGTATCCGCTATCCTTGGGACACTCCTCCGGCTGAGGGCGAGGCCATCGAAGTGGCCAAAGGGGTCCTTTGGATGCGCCTGCCGCTGCCGATGAAACTCGATCACGTCAATGTTTATGCGCTGGACGAAGGCGACAGCTGGACCATCATCGACACTGGTTTTGACAGCAAACGCAGCCGTGCCATCTGGGAGACCCTGATGGCAGGCCCCTTGGGAGGCAAATCCGTGTCTCGTGTGGTGGTGACCCACCACCACCCAGACCACGTCGGCCTTGCAGGTTGGTTCCAATCCGAGCATGGCGCGAGTCTCTGGACCACGCGCACTGCCTGGCTGTTTGCGCGCATGTTGCAGTTGGACGAACAAGCCGTGCCACGGCAGGAAACCATGGAGTTCTACCGCGCCTGCGGCATGGACGAAGAAATCTACAATCAACGCGCCAGCGAACGCCCGTTCAATTTTGCTGACGTGGTTGCGCCTATGCCATTGGGCTTCAAACGCATCAAACAGGACGATGTGATTGAAATGGGTGGGCGTAAATGGACCGTGCATATCGGCAACGGCCATGCGCCTGAACACGCAACCTTCTGGAGCCAAGACGACAACCTTGTGCTGTCCGGCGATCAGATATTACCTTCGATCAGCTCCAACATCGGCGTCTATGCCACCGAGCCGGAAGCAGACCCCGTAGCCGATTGGCTGGAGGCCTGTGAGCGGCTTGCCAAATATGCCCGAGACGATCAGTTGATCCTCGGCGGTCACAAATTGCCCTTCACCGGTGCACCCCTGCGCATGCGGCAGTTGATCGACAACCACCACGGCGCACTAAAACGTCTGTTGGAGCACCTCGACACGCCGCAAACGGCCGCCGAGTGCTTCTTGCCGCTGTTCAAGCGTCAAATTGATGGCAGCGCCTATGGGCTTGCTCTTGTCGAAGCCCTTGCACATCTCAACCATCTTTATCAAGTTGGCGACATAAGCCGCACCACGCGCGAAGATGGCGCGTATCTGTGGCAACGGATCAACTAACAGGCGCGAACACCCATGACTGACGACATCAAAACCACCGCGGAGGCCATCGAAGCGGCAGCGCTGCCTCGTTTGTATGAAGTGCATTCTGACCCGGATGCCAAAGCGGTGGATGTGCCCGCAGAGATCGCCAAGCAATCAGTGAAGCAGAAAAGCGCCGCAGAATGGGCTTATGAGCGTCTGATCCTCTATATCCAAAACTTTGAAAAGCAGCTCGACAACGAACACGAAGTCGCGATGGGGTTTGTTGGCGGAGAGGCTGGCGTTCTGCGCATCGAAGGCATGGGCTTTTTTGATCCTGATATCGTCACGTTCTACGGTAGCGACAGCAGCGGCATCAAAACCCAGCTGGTGCAACATGTCAGTCAGCTCAACGTCATGCTGCGGGCGTTGCCGCAACAAAAAGACACTGGCGAAGCACCTTCACGGATTGGCTTCCGTTTGGCGGAAGGCCTCAAGAAAGACAGCGCTTAAGGCGCGCCGAAGATCCTGTGACACCTGAGTGGGTGACAGGACCAGATGAATCAGCTATCCAGCGCATTAAGCAGACAGGAAGGACTACTCCCATGGCGGAACACAAGCACGGCTCTATGAACACAGACGTACAAGAAAAGACTTTTGAAGGCTTCATCAAGGCGTCCACCTATGTGGCCTGCGCATCAATTGGCGTTCTGATCTTCCTGGCGATCTTTAACAGCTGATCGCTTTCGGGCGGGGGTGCCCTTTTATGATGATTTTGGTTCGTGGTTTGGCGCTACTGGCGCTGGTCGCCTCCGTGTCCGCCTGTTCTGTGCGCAACCCGGCGTCCGACAATTCGCCGGATGCGGCTGTGCAGGCCGCACGCTATTTGCATGACGGCCCTAAGCAGCTGACGCTCTATACCATGATATCCAACGAGAGCGGCTCCGGGGCCCACACCTCGTTGATGATCAACGGTAGCCAACGTGTGGCCTTTGATCCGGCGGGCTCCTTCCGTAAGGACGGCGCCATCGTTGCCAAAAACGACGTGGTCTACGGCATGACACCTTACATGGTGGATCAGTACACCCGCTTTCATGCGCGGGAAACCTACCATGTTGTCGTGCAGTCCATTGACGTAAGCCCACAGGTGGCGGAACTGGCACTGCGCAAGGCAGAAACTTTGGGACCGGTCACTGAAGCGCAATGTGCCAAGTCTACCTCGGCGTTGCTTCAGACGCTGCCTGGATTTGAGGACGCGCCACAGTCTTACTATCCACGTAAGCTGATGGACTACTTTGCCGCCAAAGGCGCGACCTATGATCGTCTGTTTGAGTATGACGATGACGACAAGTCCAAGGTGCTTGCGGCTTTTGTACCGGAATACGAGCGCCAGTAACACTTCGCAAATGATGCACAGAAGCGCCCTACGGGGCGTTTTTTTGTGCGCAGATCGCCACAGTCGTAAAACAGTCGCGATACAGACGCTATACCGACGTGGTTTTTAGAGGAAATACAGCCCCAGAAACAGCGCCGCCGCGCCGCTGAAGATGGCGGCCAAAACGTTCTTGGTCAGGTAGCCAACCCCCAAAGTAACCAGCGCTGCCGAAAGCCGCGCCGGGTCCGGTTGCCCACCTGTGGCCGCGGGCCAAAGCACCAAAGGCGCGACCAATCCCGGCAATACCGCCACGGCAGTATAGCGCAGATGGCGCAGCACCCATTCTGGCATTTCCCGGTCGCCAATCACCCCCAAAAACAGGAAGCGCAGTCCAAAACTGCCCAACCCCATGGCAATGATGATCACCCAAATGGTTGTGCTTTCACTCATGCCATGTCCTTGTTTTCAGTGCGCAATTCAACAAAGGCACCGGTCATCATGCCAGCAATGCCCGCCACTATTAGCCCAAGGTTCCATGGCAGGAAGGCAAACAGCAGCGCGCAGATCACAGAGACCACAGCTGCCGCGACATGGGCTTTTGTGCGCAGCATGGGGCCAATCATTGCGAGGAAGGTGATGGGCACCGCAAAATCGAGTGCAAAGCTGTCTGGAATGGACTGGCCCACCAATGCGCCAACCAGCGTTGCAAGGTACCAGTTTGGTAAAACCGGCGCGATAGCCCCCGCAAAATAGGAGGTTTTTTGCGCCAGCGTCATCTCCGGCCGTTTCTCGTATTCCATGACCGACAGCGCGTAACTCTGGTCCACCAAACTATACGCCACCAACGCCCGTCGCCACGCTGGAAGGGCTCCAAGATGCGGCGTCATCGAGGCTGAATACATCGCCATCCGCAGGTTCACAGCAAGGGCTGAGGCAATCACCACAAGGGTTGGCGCGTTGTCAGCCATCAGTTGCAATGCCGTAAACTGCGCAGCACCCGCAATCACCACAATCGAGAAGCTCATCACCTGCACCAATGGCAAGCCTGCCTCCGTCGCCACTACGCCAAACAACATGCCAAACGGCCCAACTACCAACACAAACGGCAATCCATCTCGAAAGCCGCGCCAGAAGTTTGATCTGTCCCAATAAGAAGCCATACAAGCCTCGCTGAAATGCACCTTTGTCGGGGTAGCGAACTGCGCGCGCCTACGCAAGTTTTTGGACGCGAAGTCGCAGCAAAGTTTTTGATGGTGGCAATGCCAAATGATCATCACTAGGTTGCCTGTAAATTATCGGAGACACCTCATGGCCGACACGCCGGATCTGGCACAGTATTTGATCGCTCCCGACCCCAAAGCCCCACGGCTTACCAGGGCGGTTGTTGGTGTCGACCATCTTGGGCATGAAACAGAAATTTCCGTTGTAGAAGAACGTCCTCTGACGATTTACCTCAATAGTCAGGAGATCGTGACCGCGATGACAATTGGGGACTATCCCGAGTATCTCGCAGTAGGTTTCTTACGCAATCAGGGCATGCTGCGTGACGGCGATGTGGTCACGCGGGTGGATTATGATGAAGAGCTGGAAGTGGTTGTTGTTCGCACTGAAACAGAGACAAACCACGAGGAAAAGCTGAAGAAAAAGACGCGCACGTCTGGTTGTGCAGTGGGCACTGTTTTTGGCGATATGATGGAGGGGTTAGACGGCGTCATTCTGCCAGATACACAAGTGAAAACCAGCGACCTTTATGCGCTTGCAAACACCATCAATCGCACCCCATCTTTGTACCTCGAAGCGGGTGCAATTCATGGTAGTGTCTTGTGCCAAGGCGCACGACCGTTGGTCTACATGGAAGACGTGGGGCGCCACAACGCCGTTGATAAAATCTCTGGCTGGATGTTTCAGCACAAAGCCCCCGCAGCGGACAAGATGATGTACACCACAGGGCGTTTGACCTCTGAAATGGTGATCAAATGCGCGTTGATGGGCATACCGGTTTTGGCGTCCAGATCTGGGTTCACTGCATGGGGCGTGGAGATCGCGCGGCAAGTTGGCCTGACGGTAATTGGTCGCATGCGCGGCCAGCGCTTTGTCTGTCTCAGCGGCGAAGAACGCTTGCTGCGCGACGTTGACCCAGCCAGCGTGCCTGAAGAAGAAAAGAAACACGCTCGCAAAGGGGGGTATCGCAAATGAAACAGCCTCTTGGCGTAATATTGGCTGGCGGGAAAGCAACCCGCATGGGCGGGGGGGACAAGGGGCGCTTGTCTCTTGGTGGCAAGTCGATTTTGCAACATGTCATTGAGCGCTTGGAGCCGCAGGTGGCTGGTTTGGCAATCAATGCCAATGGCGACCCCGCGCGGTTTGAAGATATTGATATGCCAGTCATTCCGGACTCCCTGGCAGAGTTTCCAGGGCCGTTGGCAGGCGTGTTGGCTGGCCTGGACTGGGCGGCGGAGCAGGGGGCAGATGCCATTGTTACGGCAGCAGCAGATACGCCGTTTTTCCCCTGTGATCTGGTTCCGCACCTGCTGTTGGCGGCGGAGGGCGGGCCACATCCTTTGGCGCTTGCAGCGTCCGGAGAACCGGGCGGCAAACTGTGGCGGCAACCGACCTTTGGCCTCTGGCCTGTGGCATTGCGGAACGACCTGCGAACAGCGCTGGAAAACGGCCTGCGCAAAGTTGTGATCTGGACCGACAAACATGATGCAGGTCAAGCCGTCTTTGTCCAAAGCGGGATAGACCCCTTTTTCAATGTGAATACGCCGGAAGACCTCGCAGAGGCTCGCCGGATTGCTGGAGAGATAAAATAACAATGCAGGTCTATGGCGTTGTCGGGTGGAAGAACTCGGGTAAGACAGGATTGATGGAGCGCTTGGTGACCGAAATCACAGCGCGCGGCATCAGCGTGTCCACTGTTAAACACGCACACCACAGTTTTGACGTGGATCATCCTGGAAAGGACAGTCATCGGCATCGTATGGCTGGCGCGAGCGAGGTACTACTGGCGAGCAAAAGCCGTTGGGCACTGATGCATGAACTTCGCGATGAAGATGAGCCCACGTTGGAAGAGTTGCTTGGCAAGCTCTCGGATGTCGATTTGGTCTTGGTCGAAGGTTACAAGCGTGATGCGCACCCAAAAGTTGAGGCGCACCGGAGGGAAACGGGTAACTCTTTGATTTCTCCGGGTGACCCAACAATTCGCGCAATTGCTAGCGACGTATCTTTGGACTGTGAAAAGCCGATCTTTGATTTGAATGACACAAAGGCGATTGCTGATTTCATTCTGTCCGATCTTGGTTTGTCTGCGTAACACAACAGAGGGAGGACAATGTGTCTAAAAAAGCCGATCTGGTACCGCCGCCACTCAAGAATAATTGTTTTTCATTGCCAGCGGACACACATTGGACCCCCGTAGCTGAGGCGTTGGCGCTCCTTAAGAAGCGTTTGCATGTGTGCGTAGGTACAGAGCGTGTGCCTCTTGCGCAGGCATGTGGGCGCATTCTTTCTGAGGACATATCTGCTCAGCGTTCTAATCCACCGTTGCCAAATTCCGCAGTGGACGGATACGGGCTGCGGCATGAAGACATTGTGGATGGACCCCAAAATATTCCGCTGGTTGAAGGACGTTCTGCTGCTGGAGCACCTTTTCAGGGGGCAGTGCCGGCAAGTCACGCCGTGCGGATCCTCACGGGTGCGACAATCCCCGAGGGGGTTGATACTGTCATCCTTCAGGAAGATGTGGCCACTGATGGCAGTGCCGTTGCTTTCCATGGACCGCTCAAAAAAGGAAGCAACACCCGATCCGCTGGGGAGGACGTAATGTCTGGCGGTCTCATTTTGGCAAAGGAGCGGCGGATTGTTCCTGCGGATCTTGCGCTGGCCGCGGCCACGGGCGTATCACACCTCAATGTTTTCAAACGTTTGCGTGTTGCTGTGGTGTCAACGGGGGATGAGTTGGCGGAACCAGGAACCGAAGCCCGGCCTGATCAGATTTTCGATGCCAATCGGCCAATGCTGTTAGCGATGATCGCTCAGTTTGGATTTGACCCTGTGGATATGGGACGTGCGCCCGATGATCGGGAAGCGTTAAAAGGTTTCCTGGACGAGGCTGCAAGTCGCTCTGATTTAATTTTGACGTCCGGGGGCGCGTCCGCGGGTGACGAGGATCATATGTCGGCATTGCTCAACGAGACCGGCTCAATGACCTTGTGGCGTTTGGCTGTGAAACCCGGTCGCCCTTTGGCCTTAGGGATGTGGGCCAATACGCCGGTCTTTGGACTGCCTGGCAACCCTGTGGCGGCAAAAGTCTGTACACTAATCTTCGCCAAGCCTGCAATGGATGCGCTTGGTGGCGCTGGTTGGAGCGATCCGGTTGGGCTTGAGGTTCCTGCGGCGTTTATCAAATCCAAAAAGGCAGGGCGCCGTGAGTATTTGCGCGCAAGGCTACGCGATGGATGCGCTGAGGTGTTTAGATCAGAAGGATCTGGCCGGATCAGTGGGTTAAGCTGGGCCGAGGGGTTGGTAGAGCTGCCAGATGAGGCGCTTGATGTCCAAGAAGGTACGACGGTGCTTTATTACCCTTATTCCGCCTTCGGACTGTAAACAAAAAGGGCGCTTCCTAGAGCGCTCTTTTTGTTTAGTCAAAGATACCGGCAACCCGCCCAAGCAACATAAAGGCGCGGGCTGTGCGGGTTTCCGAGAGTGCGGCAATATCCGCATCTGACGCGGTTTCTTCAAATTCGACAAAGCACTTATCGAACCTGCGTAGGAAGTGATGCGCGGCGTCTCTAAAAATTGGATCTTGTTTCATGCGGCCAGCGGCCAAGGCCAAAGAACTGCGGTCTCGCACGCCTCCAAGTGCTGCAATTGGCTTGCCACGTTCACCTGCCGCAAAACGACGCCAGATATCCGGGCGTGCCAGGTCAGGGCGCAAGTCATCCATATAGATGCCATCTTGGCTCAAGAGTGTGAGCACGTCCTGGCTTGCTTGGATAAGCTGAGCTGATTGCCGATCTCGCAACGCTTTACGCAGAGCGGCAAAGCCCCCTGCGTCGTCTGCATCTTCCGGGAAGTTCAGCGCTTGGATGAAATCTGTCCGAGGCAGGGGCGGCGATAGCTCTTCGGCTGGCGTCCCCAAAGCCAACGTGCCTTGATCCGCAAGGTCATCTGCCCGGGTTTCGACTTCTGCAGGTTTGCGGATGCTGTCATCTCGCTCGCGGTTGGAAGAGAATGTGGCCAGAGCGGTTTCCGTCTTGCGCGTTGCAGCAGCAATCTCGTCCAGCTTCTTGGCAACAGATGGTTCAACGCCTTGCTGTGCCTGAACACCTTGCGCTTGGTTGACATAGGTCCGGCGCATCGCGTCGATCGCGGCCTGAAGGCGCGCACTTTCTTCGCGCATCACCCGAGATGAACGGGCAGCGGTAGCGGCCACCCAGATCATTGCGACCGGCATAAAAACAGCCAAGAGCGTCATGAGAAACTGAAGGCCACTTGCGCCGTCAACAGGATTATGTTCCAGCACTAAGAAAAACACGACAGAGCCGACAAGCCAAACAAAGCTTAGGCCAACCGCAATCACTTCAATTGAGGTGACTTTAGGGCTGTTTGGTCTGTCATAAATTCCCAGTGGGGTTGGCTGGGAGGCTGTGTCGTCTTTCATGCGAGGCCGCATCTTAACTATCTGGTTCACTGAAAAGAAATACTTAGAACTTCGTAACCTTTTTCGCCGCCTGGGGTGCGAACTTCAACGCTGTCGCCTTCCTCTTTTCCAATCAGGGCGCGGGCGATGGGAGACTTGATATTGAGTAGGCCTTTTTCAACGTTGGCTTCATGTTCACCAACAATCTGCCAGGTCTTTTCTTCGTCGGTGTCTTCATCCACCAAAGTCACTGTTGCGCCAAATTTGATGGTGCCAGACAGAGTGGCTGGGTCGATTACTTCTGCCAACCCAATCACCGCTTCAAGTTCCTTGACGCGGCCTTCGATGAAACCCTGTTTTTCGCGCGCGGAATGGTATTCAGCGTTCTCTTTAAGGTCGCCAAGCTCACGGGCAGAGGCAATTGCCTCGATGATCGCGGGGCGTTCCACCGTTTTCAACTGCTTCAATTCCGCTTCAAGCGCCGTGTGGCCGGCGCGGGTCATTGGTATTTTTTCCATGGGTGCGGTCTCGTTGGTCATTGGCTGCCAAAATGGGATGGGCAGCGGTCTGTATTACGTACTAGCTCGGCAGAGTGCCCTGAGACCGCTTTCAAATGCAAGAGTGGAAGACATTGCAAGGAGAATTATGCTGCACTGCTGCAAAATTGCTCAAATGGGTCGAAATGTCGTGGGGTTCCGATTGACGGATTGATTATAGTCAGGCTAGCAGATGCGAAAGATAATTACCCAGCGATCCGGGAAGGGAAGCCAATGTCGGAAATCGAACGCGAAGCCATGGAGTATGACGTTGTTATCGTTGGTGCAGGTCCTGCTGGCCTGTCTGCTGCGATCCGTTTGAAGCAATTGGACGCCGACCTTGATGTTGTTGTCTTGGAAAAAGGGTCCGAGGTCGGGGCTCATATCCTGTCCGGCGCGGTACTTGATCCTTGCGGCCTTGATGCTTTGATTCCCGATTGGAAAGAAAAAGGCGCGCCGTTGAACACTCCGGTGAAAGAAGACAATTTCTACATGCTGGGTGCAGCAGGCGAAATCCGCGTGCCGAACTTCCCTATGCCTCCGCTGATGAACAACCATGGCAACTACATCGTTTCAATGGGCAATGTCTGTCGCTGGATGGCGGAGCAAGCTGAAGAGTTAGGCGTGGAAATTTTCCCGGGTATGGCGTGTTCAGAGTTGGTGTACGGAGACAACGGCGAAGTCAAAGGTGTTGTTGCTGGCGTCTTTGGTCTGGAAGAAGACGGCTCTTACGGCCCGAACACAGAACCAGGTATGGAACTGCATGGCAAATATGTGTTCCTGTCAGAAGGTGTGCGCGGATCGCTCGCGAAAGAAGTGATTGCCAAATACAATCTTCAGGACGGCAAAGAGCCACAAAAATTTGGCCTTGGCATGAAAGAAATCTGGGAAATCGACCCTGCCAAGCATAACGAAGGTGAAGTCACACACACGATGGGCTGGCCGCTAGGCAGCAACGCGGGCGGCGGCTCTTTCATCTATCATCTGGAAAACAATCAAGTTTATGTCGGCTTTGTGGTGCATCTGAACTACAAGAACCCGCATCTCTTCCCGTACATGGAGTTCCAGCGCTTTAAGCATCATCCAAAGATTGCTGAGCTATTGGAAGGTGGCAAGCGTGTGGCTTACGGCGCGCGGGCGATCTCAGAGGGCGGATACCAGTCGATGCCGAAGATGGTGGCGCCGGGCGTTGCGCTGCTTGGGTGCTCGGTAGGCATGGTCAACGTTCCACGCATCAAGGGCAACCACAACGCGATGCTTTCTGGCAAGGCGGCGGCCGAGGCGGCCTTTGAAGCAATCCAGGCGGATCGTTCAGGCGATGAATTGAGTAACTATGAAATCGACGTGCGCAGCGGTGAAATTGGCAAAGACCTCAAAAAGGTGCGCAATGTAAAACCGATTTGGTCCAAGTGGGGTCTGACGGCGTCTTTGATGCTGGGCGGTTTGGATATGTGGACAAACACGCTCGGCTTCTCTCTGTTTGGCACGGTGAAGCATGGCAAGAATGACGCTGAGGCCACTGAGGAAGCGAGTAAACACGAGCCAATCGACTATCCGAAGCCGGATGGGAAACTATCTTTTGACCGTTTGACCAACGTTAGCTTCTCGATGACCAACCACGAAGAAAGCCAGCCGTGTCACCTGCGTTTGGCGGATGAAAATGTGCCGGTTGCTGTGAACTTGCCAAAGTTTGCGGAACCCGCGCAGCGCTACTGCCCAGCAGGCGTGTACGAAATTGTGGAGGAAGAGGGTAAAGATCCGCGTTTTGTTGTGAACTTCCAGAACTGTGTACACTGCAAAACATGCGACATCAAAGATCCAAGTCAAAACATCACTTGGGTGTCTCCCCAAGGCGGTGATGGGCCGAATTACCCGAACATGTGATCGTAACACGCGGAATTTTTACCAAAACATGGGGCGGCCAATAGGTCGCCCCATTGCGTGTCGTCAGCCCCCCGACTACCTTTGTTACGAGAATAGAGCATGGGAGTCTCACGTGGCCGGTCAATTTCTAAAAACAGTTGCGATTTCCGCGCTCCTGGCAACCACATCATTGCCGGTTCATGCCGATGGGATGGCTGGGGCTTACCTGGCCGCACGTCAGGCAAGTTACGTTTCTGACTACGCGGCGGCGGCACGGTACTACAGCGATGCATTGTCCAAAGACCCTAGTAACCCAGCGCTTCAAGAAAATGCGGTGTTGGCGTTTTTGTCGTTGGGGCAAATTGATCGCGCCATGCCCATTGCTCGCAAGATGGATGCGGACGGTCACCAAAGTCAAATTGCTGAGATGGCAATTACCGCAGGTTTGGTTGAGGACGAGAACTACAGCGAGCTGGTTGAGCGCCTTGAGGGTGCCGGTGTTGGGCCGTTAGTTGACGGGTTGATGAAAGCTTGGGCGCACATCGGTAGCGGAGCTATGTCAGAAGCATTAGCGGCTTTTGATGATGTGTCCAAGGAGCAAGGTCTTGGCGGGTTTGCCGCCTACCACAAAGCTCTGGCCCTAGCTTCAGTGGGGGACTTTGAGGGCGCACATGCGATCTTCGTTGAAGGCGCTATGAACGGAATGCAGTCTACCCGACGTGGCGTCGTGAGCGAGGTGGAAATTCTTTCGCAGTTGGAGCGCAATGAGGATGCGATCCAGCGTCTGGATGATGCGTTTGGTGCGGACCTTGATCCCGAGTTGAGGATGTTGCGCGAACGCCTTGTTGCGGGTGAGGCGGTGCCGTTTACGCATGTCGGGTCGGCTGCCGACGGAATTGCGGAGGTGTACTTCTCGATCGCAAATGCGTTGAGAAATGAGGCAAATGCGGACTACACATTGCTCTATGCAAGGCTGGCAGAGTATCTGCGGCCAGACCACACAGAAGCCTTGTTGTTGACCGCGGAGCTATTGGAAACCTTAGGGCGCTATGAACTAGCGTCTCAAACGTATCAGAAAGTGCCCGCAGACGATCCATCATTTCACGCGGCCGAGTTGGGGCGTGCGGAAGCTCTAAGGGAGGCCGGGAAAATTGAGGCGGCCATGGAGGTTTTGGAAGCTCTGACCCGCAGCCAGTCAGACTTGCCATATGCACATACGGCTTTGGGAGATCTACGACGCCAGGAGAAGAACTTTGAGGGTGCGATCTCTTCGTATGACACGGCCATTGGGCTCTATGACACCCTGGAAATGCGTCAGTGGTTCTTGTTTTATGCGCGTGCCATCAGCCATGAACGCCTGGGAAACTGGGAAGCCGCAGAAGCCGATTTCCGCAAGGCGTTGGAACTGAACCCTGAGCAACCGCAGGTGCTTAACTACCTTGGCTATTCGCTGGTCGAAAAGCAGATCAAACTAGACGAGGCGTTGAGCATGATTGAGCGTGCTGTCGCGGCACGTCCTGACAGCGGATACATAGTTGATAGTCTTGCTTGGGTGTTGTTCCGCATGGGGCGCTACGAGGAAGCGGTTGGGCCAATGGAGCGAGCCAGTGAACTGATGCCGGTTGATCCAGTTGTGACAGACCATCTGGGTGATGTGTATTGGGCAGTTGGGCGTGAGCTTGAGGCGCAGTTTCAATGGCGGCGTGCGTTGAGCTTTGTGGATGAAGAGACCGCGGAAGAGGCCAAGCCCGACCGCATTCGCCGCAAACTTGATGTGGGCTTGGACGTTGTACTTGAAGAGGAAGGCGCAGAGCCTTTGACGGCGACGGATGGCAATTGAGGCTTTTGCGCCCGCTAAAATCAACCTGACATTACATGTGACCGGGCGACGGGCAGACGGTTACCATCAATTGGACTCGTTGGTGATGCTAACGGACGTTGGGGATCGTTTGACTGTGGAGAAGGCGCGCGAAACCAGCTTGACCGTGGTGGGGCCAATGGCTGCGGGGGTCCCGACCGACCGTAGCAATTTGGTAATCCGTGCGGCGGAGATGCTGGGCGTGTCGGCGAAGATCACGTTGCACAAATCGCTGCCTGCGATGGCTGGCATTGGGGGCGGCTCGTCTGATGGGGCCGCTGCGATCCGTGCGCTATGTGCTTTGTACGACCTGCCGCGACCTGACCGAGAAACGCTTTCCTCTTTGGGGGCTGATGTCCCGGTGTGTATGGAGTCGGAGCTTGTCCGTATGCGGGGTATTGGGGAAGACATTGACCGATTGGATACTCCACCGGACTGGTCGATGCTGCTTGTGAACCCTCGCGTATCAGTTTCGACCCCTCGGGTGTTTGATGAGATGGACGAGAGGGATAACCCATTGATGGATAGCCCTTTCCCAAAATGGCAGGACTTTGATGGAGTGATCAATTGGCTCGCACACCAGAGAAATGACATGCAGGCGGCAGCGGTTGGACTGCAGCCAGTGATCGGACAGGTGTTAGCCGAGCTGTCGCAGACCAACGGATGCGCGTTGACGCGGATGTCGGGCTCGGGGGCGACGTGCTTTGCGGTCTTTAAAAACGCATCAGAACGCGATGCAGCATTAGAGCTGTTGCGCCACCGACATCCTGACTGGTGGTGTGTTGCGACGCAGAGGGTTGGGGCGCGGTTCGCTTAGTTCAGGCGCGCGACAACGTAGTCGGCGATGCCGGACAGCAAGCCACGGATTTCGTGGTCTGGAAGTTTTTTCACTGCGTCCTTGGCTTTTTCTGCCCACTGCATTGCGTCGTCGCGGGTGCGAGTCAAAGTGTTGTATTTGTCCATAAGCGAAAGCGCATGATCTAGGTCGCCGTCTTCTTGGCGACCTTTTTCAATTGTGCGTTCCCAGAAGATGCGTTCCTCGTCGGTGGCCTGTGCAACGGCTTTGATCACCGGCAACGTTAACTTTCTTTCGCGGAAATCGTCGCCCACATTTTTGCCGGTTTGGGCTGAGTCGCCCTGATAATCGAGCAGGTCATCTGCAATCTGAAACGCGATGCCTAGCGCGTCACCGTAGTCAAACAATGCCTGCACATGCTCCGCATCCGCGCCTGCGATCACACCGCCGACTTCGGTTGCTGCCGAAAACAAAGCCGCGGTCTTTCCTCGTACCACCTGTAGGTAAATATCCTCGTTGGTCGAGAGATCGGTGGCGGCGGTGAGCTGCAACACCTCACCTTCCGCAATGGTTGCAGAGGCATTGGACAGAATGCGCAAAACGTCGATGTTGTTGGTTTCGGTCATCAGTTGGAAGCTGCGGGAGAACAGGTAGTCTCCTACCAATACCGAGCTTTTGTTGTCCCAAAGCAGGTTGGCTGTGGGGCGTCCACGGCGTTGCTCGCTTTCGTCCACGACATCATCATGCAGCAAAGTAGCCGTGTGAATAAACTCAACAGTTGCCGCGAGGTGCACGTGATAGGGGCCGTCATAACCACACAATTTGGCGGCAGCCAAAGTCAGCATAGGGCGCAAGCGTTTGCCACCTGCACCAACCAAATGCGCGGTCACTTCTGGAATACGAGGCGCATGTTTGGAGGCCATGCGGGCCTCGATCAGGGAATTCACCGCTTCCATATCATCGCGCAGCAGGACTGCGAGGGCTTCGTGCGGCTTGCTTGCGGCGTGATCGAGACTCATATTGGACTTCCTGTCGTGAGGGGTCGACATTGGCCGTCCCCTAACCTTACATCGTTATTATGAAAGAGCTTTTGCGTAGCACAGATCCAACCACCATCGCCTTTGCCACAGCCCTGCTTCAGGGGGAGGGTATAGCCTGCTTTGAAATGGACGTAAACATGAGCGTCCTGGAAGGAAGCATTGGCATATTGCCGCGCCGATTGATGGTGCGCACAGAAGAATTGCAACAGGCAGAACGGGTTATGCTTGATAATGACATCGCGTTGGGGCGGGCGTTGTGAGTGCAGAGCTGACCCAAAACGATTTTTTGAATGGCCGCGTGACCTTATGGCAACCCAAAGACGGTTATCGCGCGGGGGTTGATCCAGTTTTGTTGGCGGCAACAATCCCGGCCAAGGCTGGAGCGCGGGTGTTGGAATTGGGCAGCGGGGCCGGGGCCGCGTTCCTGTGTTTGGCGAAACGTGTGCCGAACCTGATAGTTCACGCTGTGGAATTGCAGCAGGACTATGCTGCGTTGGCGCATCGCAATGCCAAAGAGAATGGTGTGGATGCGACGATCTGGGAAGCTGATTTGGCTGCATTGCCAATGGAGCTACGTCAGTTGCAGTTTGACCATGTCTTTGCCAACCCTCCTTACTTTGATCGCGCTGCGAGCACTGCCGCGCAAGATGCTGGTCGCGATGTTGCAATGGGGGAGGACACCCCGCTGGACACCTGGGTTGCGGTGGCGGCAAAGCGGCTTGCGGTCAAAGGTACAGCCACATTTGTGCACCGAGCGGAACGTCTGTTGGACTTGTTGTCCGCGATGCAGGGTGTGCTTGGCTCTGTGCAAGTGATGCCTTTGCAGGCGCGAACCGGTCGAGACGCAAACTTGGTACTGGTGCGCGGTGTCAAAGGTGGGCGTGCGGCGTTTCGCTTACATGCGCCGGTTCGGATGCATGAGGGGGAGGCGCACACCCAAGATGGAGAAAGCTATACAGCCCAAATTCGGTCCGTTTTGCGCGACGGGGCTGCGCTCCCATTCCCTTAAATCGTGAACGCAACGCTCGGGTCAGTAAGTCTGTCTGATTCTGCCAAAATCCACGTCGGTATCACGTCGGTATTACGACTGTTTTGCGACTGCGTCGGCGGAAATTTTCCAGTGTTAAGAATACGTCACAAGTGGCACGTGACAGGCGGCAAAAACTGTGGTGCACTGGGGTTGTTACATATTGTTTGCATAGGAGAACATGATGAGCGTAAGCGCACACCTCGAAGAGCTGAAACGCAAGCACGAAACCCTCTCTGACCAAGTCGAACAAGAACAACGCGCCCCTGGCAGCAGTGATCTTGATGTCGCGGAACTTAAAAAGCAGAAACTCCGCCTCAAAGAAGAAATCACGCGATTATCCGCATAACGCCTAGCTAGATTTCAAGCTGGCGCGCGCGGCAAGCACCGCGCCGCCAGTGATCAGCAAGGCGGCAGCCCCCAGATGCAAGGTGGGCTCTGCAAAACCAGCCAACACCAACACAATGGTCGACAACAATGGCGCCGCATAAGAGGCGGTGCCCAAAAGTTGAATGTCGCCGCGTTTGACCCCCACATCCCAGACATAAAATGCCAGTCCAACCGGGCCGAGGCCGAGCGCGAAGACTGAAGCCCATGTGAGTGTGTCGGTGGGCCAGATGGTGTCTTCGAGTAGGAGGTGCAGCCCTGTGGAGAGTGCTGCAGTTGCGAGACAAAAGACCACAACAGAGACGGTTGGAATGTCGCCAAGGCGGCGCGACAGGATAGAGTAGCTTGACCAGGTGAACGCACAGGCCAGGGCCAGGCCATAGCCGGGTAGGTGGGTTGGGTTGAAACCAAGGCCTCCGCCGCCAATGATCAGAGCGGCACCAAGAAAGCCAAGGCATGCGCCCAAGAGATGTCCTGTGCGGAGGCTTTCGCCGGGCAGCAGGCCAGACATCAGTACAATCAGAAGGGGCCAAAGGTAGGCGATCAGCCCGGCCTCGGCGGCCGGAGCAAGGCGCAGGGCTGAGAAATACAATATGTGATAGCCGAAGAGGCCGACGGTGCCAAAGAGGTAAATTCTCAATGGGATGTTGCGGAGTGCTCGCCACTCGCCGGTCGCAATTGCCCAGATGACTCCCAATGTGCCGCCGACGGTGAAGCAAAGTGCGTTGAGCATAAGCGGCGGGGTTGGGGCGCTGCCCACTGTAAACAAGGCAAGCAGAGCCCAGAGCAGCACGGCAATAAAGCCAACTGCAGTCGCTTTGGTGCGGGTCATTTGGTGGGAATCTCCTCGATCGGCGTGATGATCAAGTTTTGAGTCACTTCGGCTGTTTTGTCTATCTCTGCCATCATCCAATCGCGCAGGGCGGCGATGTGTGGACGGCTTTGAGTGCCGTCCCGACACACGAAGCGGAAGCGTGCCTGCAGCCAGATGGCGTGTTTGTACGGCGCAACAAGGCGACCTTCGTGGATGTCCTTCACCACCAACGCACGGCGACCAAGGGCGATGCCCGCTCCAGCCAGCGCGGCGTCAATGCTGTGGTCCGCGCCTGTGAAGCGTGGCCCGTGGGTGGTGTCGATGTTGAGGTTCATCAGGCGACACCAGGCAGCCCAATCAGCCCGCGGGCGCAGGAAATCGATGGATTCGTCATGGATCAGCGTGGCGTCTTTCAGGCTTTCCGGCGTTGGGAAGCGTTCCGCCATTTCCGGGGTCATCACAGGGCTGACCCATTCGCGGGCCATGGGGGACGTCCAAAGGCCGGGCTCTTCCTGGTTGATGCCAAAGCGGATGGCGACGTCGACTTCATCTCGGTCGAAATCCAAATTGCGCAGGGTGGC